>SLNO01000107.1 GCA_007132975.1 Balneolales bacterium
ATGGCATCCATGTCTGCCAGGCCCGAGATGCCGGCAACCAGATAAAGAACTTCGGAGCCAAGGTACTCCGTAGTGGCAGCGATGACCAGCAGGATGAGGACATATAGGCCGCCGAATGTCAATGCCGTTCGAAGCTCGCTGGGGTTGCGCTGTGAAGGCATCTCATGCTCAACTTTCTTTGTCTGCCGGTAAAAGTACCAGGCAACCGCCAGATTTACGCCAAATATCATGACAATCGGCCAGATCATCTGGTAAAAAAAGTCCGGGGCCATAATGAGGATGGCAATGGCCACCCTGAAATAGACCATGGCCGATGCAATGACAACCACAACGGCCGCGTGGAATCCGGCTGAGGGTGTTTGCTTTGCTATGCGGGCATAGCTCACCGTAGTGGCCGTGCTGGAAATGATCCCCCCAAGCATGCCGCCAAGTGCCGTGCCGGCCCGGTCGCCCATGAATTTGTAAACCAGGTAACCGCCCAGGCTGATCCCGGTTATCAGCACAACAAGCAGCCACGTGCGGTAAGGGTTGACGACATCGAACGGACCGAATGTCTGGTTCGGCAGTATCGGGAGGATGATGAAGGTGATCAGCACAAACTGCATGATCGCCTTGATATCCTTGCTCTCCAGTCGCGCAAGCGCACCCCGGAACTGGGGTTTGAGCTGCAGCAGGATCGCCGTGCTGCCCGCCACGGCGGCGCCGATCACCCACGGTCCCATGGTGATATAAGCTCCAACGCCGTACATGAGCAGGATGGATATCTCCGTGGTCATACCAAATTCGGTGCTCCCGCTCTTCATCTTCATCATGTTGCCGACCACGATGATGGTGACCACGCCAAGAAGGCCGAATCCCAGAATGACCGGAGTAAAATACTGGGCAAGGAAACCGCAGATCGTCCCGAACACCGTGACAATGGCAAAGGTCCGGAACCCCGCGATGGTGGTATCCTGAAGCTCGCGCTGCATGCCTACCAGCAGGCCCATCAGCAGCGATATGCCGAGCGTCTGGAAAACGGTATAGAGTTCGGGTTCAGGCATTTTGCGGAGCGAAAGCAGGGATTCGGGTTACAACGCAATAATATAGGAATCCTGCGCCAGCTTTCCACCGGTCAACCGTTGCGCGACAACGGCACGGGATGCTTGCAGCCACTGCAACCCGTGCCGCATCAGCAGCGGATATCAGAACGATACCGATATCCCGCCGAGCACATGCCGGCCGGCCTGCGGAAAGTAGTAGTTCTCCCTGATCTCCTGGCTTCCCGCAAAGTAGCCGAAAGTGTAGCCGTTCGATTCGTACATGTGGTCGAAAATATTGTTGACCATGAACTGAAGGCGCACATTACGGACATACTGCAGCCCGCCCCAATCCCAGGAAAGCCGAAGGTCGTTGATCCACCAGGGGTCCAGCGTCCGGTCGGGGTTGGATGTGTTGTCCAGGTACTGACGGCCCACATAGCGGGAGTACCAGTCCACACGACCATTGCCAACCTGCCAGCTGAGCTGCGAGGCCGAGGTCACTGACGGCGAAAACGCAATGGACGTGTTTTCATGTAGGATCTCTTCCTGCCCGACAAACGCCCAGTTTTCATCGTAGCGGTCGATGCGCTCAACGAATTCGGGGATGCGGTTCCGGCTCAGCGCCACATTTCCGCTCCAGTTGAGGCCGCCCGTTATCTGCACCGACGCCTCCATCTCAATTCCGGCGCGGTAGCTGTCCGGCACGTTGGTGCGCACCGGGTCGCCCACATCGTTGATGTCGCCGGTGTTGATGAGCTGATTGTCGTATCGCATGTAGTAGGCGTTGAAGCCGAAGCGAAGCCGTTCCCATCCACCCCGGTAGCCGGCTTCCACATTGTAGAGCGTCTCGTGGCTGGGCTGGTAGTTCTCGGTGGCATCGGTGAAATCGCGTCGGACCGGCTCCTTGCTGGAGATGCCGAAATAACCGTAAACGCGGCCAAGATCGCCGAGGGAATAGCTCAGGCCGGCCTTGGGATTGACAAATGTGTACTGGTGGTTGTCGTCCAGAATGCGCTGATTATTGTTGATGCCGTCCAGCGTGTAGTCGATGTGGCGCACCTGCAGGTCGGCAAGGAGGGTGAGCCGCTCCGATAGGTCGATGAGCGCCTTGGTGTAGAAGTTGCCGTCCCATTTTGTGCCTTTGTTGTCGTAGTAGCGGTCGCCCAGCTCGGCCGGACTCGCCACGCGGGTCCACACGATCTCTCCGAAGTGGTCGCCGTCGTAGTAGTTCAGGCCGCCGCCGAACGTAAGCTGCCAGTTGTCGCCACCCTGGTAATCGGTCGAGAAGGTGAAGCCGCCGAAGTGGTTGTCCAGCCACCGCTGCCGCACAAGGTCGGTGCGCGTAATGACCTCAGAGCCGATCGTGACCGGCGCAAAACCGTACGATGAGAGCGAGTTATTCTGGCGGAACTCCTCATAGTAGCCGGCCCCGCGGGTATAGTGCAGCGACAGGTTGCCGGACAGGCGCTCTCCCAGCCGCCGGGAATAGTGGAGCTGGTAGTGGGTCTGGGTGTAATTGTCGGTCTGGTTGTCGTAGAACCGCACTTCCCCGTCCGGATCGGTGTAGATGCCGGCGGGATTGAAACGCCGGTTCTCCCTGATCTGGTCACGGTCTACGCCGTACCATGCCTGGTAGGTCACCTCCTGTCCCGAAAACACGTTCAGCTTGAGCAGGCCGTTGTCGGTGTGGCGCGTGCCGGAGATGAAGAAAGAGCGCAGATCGGACGATGCCCGCTCAATGTAGCCGTCCGAAGTGATGTAGGACAGCCGGCCGTCGAAGGCCCAGCCGTTGGCCATCAGCCCGGTACCCACGCGGATGTTGTTTTTGAAGGTGTTGAAAGACCCCGCACTGCTGTTGATCTCGCCGTACGGATCGGCCTGAAGCGTGGTGGTCTGCAGGTTCACCGTAGCCCCGAAAGCGGCCGGGCCGTGCGCCGACGTGCCCACGCCGCGCTGGATCTGTACCTGGTCCAGTGACGACGCAAAATCGGGCATGTTCACCCAGAAGACGCCGTGCGACTCTGAGTCGTTCAACGGAATACCGTTGACGGTGACGTTAATTCGTTGCGGATCCACGCCGCGGATGCGCAGTCCGGTGTAGCCGATACCGGCCCCGGCATCGGAACTGCTGATGACGGACGGACTCATTTCCAGCAGTACCGGCAGGTCCTGACCGAGATTGCGCTGCTCGATCTCTTCTCGTGTCACATTCGAAAAGGTGACCGGGGACCGCTCATCCACGCGGAAGGCCTCCACCAGCACATCGTCGCTGACAATGGTGGCCGGAATGAGGCTGACATTCTCCTGGCGCTCGCCGCTCCAGTTCACGCGGATCTGATGCGGTTCATAGCCCAGGAAGCGGATTTCCACCATCGCGGGCGGACGATCAACGATCCGTAGTTCATAGCTGCCGTCGGCATCCGTCGTGGTGCCGTGCGTGGTGCCGACCTGAATAACGGTCGCCCCGGCAAGCGGCTCGCGGGTCTGGGCGTCGCGCACCACACCGGATACGGTTTGTGCCGCCGTTTCGGCAAGGCCGCCGGCCAGCAGCAGTACGGTTACTGCGTAAAGTATGGATTTCATAGCTCCTCCAAATTTTGAGTTCTTCAATTTGAAGGCGCTGTACATCAGATGAGCTGTTTCCGATCGGCAAGGCAGGTCGCCGGTAGCGCCCGCATCATGATCGGCAAGGTTTCCCTACGCCGGTATTACCCGGTTCAGGTGATCGGGGTATGATCTCAGCCCGTGCGTACAAGCACCCCCAACCTGTTTTGGTTGTTCAACACTGCAATATACGCATTATCATCGCGGCAATCCAGAAGGTTCGCCCGCGCTCCGGGCTACACCTGGCGTCGGAGGTGCAGCGAAAGCAGCATCAGCAGCGTGGTGGTGCCGGCCGAAACAAAGCAGTAGACGCAAATTGCTTCAATGACAAAGATCATCAAATACACCAGCCACATCGAGAAAAGGAAAGCCGGAACGGTCAGGAAGGGCAGATAGCGCAGGGCAACGGAATTGCGCACATCCAGCCAAACCACCGAAGCGATGAGCATGACCGTGTAAAAAAGCACTCCGAAAACCGCCACGGGGATCGGGCCAATGGTGGAATACTCACTCAGCGCCACCTCGTCGCATCCCGCCACAATGGTGCATGTCGGCAGCGCGCCTATGTAGTGGGAAGCCGCAAGGTACATGGCATCGGCAAACCCGATCAAAGCGATGACAATGAAAGCGACAACCCATGCAAACGGTGATGAGGAGCGTTTTACAGGTCGGGTCATGGATGTTTCTGAAATAGTCGACCGCCCCGGGAGCGGGCAGCGGTTTGAAAGTGTCTTGGTGGATGGCAGCTGCGCGCCATGCCGCCAGTTGCTACTTGTAGGAAAGGATCAGGTCGCGGTAGGCATCCAGGGAGTTGGGGCTCCGGATGGCCTCACCGTTGATGAAAATGGTCGGAACCGCGCGCACGCCCAGGCGCTGACCTTCGCTGTAATGCGCATCGATCCGCTCTTCAATCGCCGGGTCTTCCAGGTCGCGGTCAAGCTGCTCCATGTCAAGCTCAAGGGACTCCGCAAAGTGCCGGAAAATCGGCTCGGCTTCGCTGCGCGACCAGCGCTGCTGGTTGATGAAAATGAGGTCGTGCATCCCCCAGAAGGCATCCTGCCGTCCGGCAGCTTCCGTGTACCTCGAGGCCAGGCGCGAAAACTGGAAGTTCCTCAGCGGAAAATGGCGATAGATGAACAGCACATCATCGGCAAGCTCCTCGCTGAGACGGTCGTCCATCGAAGCGTAAAAACGGCACGCCGGACACTGAAAGTCACTGTATTTCACGACTACCACGCTGGCATCGGGGTTGCCCTTGGTCCAGTCCTCCGGCCTGGGCGCCAGGATATCAGCGTTGCTGTTTCCGGAGACATCAGCACCGGCATTGGAATTGGAATTGACGGCGACAGGTTCGGGCATCGGCTGAGCCGGATCTTCATCGGCGAGCCGGACCATAACGAAAGCCACGATGGCCAGGGCGAGTACAAGTCCGCCCCAAAGTGCAAATCTTTTGTTCATATTCTCAGTTGATTTTTTCTCGGTAGTAGTGAAAGCTACGAAAAAAAGATGATTTTTGCGGTTGGCAAAGGGTAAAGTCACCGAAAGACACCGCGTATTTCCTGCTACGGTACTACATAAAACTCAGCCGCACGCCGCCGTATTGTCTCCGCCTGCTCTTTTTCGCCAAGCCGCTGCATGATCTCTGCCCGCGCGAGGTGCGCTTTTCCAGCCACCCAGGAGTCTGGAAAGGAACGCGCGGACCTTGTCAAAAGTTCAAGCGCCCGCTCCAGGTCGGCATCCGACGCCATCAGGCGCCTGCCCTCCTCATAATCCTCCTTCCACAGCAGCGCCTCCTCGGACATGCGTCCCGCCTCCTGGAAAACCTCAAACGGCGGCAGACTCACCAGGCTGTACTTTTCCACGATCTCCGGGTGCCTCTGATAGAAAAAATCCTCCAGCGCCATCACATACGCCTCGGCTTCCAGACGGTTGTACTCAGGGTCGCGAAGCCGCTGCTCCTCCTCCGGGTTTGTGAAGAAGGACGCTTCCACGATCACCCCGGGTATGCCGTATGAATGGCGCAGCACCCCGGTGCCGGCGGTCGGGAATATGGTATGGTCGGAGACCACGCTCACCGGCGCCCTGCCATCGAACAGGTACTGGTTCATGCGGTCGGCCATCGCTGTGGCCAGCATCACGGACGCACCGTTTTCGGAGGCGTTTCCGTGAAAATAGACGATGGGGAAGTTGACTTCGGGATCGGCCGTGGCGTTGTGGTGCACCGAGACAAAGACGTCGGCCTCGTTTTCAACCGCCAGACGGGCACGGTCGCTCAGCGCCACCTCCTCATCCTCCGTGCGCGTCATCAGCACCTGCGCGCCGCGCTCTTCCAGTTTGTCGCGCAGTAGCAGCGCCACCCTCAGGTTGATCCACTCCTCGCGCTCCCCGCCGGGACCCACGCGGTAATCGTCGTAATCCGCCGTACCGCCGTGACCGGGATCCACCACGATCACCCTGCCCCCCAGCGGGTCGCCGGCCAGCGGCTTTTCCCGGGTCCGATCGGTCTGGGCGGAAGCCGCATCCGGCATCAAAGCGATCAGCAAACAGGCGGCAAGCACTATTCCAACAGGATTCATGGCATCCATTATGTTACTCCGGTTTTGAACAGGCCTCACCCCTCATCCATCATGAAATCGTAGACAAGCCGCGAGACTTCGGCACCGGTGCGGTTGGCGTCCGCGCGGTCGGGCACGTTTTTAGACAGTACCACCAGCACGTAGGCGCGTCCATCAGGCAGGTAGACAATGCCGGAGTCGTGCCGCACGCCGGTGATCCACCCCGTTTTGTGCGCAACGGTCACATCATCCGGCAGCAGCGCCGGGATCATGTCGCGGAAATGCTGGTCCTTCAGCACATCCAGCACCTCCCCGCGATGCTGCTCATCCAGGATGCTCCCCTCGGCCAGGCGCAGGAACATGACGGCCATTCCGCGGGCCGTGGTCTCGTTGTTCATGCCCTCGCGGAAAGCGGCCATGTCCTCCACACCGCGCAGCACGCGGATGCCGTCGGCGCCCATTTCCGCCATGGTGCGGTTCACATTGTCGGCCCCCACATGCTCGATGACGATGTTGGTGGCCAGGTTGCCGCTCCGTACGATCATCGAGTAGACCAGCTCGCGGATCGACATCTCCGAGCCCAGATGGTCATAGAGCGCGTCGCCGCTGTCGCGATCAACGCTCAGGCTGTACTTTTCGCCGTCGGCGATGCTCGCGAACTCATTGCGCACCGGAAGGGTATCATCCAGGCCGAACCTGCCCTCCATCGCCTGCCGGTACACCTCGATCATCACCGGCGTCTTCATGGTGCTGGCCGCGTGGAACCACTCGTCGGCGTCGATGAACACGCTCGTCCGCGGATTGCCGGCATCGATGAACGCCACGGCGTAGTCGCCCTCGGCGGCATCGGTGATCGCGCGGATCTGCTGCTCCAGCCCGGAGGTTTCGCGCCCGGGCACGGCGTCCCGGCCGGATTCCGGTTCCTGGGACGTGCACGCCGACATCAGGGTGAACAGGGCCAGTAAAAGTACGATCAGTGACGGTTGGATATCCATGGTTTCAAAAGTGCCAAAGTGATTGTTTCTGGTGGATGGGGACCCGGGCCCCCGCGAACGCTTACCGGTAGATCAACGCATTGCCGACGTTTTCGAGCGCATCGCCCGCGCTCCGGGCGCCGGCCACATCCACAAGGAACCCGTTGATGACCGCATAGGCGACCTGCTCGTCGCGCCACAGCACCAGGTTGGCCGAGTGGCCGATCTTGAACCCGGACGGCTGGCGCGCGGTGGGACCCAGAATGTTTAGCGGGAAGTCGGTGTGGCGGCCTTCGGACGGCTCCTCCACCCGTACGGCGGTATAGCCGGCGCGCAGGAGCGCAAGCACATCCACCCGTTCCAGTTCTGTCTCGGTGGCGAAAATGTCGGGGTAGACCATGCCGGAATCGACGCGCAGGCCGGTGGCGTCCACCTCCTCGAAGCCGTTGAAGACGGAGAGGTCGCCGACTTCGCTGACGGTGCCGCGCTTGTAGAAATCGGTGGCGCCGTTGGTGTTCACTTCCGTGCGGTTGACGGCCAGGTCCATCTGGAACTCGTACTCGCGGAACGGCACGGTGAGGTTGCGGAAGATGACGCTGTGAAGGCGCAGGCGGTTGGGCGGGATGGCCTCGTACTGTTCCACGGTGTACTCCCGGTAGCCGCCGCCGGCGATGGAGCGGAACGACTCGAGCAGCAGCAGGTAGTTCATCTTGCGGATGTACTGCTTTTCGGGGTCGCCCTTGAGGCCGCCGCTTTCCACCAGGATGGTGCTGGTGCCCCATTTCTGGATGTTGTCGCCAAAAGCGCGGGGCTCGAAGGTGTCAGAGAAGGTGGCCACGTGTCCGGGAATGTACTCCTGAAGCATGCGGTCGAGCTGGGCGATCAGGAGCATGCTGCGCTCGCGGACCGGGTTGATGCTGCGCTCTTCATCGAAGGCCGGGGCCAGGAAGGCGATGACCGTGCTCTTGGGGGTGTCGCCGGCCGAGTAGCGGATGCTCTGGTCGTGCAGGTTGAAGCCGAACTCGGCGCCGGTCTCGTCGCGCAGGCGCTTGAGAATGCGCGATTCGGGGGCCTGCAGCTGCAGCGCATCGCGGTTCATGTCGATGCCGAAAGCGGTGCGGCGCTGGTAGCGCTCGGCGCCGTCGGGGTTGAGCATCGGCACGGCGTGGATGGTGATGTTTTCCAGGATCCCGGCGCGGACCTCGTTGAACTCATCGTCGGCCGTCAGGAAACGGAAAACGTCGAACAGCGCCATGGTGGCGGTGGGCTCGTTGCCGTGCATCTGCGACCAGAGCAGCACCGGGATGTCGCCCGAGCCGATGGTCAGGCGGAAGATCTCACGCCCCTCGGTGGAATAGCCCTCCTGGTAGAGCGTGACGTCCGGATGCGACTCAAGCGCGCGGATCAGCGGCACAATGTCCTTGTGTTTGAAGCGCCGGTGGTTCAGCGACGGCTCACGGTAGTTGTCGTACGTATCGTAAAGGGAGCGGGAAAAAGAAATTGAGGCGTCATCGGAGCCCGGGGAAGGTTCCCCGGCACTGGTATCGTTGGTCATGGCCAGAATAAATAGGGTGGATAGGGACAGACAGAGCAACCGGAAACTGTTCGACCGTAATCTGTTCATCATTGTCATTCAGATTAATATTTGGGGATGGAAACCGCACCTTCACCGGGAAAAAACATGGCAGATCAGCCAGCCATAATGGTCACACTGGCCACCCCCCGGCAAAAAACGCCCCCGTAAACAAAAGACCTTCTTAAGGCTAATATATCGAATGAACGCTGGGTTCCAAAACCAAGGTTATGGCAACTATTTGAAAAAATATCCATTATTATGGATTAGTGGGATCACAGCCCGGGAACCACCGCCGCGGCAGAGCGCATCAGACTGCCAGCATTCCCCGTAACCGCATCGACCACAGTATCTTGACTATTACACGATGAACGCCAGAACAAACCCGCCGCAACTTGCAACCCTGCCGGCAGCGCAGTCCGGCATGCCGTCCGCCGCCGCTTTGCGGGCGGATCGCTTCCACCCCGGATGCCCTACCGGAACATTTTTCTTCCGGTTCCGTGCCTCCCTCCCGGGCGCTCAGAATCCCCTTTCCCACGCTCAACAGCTTCTCGGGATGCTGCTGGCTCTGGTCCTTCTTGCATGCGCACTGCCCGCATCCGCTGGCACCGCCTCCGATACACCCGAATACCTGCCCGGCGTCGTGATCGTCAAACTGGAGGATGAAGGGACCTGGATGAGCCGCTTCCAGGAATCAAACGGGGAGATCCGGATGAAAGACGGGCTGGTGGATGTGGATCCCGGAGCCGGGCCGGACGCACTGCTGCAGGCGCACATGGAGTCGTTTGGCGCCACAACCATGGACCCGGTCTTCCGTCCGGGCGCTGCCGGCGGGGTGGCCCGCATGAAACGCGCCGGTTCCCGGCCTGACCTCCTGCAGGAACTGGCTGACGGTTTCGAGCGCACCTTTTTCATCCACTACACCTCCGGCGACGATCCGCTGGAACTGTCCGGCCAAATCCGCAAGCTCCCCGGCGTGGTCTACGCCGAACCGCACTTCGTCCACCATACCACCGATCAGTTCACACCTAACGATCCGCTCATCGGCACTGTGGGCCATGACTACTTTGCCTACCAGAACTTCTTCAAGGCGTGGGCCGTCTCGCAGGGTTCACCCGATGTGGTCATCTCCATTGTGGACAGCGGGGTGTACTACGACCATCCCGACCTTGCCGGCAAGCTCTGGCGCAACCCCGAGCCCGGACGCGCCGACCAGTTTTTCCCATGGACGATCCAGAACGACACCATCGGGTGGAATTTCTGGGAGAGCGGGGATGTGTTCGCCGGTGAACAGCCGGTCCAGAACGGCAACCCGGTGGGCAACTTCTCAACCCACGGCACGCATGTGGCCGGCATTGCCGCCGCCGACACCGACAACGGAATAGGCGTGGCAGGAACCGGATTCAACGCCATCTACATGCCTGTCAAAACAGGAGGCACCCGCGATTACCCGCGCAGCATCGCCTACGGATTCCAGGGGATCCTGTACGCCGCCATCAACGATGCCGACATCATCAATTGCAGTTTCGGCGGCACGAATTTTTCCGAATTCGGGAGGGATGTGGTTGCCTTTGCCACCGCGTCCGGTTCCCTTGTGGTGGCCGCCGCGGGCAACAACGGCAGCGACGTGCTGTTCTATCCTGCCGCCTATGATGACGTGCTAACGGTGGGGTCTGTGCGACGGGAGTATGACGACGTGATCTCCAATTTCTCCAACTACGGATTCTATGTGGACGTCTTTGCCATGGGCGAAGGCGTGATGAGCACCTTTTTCGACTACTTTGCCGACAACAACCAGTGGGCGCCCACTTACCAGCGCAACACCGGCACTTCCATGGCAACCCCTGTGGTCAGCGGACTGGCCGCGCTCATCAAAGCCGCCAACCCCGACTGGAGCCCGCAGCGCATTGCCAGCCAGATCCGGACAAACGCCCGCTCGCTTTACGCCGCCAACCCCAGCGCCATCTACCAGAACCGGCTTGGCACGGGGCTCATTGACGCACACGCAGCCCTTGTAAACCTGAAACCCGGCTTGCGCATAACCGATTTCGCTTTTGAGACCAGCAGCGGGCGCAAGATCAATATCGGTGAGAAAGGCAAACTGACCCTGGAAGGCGTCAACCATGGCGAGCGCACGGCCGCATCCACCCTGCTTCTTGAAATCATGCAGGATGGGATACGCGTTTCACCCGAAAGCCGCAGCACCGGCGCCATCAACACCGGCCAGTCGTTCACGGTCACGTTCGACATCGACATCTCCCGTGATTACGAGCTGACCGAGATCCCGCTGTTCCGGCTTGGTTTTTCGGATCCGGCCACCGGTTACAGCGACTTCTTCATGCTGGAATACGAGCGTTTGCTGTTTGATATCGTCGATATCAACACCATTACCGCCTCTTTCTCGTCCGACGGCACCATCGGCTACATGGATGCCCTCTCCTCTTCCGGCGGCATCGGTTTCCTGCCCGGCGACTACGAAAATGTGCTTTTTGAAGGCGGACTGATGATTGCGGCGGAGGCCGATCTCGATTTCATGGTGAACCCGGCGGATGTGGTGGTCAACCAGGTGCGCGAGACGACCCAGATCAGCCGGCACTTCCTGCCGGAGGAAAACTTCCGGTTCCGCAATACGCCAACGGTTTCCGATCTGGATGGATTCGCCGTGTTCCGGTCTTCGAAACACCCCATTGCCCGGGATCTGAGGATCGATATGAAGACCTATGCCTTCACCCAGCCGGATCTCGACAAGGCTGTCATCGTCATCTACGAGGTGACCAACTCCAGCATGAACACGTATCGTGATATGTACGTGGGGCTGTTCAACGACTGGGACATTCGTGATGCTGGAAACAATTCGACGGGTTTCGTGGCGGAGGACAGTCTGATCTATGCGTTTGCTCCGGGCGGCGGGCCGTATGTGACATCGGCCCATCTCGGTGCGGTAGCCAGTGCGTTTGCCATCGACAACGCTTCGCCCATGTCACTTCCTGATGCCCGCTCACGGGAAGACAGCCTCCGTTTCGGTATTTTTTACCGGCAGGACCTGGCCAATCTCGACGGGTTCACGAACGCCGAGAAGCGGTTGTCGCTCACTGCAGGCACCGAGCGCACCACCATCTCAGGTACCGACATTTCCCTCGTCACATCCAGCGGGCCGTTCACTCTGCATCCCTATGCGCGCATACGAACCGGATTTGTATACGCCTGGGGGGAAAATGTCGCCGAACTGCGAAGCCAGGTCGCTGCAGCCCGCGGACGCGACTTCGGGATCAGTCCGCCGGGGGAATACGATCTTTCACGTGAACTCGCAGAACGGGCCACCATTTACCAGAATTTCCCGAATCCGTTCAACTCATCCACCATCATTGAGTTCCATCTGGCAGAGCCGGGTCCGGCCGAAATTTCCGTCTATGACGTCCTCGGACGGCGCGTGGCCACCATTTTTGATGGTGTGACGGAGGGGCGGTCCCAGTTCGTGACCTTTGACGCCGGGCAGATGGCCAGCGGGGTCTACATTGCCGTGCTGCGGGCGGAAGGACGCACCGAGACCATGACAATGACCGTCGTACGCTAATTTACTTGCAGGCAGGTGCACTGGTTGCCGGGCACTTGGCTGGTGGAATGTCCGGGGTGAAATCTAGTGCTGCCGATGGCGCCGAAGTGCCGTTATAGCTGACCGGCTGGAGTGAAACTTCTCCAGGCAACTCCTGAACCTACCCCGACCCGAACGCCTCGGCCTCTTCCCGAATCCGGGCGGCATCTTCCAGGCGCTCCGAACGCCTTTTTTCCGCCTCGCGATACCGTCGTTTCTGCTCGTCCGTCTCCGGAACCACCTCCGGAACAGCCTGGGTGTTCCCTTCCTTGTCAACAGCTACGAAAGAATAGAAGGTGCTTGCGCACAGTCGCTTTTTCCCCGTATCCAGGTTTTCGGCAACCACCCGCATCCCGATCTCCATGGATGTCCGGAAAGCCCGCGTGATCTCCGCCTCCAGGATCACCACCTCACCCATCCGCACCGGGCTCACGAGCTGCACCCGGTCCACAGTCACGGTCATGGCATACGTATTGCTGTGCCGGCGCGCGGCAATGGCGGCGCACATATCCATCCAATGCATAAGCACCCCGCCCATTAGCGTCCCCAGGGTGTTGCTGTCTTCCGGCATTACCAGCCGGTGCATGACCGAACGTGACTCGGCCACGGTTTTTCGTTTGCTGTTTCCCATTATATCCGGATATGTTTTTGCGGAACCAAATTATTCGGAACCGAACTGTTTCGGGTGGAACCGCTGTTTCAGATGGCCCCGCTGTTTCTCATGGTGCCGCTGTTTCTCATGGTGCCGCTGTTTCAGATGGTGCCTCAGAGCCCTGTTTTCGAAGCCGGCAAGCCCCCGCAAGCACCACTCCCGATAATACAAAAAAAACCCGTTTTTGTAACACTCAGGGCGGTTTCATAACTTTAACCCTGAAATAATCCAACCAATTCCCATATCTCCCCATAGCACTATGACCATTGATCAGAGCAATCCCAGCCTTGAGATCCGTCCCCTTGAGCTGAAAGATTTCAAGGCCGTCAAAGCACTGCAGCTCAAATGCTTTCCGGACATGGAGCCCTATGACTACCCTTCTTTCCGCTCCCAGCTCAAGCATTTCAAGGAGGGTCAGATCGGTGTCTTTTTCGAAGGCCAGCTGATCGGGTCGAGCAACAGTCTCATCCTCGACCTGGACGAATACACCTTTGACCACACCTGGGAAGAGATCTCCGACGACGGGTACATCCGCAACCACGATCCCGAAGGCGACACGCTGTACGGCATCGAGGTGATGGTGGACCCGGAATTCCGCGACATGAAAATCGGGCGGCGCATTTACGAGGAGCGTACCGAACTGTGCCGCCGGCTCAACCTGCGCCGGATCCTGGTGGGCGGAAGGCTGCCCAACTATCACAAGCACCAGGACAAAATGGACATCTACACCTACGTCCGTTCGGTCATGAACAAAAAAGTCTACGACCCGGTGCTCACATTCCAGCTGCAGAACGACTTTGTCGTCAAGCGCATCATCACCAACTACCTGGACGAGGACTCCGATTCGTGCGGTTACGCGGCCCTGCTGGAGTGGACCAACTTCGAATACCAGGCCCAGGCCCCCAAGCAGCGCATCACCTCCATGCCGGTGCGCATCTGCTGCGTCCAGTACCAGATGCGCAAGATCGCCAACTTCGATGACTTCACCACACAAATCGAGTACTTTGTGGATGTGGCCTCCGACTATAAATCCGATTTCGTCCTGTTTCCGGAGCTTCTCACCACGCAGCTGCTTAGTTTCGAGCAGGAAAAACGTCCCGGACTGGCCGCGCGCGAACTCGACAAGTACACCGAGCAGTACATCGAGTTTTTCCGCGACATGGCGCTGAGCTACAACATCAACATCATTGGCGGCTCGCATTTCACCCTGGAGCAGGACAATGTGTTCAATGTCTCCTACCTTTTCCGGCGCGACGGCACCTACGAGAAGCAGTACAAGATCCACATCACGCCCGACGAGAGCCTGTGGTGGGGTGTGCAGCCGGGATCCATCCCCAAGGTTTTCGACACCGACCGCGGCAAGATCGCCATCAACGTCTGCTACGATGTGGAGTTTCCCGAGATGGCCCGGTACGCCGTCGACAACGGCGCCAATATCCTTTTTGTGCCGTTCTGTACCGATGAGCGCCACGGTTTCACCCGCGTGCGTACCTGCGCCCAGGCCCGCGCCATCGAAAACCAGATCTACGTGGCCATGGCCGGTACCACCGGGAACATCCCATCTGTGGAGAACATGGCCATCCAGTATGCTCAGTCGGCCATTTTCACGCCTTCCGATTTCCCGTTCAGCCGCGACGGCATTGCCGCCCTGTCGGATGAAAACACCGAGATGGTGGTCCTGGCCGATGTGGACACCGAAGTGCTGCGGCGCACACGCCACTCCGGTACGGTGATGCCGCTGAAGGACCGGCGCAAGGACCTGTACAGCGTGCAGTTCCGTGATCTGCCCGAGTACAGCAAGATCATGCCGGACGACCCCCCGTTCGACCCTGAAGGAGACGAGGATTTCGAATGATCACCATTATCGGCGCTGGTCCCATCGGGCTCGCATGCGGCATAGCTCTCAAGCAGCGTAACCTGCCTTTCCGCATCATCGACAAGGGATGCCTGGTCAACTCCGTGTTCCATTATCCGACCAACATGACGTTCTTTTCCACCTCCGACCGGCTGGAAATAGGCGGTGTGCCCTTCATCTCGCATGGCACAAAACCCACTCGCCGCGAGGCGCTTGAATACTACCGGCGTGTAGCAGAAAGCTACGAACTGCCGCTGCAGCTCTACGAGGAGGTCCGGGATGTCCGCGGCGAAGACGGCCGTTTCACAGTCTCCACCGACAAGGGAACCTACGACAGCAGCAAGGTCATCATATCCAGCGGGTTCTACGGCCTGCCGCACCGCATGAACGTCCCTGGCGAGGATCTCCCCAAGGTGATGCACTACTACGACGAGCCCCACCCCTACGCCTTCATGAAAGTGCTTGTGGTGGGGGCCGGAAATTCGGCCGTGGATGTGGCCCTGGAGTCGTTCCGCTGCGGATCGGAAGTGACCATGGTCGTTCGCGAACCGCACATCAAGGAGTCGGTCAAGTACTGGGTGAGGCCGGATATCGAAAACCGGATCCGGGAGGGCTCCATCCGCGCCTATTTCAATTCGGAGATGGTCGAGATCCGCGAGAAGGAGGTGGTGGTGCGCACTCCCGAAGGCATCCGCACGATCGAGAACGATTTTGTGATGGCCATGACGGGCTACGAACCCGATTTCTCCCTGCTTGAACGCATCGGTATCCGTTTTGAGGGCGAGGAGCGCATCCCCCGGCACCATGAACAGACCCATGAGAGCAACGTGCCCGGCGTCTACCTGGCCGGGGTTGTATGCGGTGGGCTGAACACCAGCAAATGGTTCATCGAAAACGCCCGCATGCACGCTGAGAAGATTGCGGAGGGCATCCTGACACAGTTGAAATCAGGCGGCTAAACCGAATGGGACAACAAGATGGGTGGACCTGGAAAGATGGATGGGCTTGGAAGGCGAGCGTGAAAGCCAGGCGGGAGGATAAAAAAATGGGGTAAGCGATCTGCATCGCACCGCTACAACCTCCGGCCGCTGCTACCTTCCGGTCCTGACGGAGTTGAGAGGGAGCTGGTCGTGCAGGACTTACCCCATACTCTGAACGAAAAAGGCCCATCGATTATTCCGTATGAGCCCGTTTCCTCAAAGTGGAGCTACGGGGATTCGAACCCCGGACCTCTTGCATGCCATGCAAGCGCTCTAGCCAGCTGAGCTATAGCCCCGTTCATCAATAAAAGAACATTTTTTGACAGACTGCAAATATAAGAAATCCTCATAGCCCCTGCAAGAATGGTCCGGGAAATAAAAATTTTCAGCCAACCTTGCATCATTCAAATATCGCCCCGTTTTTTTGCTATATTTACTTTTAACGCAATTTTTGATTTCTTTTGACAGACTACGGGTTTGCGTCACCCGGACGGGTCCGTCCAACATCCCAATTAACCGCAACTCTTACCGGAGAAATTCTGTGAAACATTCAAAATTTTCCACTTTTGCCCTGTTATTATTTTTCGGTGCCGCAATAATGCTCGGCGGATGCCGGACTACGGAAGAAGTCGTAGAAGACCTCACGCTGGATTCCGACGGTGACGGCGTTCCCGATCACATTGAGTTGCAGATCGGCACGGACCCATTCAACCCTGATACGGATGGCGACGGTCTTACAGACGGACAGGAACTCTACGAGTACGGTACCGATCCGCTGGTTGCCGACACCGATGGCGATGGCCTCTCCGATGGCGACGAAGTGCTGGTCTATGGCACCGATCCACTCAACCCGGATACCGACGGCGACGGCCTCTCCGACGGCGACGAAGTGCTGATCTACCGCACCGATCCGCTCAACCCCGACACCGACGGTGACGGCCTCACAGACTACGACGAAATCTACGTCTACGGAACCGACCCGAACAACCCGGACACCGATGGCGACGGTTTCACGGACGGACAGGAAATTGAAATGGGCACAGATCCCCTGGATCCCAACGATCCTGTTTTCATTGCAACCCTCCAGACCATCAACTTCGATTTTGACCGCTCCAACATTGACGCCCGCGCCGCACGCCGGCTCAGCGAGAACGTCGAGATGCTCAAGGATGCTCCCAATTACCGGATCCGTGTGGATGCGTACACCGACCAGGTGGGCGGCGACCAGTACAACCTGCGCCTGAGCCAGCGCCGTGCCAACTCCGTGGTTACTTTCTACCGTGAAAACGGAATCTCGGAAGACCGCATCGAATCGCGTGGATTGGGCAAGGTCACGGTATCGCAGTGCGGACCCGATGGCGATCCGGATGGACGCGGCTGCCGCGCTGACCGCCGTGCCGAATCCGTGCCGCTGCACCCGTTCCCGCAGCGCCCACAGACGAGCAGATAGCAACGAGCTGCCCGCATAAACGAATTCTGAAACCAGTTCTGGCTACAGAATCCGGCGAAAGATCTTGCATGCCTGTGAAGCCCGGCTGGATTTTACTGAATCCGGTCGGGCTTTTTTATCGCACCACAACCACCTTTCCTACGCCGCGCTGGTCGTTCTGGCTGTCCGCCGCCACCACAACATAGACGCCGGTGGCCACCCGGTCCCCCTTGAAATCCCGCACATCCCACTCCACGCGCCCGCCGCGCGTCTCCAGCCGCCGAACGAGACGACCATCCACGGTAAGTATCCGGATGATGGTCTGGGCCGAAAGCCCGTCTATGACAATGCGCTCACTGTCTTCACTCCGGTAGGAAAACGGGTTGGGATAGATGAAAAGGTCGTCCATCTCCGCCACGCTGCCACGCACCACATCGGTGTAGCTGACAAGGCCGAGATCCGTTGCAATGAAAACCTGTCCGGTGACATCGTCGTAGGCAACGGACGTTACCGTGTTGGATATGAGCGGACTGTTTTCTGTGGTGAAGTTGCGAAGGGCGCGGTGGCGTCCGCCTTCCTCATCAATAAGCCAGATACCCTCGCCATCCGTGCCAACCCATTTCTGGTTCGCTGAATTAACGGCAATACTGGTTACGTTCGATGTCCGGAGGAGAAAGGGCGAGTCGGCCAGCTCGTCGGCATTGATCAGGAAACTCGCCTGACGGTCGGCCGAACTTCCATCAATGATGCGCTGCGGAAAGGGAAAACGTGCCAGCCCGCGCTGGGTCCCGATCCAGACCTCGCCCCGACGATCCTGCACCACTGTGTTGACTCTTGGATTCGGCAAATTGCCCTGTCCCGCATCATCGCGCAGGATGACCCCCTCCGACTGGCCGTCGCCGCCGATCCGCTTCACGACCATGCCGCGGCCCTCGTTGCGGTCATTCTGCATGGGGATCCAGAGCTGATCATGGGAATCCACAAAAACCGACTCGTACAGATCCGTCTGCGCCACTCCCGTCATCCGCGGGAAGCCGGTCCACTCCTCCGTATCAGGCTCAAAACGGTAAAGCGGCTGGATGGGGTTGCCGCGACTTATCACCCAAAGGTGTTCCCGCCGGTCTGTCGCAAGACCGCTCACTACAATAAAACTGGATCCCGGCTGAAACCCGTCCATTATCGAATTCCCGGAATCCCAAACGGTTATTTCGTTGGATTCGATATGGTGCTGGACTACGCCCCGTCCCCATGAACCGAAGTAGAAATATTCGGAACCGGATGTTGAGGTGTAGGTGCTGTTGAAATTTCTCTGCTGTAGCAGGGGATGCGTGCGGTTGTTGTAGTTCTCCCACTGTCCGTCCCGGTAGAGGTAGTAACCGGACTGAGACGTCCCGCGTCCGGCACGGCCCCAAAGATTGTTCGATCCGGATGCCAGGATTCCGTTCCGCACATTAAGATCGGAAAAACTGTTCATGTATGGTCCCACGGGCAGGAACCGGGTTTCCGTTTCTCGCGTTTGCAGGCTGAGCAAATAAACCCCCTGGTTTGTGCTGCCCGCGAGGATCCGGCCGCTTTCATCATCCACCCGGACAGTGTTGACCGGCAGTCCGTCCTCCAGTAATGCGACCGTCCCTCCCGGCTGCTCCGGCCAGATCATGATCTCATTCTCGTTCCAGGCGGCCAGATAATCGCCGTTTTGTGATACCGATATATTCTGGATGGTAGTTCCGGAAAAAATCCCTGCCGGTTCCCAATCCGATCCTGTGAAGCGCAGTATCTCATTGCCCATGAGCGCATGAGGCGTGCCCTGAAACAGTACGATCGCTGTGACATTGCCTCCAAATCCGGCCTCCTGGCCGTAGGAAGTCCAGCTGTCCGGCACCACCAGGTCACCGGCATCGGGATCAGATACCGCCACACCGTCGGCCGTAGCGGCAAAAACCTGTCCGGCCTGGATGATAACGCCGTTCACGCGCGACCCGCTGGGAAAATCCCCCAGGTTGGACCAGGTATCTACGGTCACTTCGCGGTCGGGGTCGAACAGCACCATGCCGAAGTCCGTTGCAATGAGCAGGTCCCCATCCATCATAACCATTTTGTTGATGCCACGCGGGCTGAATCGGGTGGCACGGGCTATGTCATTGTATTGCAGGAAGAGTTCCGTGCGCGGGTTGTAGGCCTCGAACATTCCGTCGCTGTAGCCCAGCCAGAGCAGATCGCGATCCTGGTCGTACACGATGCTTCGCGGATTGATGCGGTACATGCCATCGGTGGTTGTCAGGCTCATGGCAATCTCCCCGTCCTCCACCATGAAGATGCCGCCTTCGGTCACGGACCAGATGCGTCCGGCAGGATCCGGCAGCACATTCAGGACCGTGGACTGCGAGGTGAACGACCTCCATGTGCCGATGGGCTGCGACGATGCGGGTCCTGATCCAAAAAACAATAAAGCGAGCAGCAGCGTCAATAGAATGTTTCGAAATGCGTTCATCAAACAGGGGTCTGGATGTAGTTGTCGGAATTTGGAATACTAAAATTGCGTTGCCAATAAGCGGGCGGTTGCATTTTGATCACGAAACGTCCGATGACCTGCAACCCGCTCCAGCGGTATTGCGACGGCACTGCGGCAGCCAGGCAAATATCGCACAATATGCTTAAAATAACGTCTTCATAACAAATATCATTGCTGCCATGGCAAATTCATCCAATTCAAAGAAGCGGCGGGGCAATCCGTCATCAGGGGCATCTTCCGGGGCTTCCGGGCCTTCGGGTAGGACTGCCGGGGCGGCATCAGGCGGCGGGTCCGTGGGTAAATCCGGCGGTACGGATGCCGGCATGAGAGGCGGCACCGCTGGTGACGTGGATGCCGGCACATTTGGCGGCATGGCAGGCGGCACCGCTGGCGGCAAGGCAGATGGCACATTTAGCGGCAAGGCATATGGCGCGAGCGGCGACGCTACCGACAACCTGGGCCGCTTCTCAGGTTTGCGACGCATCCTGTTCACCCTCTCGGGTCTTTTTGTGCTGTTCCTGATCTGGCTGTTCCGGCCCGGCGATCCGATGCCCGAAATCACACTGCCACCGGCGTTTCCGCAGCCCGGCTTTACGGTGGAATCGGCGCACGAGGCGGTCAGGCAGAGAGAGCTGGCGTCCGGTCCCCTGCGCCCCGACAACCACGCGCGCATCATCTGGAACAACGAGTACCGCGACCGGCAGGCGCCATGCAGCATCGTATACATCCACGGATTCACCGCAAGCTATGGCGAGGGCGACCCGGTCCACGCACGTCTGGCCCGCGACCTGGGGTGCCACCTCTACGTGAGCCGGCTGCATGGACACGGACTGCGGACCGGCGATCCGCTGGGTGACATGCAGCCCGACTCCCTGATGGCTGACGCCGCTCACGCCCTGGCCATTGGCGGCCTGCTTGGAGAAAAAGTGGTGCTGGCAGGCAACTCCATGGGCGGCATTTTGTCGCTCTACCTGGCAAGCGCGTTCCCCGACCGGGTGGATGCGCTCCTGCTGTTTGCGCCGCTCCTCGACTTCGCCACGCCCGGCGCGCGCTTTTTTAACAGGGCCTGGACCCAGCGCATCGCCGAACTGGTCATGGGCGGGCCATACCTCACCTTTGAACCGGCCAATGACGGTCATGCCCGCTACTGGTATACCCACTACCGGATGGAGGCAGTTGGCATTCTTGAATCCATGAGACACGATTTGATCAGCGACACCCTCTACGCTTCAATCACGCATCCGGTCTTCACAGGATACTATTACAAGGACGAAGACAATCGGGATGAGGTGGTCTCGCTGTCTGCCATTCTGGAGTTCAAGGACAAACTTGGCACGCCCCCCGACCAGCGTGAGTTCCACGCATTCCCGAATGCCGGAGCCCATGTGATCACATCGGCATACCGCTCAGAAGAGTATGACAAGGTGCGACACGAGGCCGCACGGTTTCTGAGGGAACAGCTCTTTGATTAATGAAAACTGGCCGCCACCCCTTTCAGGTCAGTGATATGCCATCATTCCGTGACTGATGATGCCTCACCCATGGCAATACACGAGAGAAGAAGCGCCCCGCCGGCCAGCGACAGATCCTTGAGCAGGTTCGGTGCGGCATTCATGTCGCTCAGGGTCGCCGGCAGGTGAATCGTCAGCACAAAAATAATCAGCATCAGCGCCAAAAGCTGCATTGCCAGAACCGTTTTCTTACCGATGAAAACGCTCACGGCCGCAGCGATAAGAGCCGCTCCGGTGAGATAAACCCAGAAAACACCGCCCGGGATGAAACCGGGGACCATGCCCGCCATGCCTTGCGCATCCATGAAGTGAAATATCCCGAACACAAGAAATGGGATTGCAAAAAGATATTTTCCGGTTGTGAGCGTCACATTCTTATCCATAAATACCTCCGTGTTATTTCTGATGAAAATTCATGCTAAGGATAAATCAACTTAATCCCTTTAAAATAAATGAACTCCGGATCATAATCGTTCAAATTGCGGCAGGTCAAAAAGTTGCCTGCTGACAAAGTCTGGCTTTAGATTACCGGACGTGCGTACACTGACCACAAAATATTATCAAAAAAAATTTTATTGCTGGATAACGTATTCTTTCCAGGATCCACCGCAAGGTGATCGTATTTCGATTGGATTATCTATTTATTCCGCCGAATAAACCCTCCCCTGCAATGAAAACTACACTATTCACCACGACCATTCTATTCGTTCTTACAACCAATCTGTTCGCACAATCCATCACCATCGGAGAAGATGGGAGAGTAAGATGTGTGGATGTCCCCATCTGGACCACGGAAACCGTTGATGGTGAAACCTATGAGGTCGTTGATCGGGAGTTACTTGTCCAGAGAAGGGATGAGGGCTCTGACCTGACCAAAGTTTGTGTGAGCAATATTACGGATATGAGTTTTATGTTTTTCCATCGTCCGTTCAACCAGCCCATTGGGGGCTGGGTTGTCAGTAGTGTGAGTTCAATGCAAAACATGTTTTCCAATAGCCCGTTCAACCCCGCAACCCAAATTCAAATCTCACTGCCCCAATCCACCCACGTCCGCCTGGAAGTCTATCCCGTTACGGGCAGGCTGGTGGCCGTTTTGATCAACTAAGCGATGAACAGCGGACATCACTCGGTAACCTTTGACGCGAAACAGCTGTCCAGCGGCGCCTATCTGTACCGCCTGCAGGCCGGGGACTACGTCCGCACGCGAAAAATGATGCTCGTCAAAGTGAGGAATGGCATTCCGCCGAGTGGGCAAACCTTTTCGGAATTGTTTTTTCCACCTCTAACAGGTAATTTCCCACCACTTGTTTCCATCCAAACTTACTTCAGTAATGCGTTTACGGGATGGATACGTATCCTGTTGGAAATTCTGTTTCCTGACCCCATAGTTCAAGGGATAGAACAAAAGCCTCCTAAGCTTTAGATCCAGGTTCGAATCCTGGTGGGGTCACCCTTGAGAAGCGCAATCAGCGCAGATGCAATCTGACAAATCCCAATAACCAACGCCTTCCTTTGCAGAGAGAACGTTAATTCAAGACATGGCTGCTCCGCACGGCAATGGCGACGGTGGCGAATTATCGTTAACGACTTTTCGCCAGTTGGGATAAATTTCGCCATTCATCTTTTTTCTGTTACTTGATATCAAAAAAGCGGTTACAGGAAATTCCGGGAATCCACACCATAAAATTTCCTTTTACTTCGTTTAACACTATTATATCTGTAAGTGGCATGTTATTTGCATGATGTAGCCCAGAGGAAGTGTCCAAGTCCCATGAAAGGATACTTTTGGAGGATTCGCTCACTTTATTAAGCAGCATATCTTAAAAACCAAAATTGATTGACCTATGAAAAATATATTTAGATACTCACTGATTCTATTGTTCCTGTCGTTTTCGACAATGATTTCCAGTCAGGCAGTGGCACAGGGCCCTTATGACTTTACCGGTGCTCAGTTCAACGGTGTTTCACTGGATATGAATGACCATATCGACAATTCCCGCGGCCTGCATTTCAAGCCCGACGGTACACGCTTCTACCATTCCGCAAGAACTTCCATGAACATCGCGGAATACCACATGAGCACACCCTGGGATATCAGCACCGCTGAATTCGTCCGGGAATTCGACCTGACGGAAACCGTTGGCGTGAACCACGAAAGACCGCGTCCCCACGGCCTCTTCATCAATGACGAAAACGGCCAGGAAATGTACCTCGTTAACCGCACGGAAATGATCCAGTACTTCATGGAAGAGCCCTGGAACATCGAATCGACAAAGCACGTCAAAACCCGTGACATGCGTCTTGCAACATCCAGGCTTCATGACATGTACATGAGTCCTGATGGCGGCTACATGTTCATTGATGACCGCGAGACCTGGAGCGTCTACCAGTTCCGCATGGACATGATCTGGGACATCGACGACCTGAGACTTGAGTACATGATGGATATTTCCGAAATGGATTCCCCCCGGGGAATGGAGTGGAAACCGGATGGTACCCGCCTGTTTCTGGTCGATCAGGGCGCACGGACCCTCAAGGTTTATGACGTGGAAGAACCCTGGAACCTCAGGACAGCAGTTCGCAGAGAAGACATGGACTTCATGGTAGCCCGTCAGACACCCAACCCGAGAGGCCTCGTATGGGCAAAAGACGGGAAGCGATTCTATGTGGTTTGCAATACCACCAACACGCTCTTCCAGTATGATGTTCCGTGATACGGACAATCAGTTTTTTCCAATGATAAACCAATCCGATCAGACCTGTGACGCTTATTCCACCCTTCTGCTTACCTGACAGCAGATAATCCAACAATATGCAACCTCATGGGACGACGGAACAGCAATGTGATAACCGGAATGCAGCAACCCGGTTATCACATTTTTTTATCCTGAATAATTATCAGCAACTGTACCAGCATGACCGCTGAACCGCAGATGCAGAGCCCAAAACTGACAACGCTATGAAATGAACATGGCAGCCTCCAGCTGACACACAGGAGCATGATCAAATCCTGCCGTGTGAATTCATTCTGACGATATAAATCCAAATTTTTAAACAGATGAAAAAAGTATTTACCGCCGCATTTACGGCATCGCTACTGGCTGTCCTGGCCATGCTTGCCGTACCGGTTCAAGCCCAGAAAGCCTTCGATATTGAAAAGGCGGAATTCGACAATGTGTCCCTGGATGTCGGGGATTACACTCAGGACACCCGTTATGTTGAGTTCAAACCGGACGGCTCCAGGATGTACGTTGTCGGCAGGACAACAATGAACATCGCCGAATTCAACCTCGGCACACCTTGGGACCTCAGCTCCGCGGAATATGTCCGGGAGTTCGACCTCTCCGGTGAACTGGGCACAAAAGTGGCATCCCCAAGACCGCAGGGGCTCTTCATCAACAAGGAAAATGGCCAGGATGTGATCGTGGTCAACCGCCTTGAAATTTTCCAGTACCGCCTATCCGAACCCTGGAACATCACCACAGCAGAACCCACCGGGCATATCGACATGCGCGTGCCAACTTCCCGGATTCAGGGCGTGAGTGTAAGTCCCGACGGACTCTACATGTACATTGACGACCGCGAAAACGGATATGTGTTCCAGTTTGAGATGAAAAGGTTCTGGGACATCGAATCCATCACCCTCCGTTACATTCTCGATTTCAAGGAAGAGCACAGGGATACACGGGGCAACGATATTACACCTGACGGCGAACGCCTGTTCGTTCTTGACCGTGTCCGCAGACAGGTCCTCTACTTTGACCTGGAAGAGCCCTGGATCATCCGGAATGCCGAATTCAAAGGCTTCTTCTGGGTGGCCCGCCAGACCCCCGAACCGGTCGCCGTGCGCTGGAATCCCGAAGGCAACAGATTCTTCGTGGTCTGCGCCCGCAATGACCGCATCCTCCAGTACAGCGTCAGAGAATAACACACTGATGTAACCAATCCCGGACCAGCAGCCGGAAACCCCTGCTGAACAGAAACGAGTCCTTCAATGTGGTGGGTGGTTTGGAAGCTCCAAACTGCTCATCACATTGTTGTTTTTGGGATGGGTTCCTGAATGATTTCTGTCACAAAACGGGTTACTCTGCATCGCTGATTTTGTAGACCCGCAGCATGGTGGGTTCTGGCCACGGTTCCGGGACCGGCCGGTCGCGATTCGCCCCGCCGTGTTCCCATCGCAGATACCAGGAAACGCCATCCGCATCCAACCCATAAGAATCGGGAAGAAGCTCTACCTGCAAGGGGCCGCCTGTTCTGCGCAGATCGGGAATCGGCTCGATCTGAAAATCGGATTCCGGAATGGTGAGCTTCTCTCTCCACGCTACAGGCTGCGGTGCTTCCAACCGGATCGGCTGCAGCGATTCTTCGTCGAGAACCACAATGGCTTCCTCCACCTCGCGGTTCCAGACCATTTGGGTGAGTTCGCCATTGCCGGCTGGTGTGATCCCGCTCATGCGTATCGTGCCGAAAATGTTGAGGGCTCCGGTCCCGGAGTATGATTCGCCCCAGACGAAGTCCCAGCGGGTTGCCGGAACGATAGTCCATTTGCCTTCGTCAAACCGGGCATTGAAGATCTGGCTGGCGCCGGTTTCATCAAATCTGTGATAGCTGATCACAACCCTGTCCGCGGAATCCCAGCTCATGGCTTGCAGCGGGTTGCTCAATCCACCGCCCGGGGGTGCGTCGTCAACCAGCAGTTCCGTATTGTC
>SLNO01000063.1 GCA_007132975.1 Balneolales bacterium
ACCTTCATTGAAATACCCGACGAGCATGTTGAATAAGCCTTCTTCCAGGGCGCCCTGGAAAAGCAGTGCACTAAACGAGAGGGTCATACGATTCTCCGATTTTTACCTAATGTTGTATTCGAGTAAAGACAATTCACAATACGTTGATTATAGACTATTTTGCATCAAATGTCAAAGGCCGGATGCATATGCGGAAACGTCGAAACCTCCGGTAATCCAGTGATTTTTGACAGGCCGTTGACATAAGCACTCCTATTATACAAAAACTTGAAAAACATACATCACATGAAATAAATAAAAAACTGATGTGTGGCTTTCCGACTCGACTCAAAGGCAAACGGCAGCATGCCGCATATGTTGCGCGGTCTGTTCATAACATCAGATGACAGGGAAAAGTATCGAGCCGATGTTAAAATAATATTAAAAAACCGCGTTGACGCTGAAACGCAGTGTCTGAATGGCCGGTCTTTCCGGAACAGTCCGCCCGTCATACTGAAGGCTTGCCCTGAGAAAATCACTGATTCGGTAATCTGATTGCAAAGACCATGCCCAGGTGTTGCCCATGCCGGCTCCGTCTGTCAGTTCAAACTCCCCCATGCTGCTGGAAGGGCCCCCAGTCAACGCAAAGCGGCGGTGCTCCAGACGTGCCGTGGACATCAGCCGCCTTCCAAAAGTGGTACGTGCATCCAGCTGCATGGTCAGACCGCTAACGGTAGCGGGATTATCCGGATGCCTGTCCGTTCTTCTGATCACACCCAGGGAGGCACCGGACTGCAGCGATCCGCTCCAGCGAATATCGACTCTGGGACGCAGTTCACCTCCGCGGATGTCGTAGTTACGCGAAGCGAACGTTTCGCTGCGGTTTTCGTTGCGACCCACGGATGAGGAAAGAATGAGCCTGTAGCGCCTTGAAAGCCTGCCACCGGCCCTGACCCTCAGGTTATCCGTTCGGCGCTTCTCGAGTCCGCTGGCCTGTTGCTGCTGGGAGCGCAGGCGGTCGGCAGTGACGCGGAGTTCCCGCCTGGTGTTGTTCCGGAAAAACTCCACATCCTGCTCTGTATAAATGCGGCCGTTGATGGTCAGGGAGTCGTCCCGGAAACGGTTCAGACGCATCAGGTAGATGTCCTGAAGCTGCTCTGTTCGGTTTTCCTCCCGGATGTCCACCAGCGAATGCCAGCGTATTCCGGACAGGAAGTTCCTCCATCCCGAAAAGCGGGCGTCATGGGGGTCAATGATGCGGGCCGGATCAACGGTGGTGCGCCACCGCACCCGCAGCGCTATTACCGGAAAGAGCTCGTCGGATGGTACAAGCTGCTTGATGAATGTTCCTTCATTGGGGCTCTGCTCTGGGAAAAACTCATCGACCTGCTGCACCCCGTCGTCGTTGAGGTCGATCCAGACATACTGTCCCAGTTCCGGTCCCACTTCAACAAACGCCTCCTGCAGGAGCGCGCGGCGTTCGGTGTTGGCGTCATACAGGATTTGGGTATCGATAAACCGGTTCCATGGGCGGTAGTCCGTGACCGACCGCACCAGCACGCCACGGCTGTCGAGCCGCTGCTGTTCCACCCGGAATATCTCTTCAAACCGCCGCTGGCGCAGGCCAATCGTGTTGCTGGTCTGGAACAGGGAACCCCGACGGTAATCCATCACATAGCGCTGGGTGATGCCCCTTGACTCGTCTGCAAGCGCTCCGGCGATGACCCCCTCGTCTTTCCTGTAACGGACGGTGCTTCCCACGCGGAACCGGTCGGATATGCGGTAGTACAGCCCCGGACCCACCTCCAGGAAGCGGTTGGAGCCGGCCAGCAGCGAGTCGCGGGCGGCAGACACCATGACGGGATCTTCATTTTCACCGATATCGCCTGACACGGTATGAAATCCGCCGGCCGCCTTCTGCAAACGCTCTTCGTGTTCAAATGCAAACTCGGGTTGGAGAGTGCCAATGGGCAACGAAATATCGTAATCCAGTTGTCCGCGCTGGCGCCACCATCGACCATCCTCACCGAAATTACGGTCTTCGCTCTGGATGTGCTCAAGCCGGTAATCCAGCCCCGGGAGGCCTTCTTCACGTGACAGAAGGTGCAGATCTCCGCGCAAGCCCTGGAAACCGCTCCGGCGAAGCGCTCCGGCACCGATATCAAGGTGCGTGTTTCCGGCGGGACTCAGGCGGACCGACCCCTCCAGGCGCTCTTCCTGTGAGGCGTCGATATGGGTCAGGTTCCACCGGCGGTCGAACTCCACTTCCCGAACGCGATCGAAATAGGCAAAATTCTCCCCTTCATATCGTCCCTTGACATCAAACGACAAATCGCCAATTCGTGTGGATACCGGGTCGAGCCGGACCCCCGCGAGGAAGCTCATGTCATTGTTGAATTCGTTGTCGATGGATGAAAGCCGGTTCTGATCATACTGACTTCCGGCCCATTCACCGTATACGCTGAGGCTGCGCGTGGCCCTGAAGCGGCTTCGCAGCGCCACCATGCTCTGCTCAACGGGACGCGAAAGGCGTCGTTCGGGCATATAGCTGCCCATTCCCGGGCCGGCCCATTCGTACAGTATCCCGTTGGCGGCGCGACCCACCCGGCGGTAATCTCCTTCCCCTTCCGGCACACGGCTGAACTGAACGCGATAGACCCCTGACGAGTCGCCGGGTATATGACGGAAGACCTGGTAGATCTGGCCATTGAAAACCGTATCCACCCGGCTGTAGAGCAGGAAGTCGGCATCGCGGCGGAAACCGACCGAATCGGCCCCGCTCACAACAGCTTTGGACGGGTCGTTGCCGGCCTGCCTGAGCACTTCGCGTTCCTGGTCTGTGAGGAAGAGCTGTGTGCTGAGGTTGACGTTGTCGGCTTCGCGTATGACCGATACCCCGAAAGAGACGCGGTCATTGAGCAGGTTGTCGTGCTGCGCCTCGGCGGCGACTACGCTGCGGGTGTATGCATCCCTCAGGTACTGGAAGTCGACGGCGATGCGCGAATGGTCGGTGATGATGCGGTTGGAGGTGAATGTGATCTCACCAAGGCCGTAGTCGATGATGTAGTCGTTTTCCTCTCCTCGCGCCATTCTTTCACCGTTGATGTAGACCCGTTCTGATCCGGCCAGCACGATGATGAACGATTCGTTTTCGGCTCCGGTAAGCCGGTAGGGGCCTTGCACGCCGTCTTCGCCTGTGAACTGCATCTCGCGGTACTGACCGCGTACTACGGCCGCCGACCCTTCATAGGCACCGTACCTGTTGAGGTCGGCCTGCAGCCCGACTCCCTGGAGCCGCCGGTCAATAACGGCAAAGCTGCTCTGGTCCAGGCGCATGTCTATATCCCCCATCTGCAGCATCCCCATTTCGTGCATCAGCCGGATGTAGACCTGGTCGAACTCCCGGAGGGTCTGTGTGGTGCCGTCCGGCTGGATGGGCGTGCTGCGGTCGGTCAATGAGGCGACAACTTCTATGTCATCGGTGATATGGCCGCTGATCTCGAAGTGGAGGCCGCTCTCGAGTGAAAAATCCTGGTTGGTGCCTGCGACAAAGCCACGCCTGAGGCTGCCGCTTCGCTGGAGCCGGGTGTCGGCGAACAGATCCTGCTGCCGGACGGGGCGGCGGGCTATCCGGACATCGCTGTCCGGATCGAACCGGGCGTCCGTAGTGTCGGGGATGATGAGCTCCCTGCCGTAGATGGTAACAGGAAGACTGAGGGGCCGATACTGGTACCGGAAACGGAGCGTATCGAACCGGGCGCGTTCTGACGGGGCCACATCCCAGCTCCAGCGTCCGGTAACCGGGTAGAGCGTCCATTCGTGCTCCGGCAAGACAAGCGTATCAGCCATGACTTGCAACGTACCCGGCACGATCCACGCATCAAGTTGGTAGACGGAGTCCCTTTCAGCCACTGTCACCTGCCGCTCCCTTTCCAGTGAGATCTGGGCCTGCAGATCCGTCTGTGCCCAGAGGCACCAGGCGATAGTCAGAAGGAGAATCCGCTTTCTCAAGTGGCAGGGTTTGTTGCCTGGTAAAAAAAAAGGAAACACAGAAGCTGCATTTCCTTTTTCAAACGGTGGTTTTGAGGCAATTAGTCTTGCCCGGATGTCAATCCTGGGCTTTGACGACCCAGAAAGTCAGGGTGGCTTTCACCTCTTCGTGCAGGTTGATGGTAGCGGTGTACTCGCCAAGCTGCTTGACGTCTTCGTCGATCTGGATTTTACGACGATCGATGTCGAAGCCTTTCTCTGAAAGGGCATCGGCTATCTGGACGTTGGTGACCGTTCCGAAGATTTTGCCTTCTTCGCCTGCTTTTACGGCTATGGTCACATTGGTGCCCTTGAGTGTTTCAGCTGTTTCCTTGGCGGAATCGAGATTGGCCAGGCGCTGCTCGAGCACCTTTTTCATCTGCTGCTCAATTGCCTTGCGGGCGCCGGATGTGGCAAGTACGGCTTTGCCGGTCGGAATGAGGAAGTTTCTTCCGTATCCGTCCTTCACATCAACAACTTCACCGGCCAGACCCAGTTTTTCGACATCTTCTTTTAATATGACTTGCATGGTAGACTCCTGGCTAGGTGATTATCTGAGGTTTTCTGCAACGAACGGAAGCAGCCCAAGGTGCCTCGCGCGCTTGACAGCGAGGGCAAGCTGGCGCTGGTATTTGGCGCTTGTTCCGGTCACGCGACGGGGAAGGATCTTGCCCTGGTCATTGACGAAGCGCTCCAGGGTATCGACATCCTTGTAGTCGATGTAGACAACGCCTGCTCTGGAGAATTTGCACTCTTTCTCCTTCAGGTTGCCTTTTTTGGGGTGTGCAGGATTTTTTAACATATTCTGAATCTTTTGAAATGGGTGTGGATGGGGATTATTCCTCTTCGGGGGTCTCGCTGAAAATGACCGGGAGTTTGCCCTTTTTCTGGAGTTCCCTGTGCTTCAGCATTTTGTTGTCATACTTGAGGATGATATTCCTGAGGATATTATCCTGCAGTTTAAAATATCTCTCCAGTTCGCTGACAATGGAACCTGGCGCGTGAAAATAGGCGTTCACGTAGTAGCCACTGTTTTTCCCGTCGATTTCGTAGGCGAGGCGCTTGATGCCCCACTCATCCACTTCGTCGATCTCGGCTCCTCTCTCTTTCACAAAGGATTCGAAGCCTTCTTTGACCTCTTTCACCTGGTCCTCTTCAAGGACCGGATTGATGATAAAGGTTACTTCATAGAAATTGGTTTTCATAGTTACCTTCGGTTGTTTATTGAAAACAGCCGCTGGCTTTTCCAGCGGCAGGCGGCGCTAAAGATAGCGAGATTATCTCTCTGTTGCAATCAGAACAAGTTAAGGATTGGCCATAACGCGCATGGTACGGCCGCGGTCATCGCAGCCAGGCACTCTTAGCGCATCCCGGAATCAATAATGATGACCCTTGAACGATCCAAGCAGGTCGGTGAGCAAGCCGGGGTTGACCCCGAAATAAATGGTCAGAGCAGCGAGTATCAGCAGCGCAGCGGTGTAGAGGGCGCCTGGACGCGAGAGGACTATCCCTTTATCATTTTCCTTCATATAGAGATGGACGAGCACCCTCAGATAGTAGTAGACGCTGGCGGCGCTTGCAAGCACCCCAACTACCACGAGACTGATAAGCCCCTCATCCACGGCAGCTGCAAAAACACGATATTTGCCAATGAATCCGGCAAACGGGGGAATACCCACCATGGAGAACAGGAAGATGGACATCAGCACACCCATAACCGGCTGCTGGAACCCCAGACCTGAATAGTTTTCTACGTTGGTAAAGTCGTATCCCTTGTGCCACTCGTAAAAGGCGACGATACCGAAAGCGCCGATATTCATGAGAGTATAGGCAAACAGGTAGAACAGGACGGCGCTGTAGGCGGCGTCGGTACCGGCGGCAAGTCCGATCATGATGTAGCCGGCGTGGGCTATGCTGGAATAGGCCAGCATGCGTTTTACATTGTCCTGGACCAGGGCAAGGATGTTTCCGACCACCATGGTAAGCACCGCGAAAACCCAGATCACGTCGCCCCATTCCGCGCGTGCATCAGGAAGGGCCCTGCTCAGGACCAGGATGAAAGCAACAAATGCGGCGGCCTTGGACGCCGTTGCCATGAAAGCGGTAATGGTCGTTGGAGCTCCCTGGTAAACGTCTGGGGTCCACATGTGAAACGGCACAGCCGAAATCTTGAAGAAAAAGCCCACAAGCAACAAGCCGACACCTGCCCAGTAGATCATGCCCTTTTCCTCGGTGGCAGCAATATCCACAAGGAATGTGGACCCGGAAGCCCCGTAGAGAAGTGCTATTCCGTAGAGCAGGAAGCCGGTGGCAAATGCGCCCAAGAGGAAATACTTCAGTGCTGCTTCAACCGATTTCTTCTCATTCTTCACCAGTCCGGCCAGCACATAAAGGGAAATGGACATGGTTTCGATACCCAGGAAAAGCGTAACCAGGTTGTTGGACGCAACCAGCAGCAGCATCCCGAAGGCCGCAAACAGGATCATGGAATAGACTTCGGCGATGTGTCCCCCGGTTTTTTCCAGGTAATCCCGACTCAGGATCACGGAAAAGAGGGTTCCAATCATGACCAACACCATGCCAAACGCGGCAGTACCGCCATAGGTGATCAGATTGTGGAAAGACTCGCCGGTTGGCCCGAACAGGTTGGATACGGCAGCGGCCAGCGCGGCAACCGAAAAAAGCATGGTGGACAGGTATGCCAGGCGGGCGTTGCCTGTGAAGGCATCAAGCATCATCACGAAGAGTCCTGCGGCACCGATGATGATCAGCGGTAAAATGGTCAATAATTCGTTCACTGGTTCCATGAATGTCGTTTAAATAGCGTCGATACGTTTCGCCAGGGCGATATCTTTGGAGGTGATCTTTCCACCCGCATCATGGGTTGCCAGCTGGATCCTCACGTCCTTGTAAACGTTGAAAAACTCGGGATGGTGGGCCAATTCCTCAGCTTCAAAGGCTACCCTCACCATGAATGCCATTGCTTCCCGGAAATCGGCGAAACTGAACTGCCGGGTGAGTTTGTCCCCTTCCACGGTCCAGCCGTCAAGAGATTGGAGTTCCTTCTCTATTTCTGCACTTTTCAGTGGTTGCGTCATAAACTTTGCTCCTGTTTGTCATTTATTTTTCCATCGCCGTCGGCCGGTTCCGTTGCGCTTGAAAGCCGGCTATCTTCCTTATTGACGATCTCATGGATAGAAGCCAGCTGCGGTGTAACATCGTACAGTTTCTGCGCCCATGCGGGCAGCTGTTCACCGGCGGCGTTGGATGCTATGGCTTCCGCTCTTGCCCGGGTATCTTCCAGCATCCACTCAACCTGAGCTTCCGAATATTTGGTGAAGTCGGTCGGACGGATACCTATCCAAACGATAAAGATCATGATAGGCACAAGCAGTCCTATTTCACGGGCGTTGATGTCGGTAAGCTTCTTGTTCTCCTCATGCGTAATGGGACCGAACATGACGCGCTGGAACATCCAGAGCATGTATCCGGCAGCCAGTATCACGCCGAGGGCGGCAATGACGGCATACCAGGGGGAACCCAGCACATCGGAATTGAACGAACCCACAAGGATCAGGAATTCGCCAACAAAACCGTTCAGGCCGGGCAGCCCGATGGAAGCAAGCGTGGCGATCATGAACATAACGGTCATGACCGGCATCATTTTGGCTATACCCCCGAAGTCGGCGATCATCCGGCTGTGCCGGCGTTCGTAGAGCATGCCTACGATGATAAAGAGCGCCCCGGTGGAGAGGCCGTGGTTGACCATCTGGATGATCGCTCCCTGCGCTCCCGTTGTCGTGAAAGCGAACATGCCAAGCACGACAAATCCAAGGTGGCTGATGGATGAGTATGCCACCAGTTTTTTCACATCCTTCTGCACCATGGCCACAAGCGCCCCATAGATGATCCCGATGACACCCAGCACGGCAAACATGGGGGCGAAGGCGATGGCGGCATTTGGGAAAAGGGGGATAAGGTAACGCAGAACAGCGTAAGTCCCCATTTTAAGTGCGATTGCGGCAAGAACGACAGAGCCCGCGGTTGGTGCTTCGGTATGAGCCAGCGGAAGCCAGCTGTGGAACGGGAAGATGGGCACCTTGATGCAGAAGGCGAAACCGAACGACAGGAAGAGCCAGGTCTGCTGCACAAGGTCAAGCTGGAACTCCGGGCTGGTGATAAGGCGCCAATCGGTGGTGAAGACACCGTCGTTTACCATGTAGCCGGCTGCGTATCCGACATAGATAAGAGCTACAAGCATCAGGAGCCATCCCACCAGGGTATAAATGAAAAACTTGACGGTTGCGTAGATGCGGTCGCTACCGCCCCAGATCCCAATAAGGAAGAACATGGGGATCTGTGTAAGCTCGAAGAAGATGTAGAACATGAACAGGTCCATGGCGGCAAAAACGCCCAGAGACCCGGTCTGAAGGATCAGCAGCATGGAATAGAAGCCTGCCACATGGTTCCTGATGGTGGTCCAGGAGGAGAGCACCACAATGGGCGCCATGAACGTGGTTAACATGAACAGCAGCATGCTAAGTCCGTCCAGACCCACCATGTATTTCACATCCCAATCACCCATGAAAGGCTCGCCGACCGTCAGGTACTGAACCTTGCCGGCTGCAGAAATGTCAAACTGGAGCAGAAGCGGTATGGACAACAGAAACGTTGCCGTAGTGATCAACAGGCTTGTCCAGCGCACCCAGTCTTCCTGCCTTATGAAAATCAGGAGCAGCGCTCCGAAAAGCGGCAGATAAATGACGATATTAAGCAGTAATTCCATCAGATGTGTGTGATGATTATCGGAACAGCAGCATGAAAATGACGAGGATCACCCCGAGGACGATTCCGTAAGCGTAGGACTGGATCACCCCGGTCTGGAAATAGCGAACCACACCTCCTGCAAAACGGACTATGGCGGCTATGAAGTTGACGAAACCGTCTATGCCCTTCATGTCAAATACGGACAGAACACGGTCGGAGAAACGGACGGTTGGACGCACGATGCCCCCTTCGTAGATCTCGTCGATCATGTACTTGTCGCTCCAAACCCTGTAAAACGCGCCGAACCGCTTTGAGATGCGCAGGTCCGAAGATTCCAGCTGGCCCCCTTCGTATAGACGGTAGGCCACAAAGATTCCGGCGGCAGCAATCAGCACCGATCCGAAAAGCAGGAACCATTCCACCAGTTTGCTGAGGGTCAGTTCCGCATCCATGGTGGTTTTATCGAGCCAGTTGGAGAGCAGGTTGACATCGGCGGTGCCCGTGAAGGTTGCCACCACAAAATTCGGGATGCCGATAAAGCCGCCGACGATGGACAGCCCACCCAGTACCCAAAGGACCGAGGTCATGGTGAATGGGCTTTCGTGCAGGTGTTTTTCGGCGCCGCGAGCCTCCTCATGCTTGCCGGGCAGGCGAAATTCACCATGGAACGTGCCGAGGGTGAGGCGGAACATGTAGAATGCGGTCATGAACGCAGTAATCAGGGCTATTGCCCAAAGACCGATGTAGACGGCCCCGTAGGTTCCCATGCCGGCATTGAAGGTCATTACCAGGATTTCATCCTTGGAGAAAAAACCGGCCAGCGGTGGGATACCGGCAATGGCAATGGTTGCGATCAGGAATGTCTTGTAGGTATGCGGGAGGTACTTCCGGAGGCCGCCCATGTTGCGCATGTCCTGAGGATCGAAATGCACGTGTTTGCCTTCATCATGCAGTTTATGCTCAACGTGGTGCATGGCATGGATCACCGATCCGGAACCGAGGAAGAGACAGGCCTTGAAGAAGGCGTGGGTGACCACATGGAACATGGCGGCAACGAAGGCGCCGGATCCAAGCGCCAGAAACATGAAGCCGAGCTGGGACACGGTGGAGTAGGCCAGAACGGCTTTGATGTCATATTTCGTGAGGGCGATGGTCGCGGCTATTACAGCCGTGAAGGCGCCGATAACAGCGACAAGAAGCATCAGCTCCGGTGACTGCATGAAAAACGGAGAGAGGCGCGAAATAACATAGATCCCGGAGGTAACCATGGTGGCGGCATGGATGAGCGCCGATACGGGTGTGGGTCCGGCCATGGCGTCGGGCAGCCAGACGAACAGCGGGATCTGGGCGCTTTTCCCGGTGGCGCCGATCAGTATCAGGGCTCCGATGAGGAACACCTGGTCGGTGGTAAACAGGGCGGTTCCGGCCAGGATCTCCTCAAAGCGCAGGGAGCCGATAGTCTGGAAGATCAGGAACATGGCAATCAGGAAGGCGAAGTCACCGACCCGGTTGTAGAGGAAAGCTTTTTTAGCGGCATCGGACTTGGCCATGTCCGTATACCAGAATCCGATGAGCAGGTAGGAGCATAATCCGACCCCTTCCCAACCGAGGAAAAGCAGAAGCATATTATCCGCCAGAACCAGGTTGAGCATGGCGAAGATGAACAGGTTCATGAAGGCAAAGAACTTCCAGAATCCTTCATCACCGGCCATGTAGCCAATGGCATAGAGGTGTATGAGTGCGCCCACACCTGTGACCACGAGGGTCATGAGGAGTGAAAGCTGGTCGAGGCGATAACCGATGTCCGTCGTGAAATTTCCGGCTTCGATCCAGGTGAACAGGCTCACGGAAACCGCCTCGCTGTCTCCCGACATCATGAAAAACAGCCAGAGAGCAATGAGGAAGGGGATGAAGACGGCCAGCGTTGCCACAGCGCCTATAAAGTTCTTCTGTTCCCGGAAAGCCCCGGAAGCGAGACCAAGCAGGCCGTTGAAAAGGAAGCCGGCCAGAGGTATCAGAACAATCCAGGGTACAAGATGAACGTATGCGTCCATGAAGGTTGACTATTTCCAGTTTTTGTTGTTTGGAGGCGTGTGATGCATCTGGTCTACCATTTGAGCAGGTTGATTCTGGTCACATCGACCGTCAGGTTGTTTCTGTAAATGGCAATGATGATGGCCAGGCCCACGGCGGCTTCTGCTGCGGCTACACACAGGGCGAAAAATACAAGGATCTGTCCGTGCACGTCACCAAGCTGGGCACTGAAAGACACCAGTGTCAGGTTAACCGAGTTGAGCATCAGTTCGGCGCACATGAAGATCACGATGGCATTTTTCTTTGTCAGGACACCGATGACCCCTATGGTGAACAGGACGGCCGACAATCCGAGGTACCAATCCATTTCCATTATTTATTTACCTTATCACTAATATTACGCTGAGCAAGCAGCAGGGCGCCCACCACCGCGGCGGTAAGCAGGATAGCTGTAACCAGGACCGGAAGCAGGTAGACGGTGAAAAGGGCATCACCTATGGCTTCTACGGTGCCGACCTGTTCCATTTCCGGGTGGATCTGGGGGAGTGTGCCGGTAACACTGGCAATGGCATAGAGCAGCTGGGAGAGCACGATCACACCCAGGAAAAAACCAACGGCATACCTGACACTGAACCGGCTGAGCATATGCTCTTCATCCGACAGGTTCAAAAGCATGATCACGAAGAGGAACAGCACCATGATTGCGCCTCCGTAGACGAGAACCTGCACAACAGCCAGAAACTGAGCCTTCAGGAGAAGGAATATGCCGGCTACCGAGATCAGGTTCAAGACCAGGAAAAGCGCACTGTTGACAGTATCCTTGCTGCTGATCATGCCGATGGCGGCTGCTACAGCCAGTGTTGCAAAAAGGATAAAGAGGTATGTCTCCATGTAATTGGCACAATGTGAAAAATGAGCACCAAGGTACCCAAAAAACTTTGCGTCTTCAACTATATCTGCTATGTTTGGCAGAAAAACAGGCTACGGAAAAACCGTTATACGACACAAATAGCCGGGACTGCGATACCGGACGGAAATGTGTCTGTTTTTTTTATTAAATTCGTGCGGGAATTTAAGAAAAGTTTGTTTTACTTCAGACTTTTTTCCTCTTGCGGCAAAAAAACCATCACCCCATTTAAATCAGTACCTAATGATTAAAAATAGTCCGGACATGCGGGCCCTGACCGAGCGGATCAAGGAATCCAGTCATTTCATCAAGGATATATACCAGGAACTGGACAAGGTCATTATAGGCCAGAGAGTGATGATCGAGCGGCTGCTGATCGGGTTGCTTTCAGATGGCCATGTGCTTCTGGAAGGTGTTCCAGGCCTTGCCAAGACCCTTACCATTTCCAGTCTTGCCAAGGTGATTGACACCGGTTTCCAGCGGATCCAGTTCACTCCGGATCTTTTGCCGGCCGACCTTATCGGGACCCTTATCTTCAACCAGAAAACGGGGGAATTCACGGTCAGAAAAGGGCCGGTATTCTCGAATATCATTCTGGCTGATGAGATCAACCGATCTCCGGCTAAAGTGCAGAGCGCGCTTCTGGAGGCCATGCAGGAGCGGCAAGTGACCATTGGCGAGGAGACTTTTCAGCTCGACAATCCCTTCCTTGTACTTGCCACGCAGAACCCCGTTGAGCAGGAAGGCACCTACCCCCTTCCGGAAGCTCAGGTTGACCGGTTCATGATGAAGATCAAGATCGACTACCCTAGCGATGAAGAGGAGTTGGCCATTATGCGCAGGATGGCAAGGACGGTCAAGCCACAGAGCATCAAACCGGTTGTGAGTCCATATACCATTCTTGAGGCACGAAAGGTACTGAATGATATTTACATGGACGAAAAAGTGGAACAATACATTATTAATATCATTATTGCTACAAGAAATCCGGAAAGGTTCAATATCCACAAAATTGAAGGACTTATTGATTATGGTGCCTCCCCAAGGGGTTCCATCAATCTGAACCTGGCTTCCAGGGCCCACGCATTCACTCAGCATCGGGCTTATGTTACACCGGAGGATATCCGCGCGGTTGCGTATGACATCCTGAGACACAGAATTGTGCTTACTTATGAGGCGGAAGCGGAAGAAATAAAAACCGAGAATGTCATAGAAACCATATTAAAAACTATCCAAGTTCCATAATTTTCTTTAAACAGTGACGTTGACATTTATACAGATTTTTAACTAAGTTTAGTTAAACCGTATTTCTAACATCAAAATAAATAGCAATGAAACTTAAATTTGTTCCCCGCTCAGATGTTCGTATTACCAAAAAAAGTTCATCAAAATTCAGACCTTTGATTGAGTCATTGAACAAGCTTGAGCCGGGTGGAGACGCGTTGGAAGTAACTTTTTCCAATGATAAAGAGCTGAATTCCATGAGAAATGTTGTATACACATACAACAGGGAAACAGGAGCAAAGATCAAAAGCGGCAAAGATACCGTGAATGGAAAAGTATTCTTCTACAAAGAGAAATAACACAGCAATCTTACTGTTATTTATGCCTTACTGAGGTATAGAAAATTAAAAAGGCCATCCATTGAAAAATGGATGGCCTTTTTTTTGGAAAGCAATTAAGTCTGGACATTGAGTCACTTAAACTTCACATCTGCTCACGTTGCATCAGCTCAACTCCAGCATACGGTCAAGAGAACGTTTTGCCCTGATGCGTATATCTTCAGGAACTTCGATCTGGTAGATATCTTCCCTGAGGCAGGTGAGGGTATCCTCAAGGGTTATTTCATTCATGTGGGGACATCTGATGCTGCACATGCGGAGCATTTCCTTGTCCGGGTTCTCGGCGGCGATGTTATCCCCCATGGCGCACTCGGTCAGTATGAGGAACCGTTTGGCATTGGATTCCCTGACAAACCGGGTCATTGCTGTGGTCGACCCGCTGTAATCCGCTGCTTCCACGACGTCAGGAGGGCACTCGGGGTGTGCAACTACCACCGTATCCGGAAACTGTGCTCTTGCATTGCGAATGTCTTCAACCGTGAATTTTTCATGCACTTCGCATCGCCCATCCCAAATAACCATATCATCTTTTCCTGAGCGATCGCTGCCGGGATAGATTACGTTCTTTCCGGTTTCACGTGCGATGTTTTTGGCCAGAAACTCATCCGGAAGGCATATGACGGAGTCCGTATCCAGCTTGCGAACGATGTCGGCGGCATTGCTGGAGGTGCAGCATACATCGGTCTCGGCCTTCACGTCGGCGTAGGTATTGATGTAGGTTACCACGGGAATGCCGGGGTACCGTTCCTTCAGGTCGCGTACATCCTGCGCGGTGATGCTGGAAGCAAGTGAGCAGCCGGCAATTTTGGCTGGTAGCAGCACCATGCGGTCGGGATTAAGGATTTTTGCTGTCTCAGCCATGAACCGGACACCGCAGAACACGATGCGGTCAGCCTGGCTTTCAGAGGCGATGCGAGCGAGTCCGAGAGAGTCCCCAACATGGTCCGGGATACTGTAAAACAGTGCCGGCTCCATGTAATTATGACCGAGGATTACTGCGTTTTTTTCCTTTTTAAGCCTGTTGATCTCGTAAGCGATTTCCGCTTTCAGGACCAGTTCGCTTTCCGGCACGATGTTATGAAGCGTCTTCTTAAGATATTCAAGGGTTTCGCCTGCCGAAGCGGCTTCTGGCATGGTGACGTTCATAGTCTGGCACTTTTAATAGATAGTTTGTGGGATGGTAGATAAATCCTGTGTATAACAATTACATGGGTTGCAAGAAAAAAAAGGAGGCATGATGGAAATCATACCTCCTTTTATATTCACCATCAACAGCTTCGATAACGAATCAGTTCAATTTTACTTGTTGTCTTCGTCCTCTTCGCTGTCATCCTGTGTTTGATCATCATTCTTTTTCTGATTCTGATCATTTTCCTTTTGCTGAAGTTTTTCCTTCAGATCCTGCAAACCTGACATTTCTCCGAGCGTCAGACCACCGGTGGTTGATGAGGCTGCCTGCTGCTCTTTCTTTCTCGCAGCTGCTTCCTTCTTTTTATCCATCTTGCCAATTTTGTTCTGACTGATGACAATACTCTTGCCGTTCTCGTCAAAGTCGGTGACGACGACTTTCAGCTCGTCGCCTTCCTTGTAGGATTCCGAGAGGTTGTCTCCGTGTTCCGCTTCCCGTGCCGGCATGAATGCTTCCACACCAAGCGGGAGTTTGGCAAAAACGCCTTTGTCGGTGACCCGGCTGACAACTGCGTCCGTTTCATTGCCGACGGCATAGTCCACAGCGTACTTCTCCCAGGGGTTGTCCTGGATTTGCTTGTGGCCAAGTGAAATCCGGCGGTTGTCAAAGTCAACCGAGAGGATGACCACATCCAGCTCATCGCCTTTGTTTACCACCTCGCTCGGATGGTTGACCTTGTCGGTCCAGCTCATGTCTGAGATGTGCACAAGACCGTCGATCCCGGGCTCAAGCTCCACAAACACTCCAAAGTTGGTGAGGTTGCGAACCACGCCTTTGTGCTTCGAGCCTACGGGGTAACGCTCGAGGAGGTCTTCCCATGGATCTGACTGCAGCTGCTTGACGCCGAGGGATACCTTGCGCTCGTCCTTGTTGATGTTGAGGACGACACACTCGATCACCTGGTTTTTCTCTACCAGCTGGGACGGATGCTTGATGTGCTGTGTCCAGGACATCTCGCTGATGTGAACAAGGCCTTCCACACCTTTTTCGAGCTCGATGAAGGCACCGTAATCTGCGATGGATACCACCTTGCCCTGCACCTGGATTTTTTCCGGGTACTTCGCGTCGATCTCGTCCCACGGATGGGGCTGAAGCTGCTTGAGACCGAGGGAAATACGCTTGCGCTGCTCGTCGAATTCCAGGACGACCACGTTCAGGCGCTGGTCCAGGCGTACGATCTCGGATGGATGCTCCACGCGTCCCCAAGAGAGGTCGGTGATATGAAGGAGGCCGTCCACCCCGCCGAGGTCGATAAAGACACCAAAATCGGTGATGTTCTTGACGACACCTTCGAGGATCTGGCCGGGCTCCATGCTGGCCAGGATCTGTTCGCGCTGCTCTTCCAGGTCGGATTCGACGAGTGCACGGTGAGATACGACCACGTTTTCGCTGGACATGTTGAGCTTGACCACCATGAATTCCATGGTTTTCCCGACGTAGGCGTCGAAGTCGCGCACCGGGCGCACATCAATCTGTGATCCGGGGAGGAAGGCATCGATGCCGTTGATATCAACGACCATACCGCCCTTGATACGGCGTTTGATGTACCCTTCGATGATTTTTTCAGAGTTGTGGGCTTCTTCGATATCCTGCCAGACACGCAGAGAGTCGGCCTTGCGACGGGAGAGGACGAGCTGGCCGTCACGGTCTTCCACTTTATCGAGAAAGACCTCCACTTCATCGCCGATGTTCAGCTGGTCGGGGTTCTTGAATTCGTTGAGGGGGACAATGCCTTCGGACTTGAAGCCGATATCCACAATGACGTACTTCTCATCCATGGAGAGTACGCGTCCGGTAACAATTTCTTTTTCCGTGAAGGCGGTAAGGGTGCCTTCATACATTTTGACCATCAGATTGAACTGGTCGTCATCATACTCCTCGGAAGCTTCTTCAAGCTCTTCCATTTTGTACACTTTGTCGCCAATTTCCCCTGTGAATGAAGGCAACTTGTACTCTTCGACCTCTTCCTGGGCTTCCTGTTCACCGGCGGTCTCTTCGGGAGCTGTCTGCGGCTCTTCTGCCGGTTTTTCTTCAGGTTGCGAATCCTCGACAGTTTCTTCCACCTTTTCAGCGGTTTCCGGAGCGGGTTCCTGCGTCTCAGTTTCCGCCTCTTCTTTCATGGGTTCTTCCGCTTCTTTTTCGGCAGCCTCCTCTTTCTTTTCTTCAGCCGTCTCAGGCTTTTTACCGGCAGCGGTTTCCTCGTTTACTTCCTCTGCGGATGCAGCTGCTGTCTGTTCGGTGTTCTCTTCTTTTTCGAGATCTTTCTTTACTTCATCGGTCATTTAGATATCCTTTGTTTCAGTTAGCCTCCTGAACGGTGCTGGCTGTCAGGGGATAGTGGTTATTGTTTCAGTTGGTCTGAGTTGTTGGGTTGTGTTTCCGTAGGTGTACTACGGATGTGCTGCAAAATTCTTGTAACCTGTTCTTCAAAAGTGAGGGAAGTTGATTCGATCTCCACGGCATCATCCGCCTTTTTGAGGGGGGCGATATCGCGTGAAGAGTCGATGCGATCCCTTGTATCCACATTTTCCCGCACCTGCTGGAGGGAAACCTGTTCCCCTTTACGGATGCGTTCATCATATCGGCGGCGCGCCCGGGCTTCCGGATCAGCGGTGAGAAAGAACTTGTAATCGGCATCAGGGAAAACAACTGTTCCCAGGTCTCTGCCTTCGAGCACTGCGTTGCCGTTGGCGGAGGCATCACGGAGCAACAGGCGAACCGCGTTCCTCACTTCTTCCATGGCGGCCACTTCGCTGACGTGGCTGTTCACAATGTCGGAGCGGATATCACTTGTGATTTCCATCTCCCCGTGGAAGACGCGGGCTTCGGTACTGTGGAATTCAAACCGGAGACCGTGATCGTCCAGCAATCCTGCCAGGCGGGAGCGATCTTTGCCATGCTTGAGATAGAGGTACGTAAAACCGCGGTACATGGCGCCGCTGTCAACATAATCGAGACCGGCGCGACGTGCAATTTCCTTGGCTGTGGTACTTTTCCCGGCTCCTGCCGGACCATCTATTACTATGATCAATGATCTTTTCCGTTTACCTGACGCTACACTAATGCAATTTCAAAATGTTGGGTAATTTATGCCTTATATCATTTTTTTGCAAAATATTCTTGTGAAAAGTCTGATTAAATCATAAATTTAGTTTCTCTGCAAAATTTGTAATCAGAACAACAGAAAGCTTTCTTTCCAACAGACTATGCCTCAACACAAATCAGCCGAAAAAAGAGCGCGCCAATCTGCAAAACGGCGCCTTGCAAACCGTGAAAAGCGATCCCGGATGCGCACCCTGACCCGCAAAGTCATGGAGGAGCAGGACAAACAGCAGGCCGAAACACTGCTCAAGGACGCCGTTTCCTACATCGACAGGATGACCACCAAAGGCCTTGTGCACAAGAACACGGCTGCCAACCGCAAGTCTTCGCTTGTCAAGCACGTCAACAACCTCGGATGATGAGTGTCCAGGAGCACTTTCATCCGCAAATCAGCTCCTGTTCTTCACATTGCCGCAATCACACTGCTTCGACAAGTATTAACCCTCGGACTCCCGTCCATCATCGCAGTGGCGATTGCCTGCTAAACCCTACAGCGTGCCGGTTGCCCTGGCGCGCTTTTTTGTAACTGATCATATTCATGACGTCACCCGGGTGTGACTGTTCCGGCTCTGGCGCACAATCAAACACACCCATGGCAAAAGCCCTTCTTGCAATACTTGACGGTTACGGCATCACGGAAGAAGAATCCATAAGTGCCATCAAAGCCGCCAAAACCCCATTCATCGACTCCCTGCTGGAAAAAAATCCCAACTCCACCCTGAGCGCGTCCGGTCTGGACGTCGGGTTGCCAGAGGGACAGTTTGGCAATTCTGAAGTGGGCCACCTCAATATTGGCGCCGGGCGTATTGTATGGCAGGAACTGACCCGGGTGAACAAAGACATCAAGGAAGGCGGTTTTTTCCGGAATCAGAAGCTCCTGGCGGCGGCTGAGCAGGCGAAAAAAGCCGGCAAGGTCCATATTATGGGTCTTTTTTCCGATGGCGGCGTACACAGTCACAATGAGCATGTGTTCGCTCTGTTGCGTTTTTTCAGGGATCAGGGGATTGAAAACGTGTATGTACATGCCTTCATGGACGGACGCGACACATCTCCCCACGGCGGTGCCCGCTATGTTACCGAATTCATGGAGCGCGCCTCCGAAACCGGTGTCGGCAAGCTGGCGTCGATCGTTGGCAGATACTATGCCATGGACCGTGACCGGCGATGGGAGCGCACACAGCTGGCCTACGACCTGCTCGTGCACGGCAAGGGCAGCAAGGCATCCGATCCACTCGAAGCGGTCAAGGCATCCTATGAAGAGGGCGTGACCGACGAATTCATCAAACCGATCCTGCTGGATGAGAGTCCGGCCTCCCGCCTGCAAAAAGGCGACCCTGTGATTTTTTACAACATACGCGGCGACCGTGCCCGTCAGATCACATCGGCGCTCACCGACCCGAATTTCGACGGTTTCAAGGCAGAGAAAGACCTGGGTCTCCACTATGTCTGCTTCACGCAATACGACAAGCGCTATACCAACGTGCATGTGGCCTATCCTCCCATCTCCATGGACAACACCCTGGGTGAAGTAGTTGCAGCACAGGGACTGAAGCAGCTTCGCATTGCCGAGACGGAGAAATATCCACACGTAACCTATTTCTTCAACGGTGGTGTGGAAGAGCCCAACCATGGGGAGGAACGGGTGATGGTTCCGAGTCCCAAAGTGCCCACATACGATCATCAGCCTGAGATGAGCGCTCCCGAACTGACGGACAAGCTGGTCATGCTGATTGATGGCGGCACCTTTGACATGATCATCCTGAACTATGCCAACCCTGACATGGTGGGACACACCGGCGATTTCGAGGCAACGGTGAAGGCCGTGGAGACAGTGGACCAGTGCCTAAAGCGGGTCATTGAGGCTGCAAACGCCAAAGGCTACAAGACAATCGTCATAGCCGACCACGGAAACGCCGACCGCATGAAAGAGGCGGATGGAAGTCCGCATACGGCACACACAACAGCCCGGGTTCCGTTCATTGTCGTCAATGAACCGGGGGTCACATCCACCCGGGACGGGATACTTGCGGATGTCGCGCCTTCACTGCTCAAGCTCATGGGCGTATCGCAGCCGGAGGAGATGACCGGCAAGCCTCTGTTCTGACAACCTTTCAGCAGCACTTGATTTTACACTAAGCCCGGCCTACATTCGTTACTGTTTTCGAACGTTGGCGGGGCGGCTGTGGTTTACTAATCCGTTGCCCACCGGCAATAAAAGTCAGGATCACCCACAGTTTTCATAATGGAAGGAAATTTTTCTAACAGAGTTCGCGATGTCATCCAGTTCAGCCGTGAAGAAGCGCTGCGCCTGGGGCATGATTACATTGGCACCGAGCATCTTATCCTCGGCATACTCCGTCTTGGCGATGGTGTGGCCATCAAAATCCTGAAGAATCTTCGCTGCGACCTCTACAAGCTTAAAAAGACTATTGAGGAGACTGTTCGCGGCACGGGCGCGGCGGTAACGGTTGGCAACATACCATTGACCAAGCAGGCCGAAAAGGTGCTTCGCATCACGTATCTGGAGGCCAAACTGTACAAAAGTGACACCATAGGCACAGAGCATCTTCTGCTGTCGCTGCTGAGAGACGACGAAAACATTGCGGCGCAGATTCTCCATCAATTCAATATCACCTACGACGCCGTCAGGGAGGATCTGGACCTTATCGTTTCTGGCCAGGCACCCAAGCCGGATGCCTCCCAGACACGTGCCAGCGAGACACCTGCCTCACGAAATCCCAAATCATCCGGTAGCGCGAGAGAACGAAAAATGGAAAAGACCAAAACCCCTGTACTTGACAATTTTGGCCGGGACCTCACCAAGCTGGCCGAGGAAGACAAGCTTGACCCCATAGTGGGCCGGGAGAAGGAGATTGAGCGGGTTGCTCAGGTCCTGAGCCGGCGTAAAAAGAACAATCCGGTACTCATCGGAGAGCCCGGAGTTGGCAAAACAGCCATCGCCGAGGGACTTGCGCTGCGAATCGTCAAGCGCAAGGTTTCACGCGTGCTCTACGACAAGCGCGTTATCGCCCTGGATCTTGCCGCGCTCGTTGCCGGCACTAAATACCGCGGGCAGTTCGAGGAGCGCATGAAAGCGGTCATGAACGAGCTTGAAAAGACGCCGGACATCATCCTTTTCATCGACGAACTGCACACCATTGTGGGTGCCGGTGGTGCGAGTGGATCACTGGACGCATCCAACATGCTCAAACCGGCCCTGGCCCGCGGCGACGTGCAGGCCATTGGCGCCACCACATTGAACGAATACCGCCAGTATATCGAAAAAGACGGGGCCCTCGAGCGCCGTTTCCAGAAAATCATGGTGGATGCGACCACGCCCGAGGAGACCAACACCATCCTCAACCAGATCAAGGGCAAGTACGAGAAGCACCACAATGTGCGCTACACGGATGAGGCGATCAAGGCATGTGTATCCATCACCGACCGTTACATTACCGACCGTTTTCTTCCTGACAAGGCCATTGATGCCCTGGATGAGGCCGGCGCGCGGGTGCACCTTTCCAACATCACCGTTCCCGACCACATTGTGAAACTCGAAGAGGATATCGAGCTCACCAGTGCGGAAAAGAACAATATGGTGAAAAAACAGCGTTTTGAGGATGCGGCCCGTCTGCGCGACACCGAAAAGCGTCTTATTGAAGAGCTGGAGCAGGCGCAGCGCGAGTGGGAGAAAGAGTGTGAGAAGATCATCCACGATGTCAACGAGGCCGATGTAGCGACAGTCGTGGCCATGATTACCGGAATTCCGGTCAACAAGATCAAGCAGAGCGAAGGCCAGAAGCTGTTGAAGATGAAAGAAGAGCTTGCTTCCAGTGTCATCGGGCAGGATGAGGCCATCCTGAAGCTCAGCAAGGCAATTCAGCGCACGCGGGCCGGCTTGAAGGATCCGTTCCGCCCGATCGGCTCGTTCATTTTCCTGGGTCCCACCGGCGTGGGCAAGACCGAACTGGCCAAAGTGATGTCGAAGTACCTTTTCGACTCCACCGACGCGCTTATCCGTATCGACATGAGCGAGTACATGGAGAAGTTTTCCGTGTCGCGGCTGGTGGGAGCGCCTCCCGGCTATGTCGGTTACGAAGAGGGCGGCATCCTCACCGAGAAAGTCCGCCGCAAACCTTACAGCGTGGTGCTGCTCGACGAGATCGAGAAGGCGCACCCCGATGTGTTCAACCTGTTGCTGCAGGTGCTTGACGACGGCGTTCTGACCGACAGCCTGGGCCGCAAGGTCGATTTCCGCAACACCATCATCATCATGACCTCGAATATCGGCGCACGGGATATCAAAAACCTGGGCCGTGGCATCGGATTTTCGAATACCGAGGCAACATTTGACTACGCCAAGATGAAATCCACCATCCAGGATGCCCTGAACAAGGTATTCAATCCTGAATTCCTGAACCGGGTGGATGATGTCATCGTATTCAAGCCACTCGAGAAATCCGACATTTTCCTGATCATCGACAATCTGGCCGAGGAGCTGTTCTCGCGGATCGGAAACCTTGGTTTCAAGGTCGAGATCACGAAGGGTGCCAAGGAGTTCCTGGCGGATAAGGGCTTCGATCAGAAATTCGGGGCGCGTCCGCTCAAGCGGGCCATCCAGAAATATGTCGAGGATCCGCTGGCTGAGGAGATCCTGGGGTCAGCCAAAGCAGAGGGCTCCGTGATCCGGATCAAGATGAACCAGTCGCGTGACGGTCTCTCCTTTGATTGGAAAGAGCCGGAAAAAGCCGAGGGAAAGTCCGACGGCAACAATGATGAAAGCCGGACATCGCAAGAGAACTTCCCTGAAGAGAGCCGGAACTGAATCGAACAGCGTTAATCCGGAACAGAGAGGTTCTGAGTTACAGTGAGTGGCGGATCATCAGTTCCCTGTTGGTTCCCTGAAGCCGGTAGGTGGCGCCGCCATGGTATTCCAGGGAAAGTGGGAACATTGGCGATGTGTGGACAGTGAGCGCTGTCGCCTCCCGCACTACCCTGCGCTGACGCACGTCTATGATGTGCATGCGGATGCTGCCAAGACGTTGGCCACTGCGGTTGCCGGTCAGGACGGCCAGTTTGCCGTCAGGCATCCATGACGCATGCTGAACCCGCTCACGAAAGCTGGCGCTTCCCAGCCTCTCGCCGCTTGCCACTTCGTGAACCATGGCCCTGCCGGATGTGCGGCCGGTTACGTATCGGGCGCAAGGGCTCAGCACGACCGCTTCCATCTCATTATCCTCATAATCGATTTCTGCAAGAAGATCACCGCGCACCGTCAGGACAGCGGCGTAATGCCGGTTTCGTGACTCGTCGATCAGGTGCGCAAGCAGAAGCCGACCCGAATCATGCAGGCGTACATCCTTGATGGTGCGGTTGCCTGACTGCAGCAGCGTGTGCGGTTCAGAACCGGAGCCAGTACGGATGGCCCTGATGCGGGAGCCGGCCTCACCACCGGTGACGATCCGAGGATTGACCGCGATCAAACGGTGTCCGAATGGCGTAGTTGCCAGTTCCGAAATGGCCTCTCCTTCCGGACTGCCGGCGCTATTGAAAAACTGGAAGGCCTCCTTTCCGCGCTCATCGAAATAGGTGAAAGATGCTATATTGTCCCGGTAAACAAAACTGCCGTTGTTGAGCATGTACATGCGGACGGAAGGATCAGACGGGTCGTAATCTGCCAACTGTCCGATTCGGTGCAGCAGGGTGCCGTCGGAGCGGTACACTTCCGCAGCCACATTGCCGCCCCGTACAAAGAGGGCTCCGACAAAAGCGCGATCCGGACTGACGGAGGCCTGATGGAATCCGGAGATCATTGCGGAACCGTCACCGAAGATGATCTCGCCCTCCCTAACCCGCATGCTCGACCCGCTGTTGTCGCGCAGCAGGTCGGTTCGGAACTGGTCAGCAGCAAACTGTTCCGTTTCAGACGTATACCAGAACCGGATATCCTGTGCCTGAAGGGTGGACAAGAAGTGAAAATTGGCAAGGTAAATTCCAAAAAAACAAAAAACTAACGCTTTTCTCATAGGTTCCCTGATGGTTGGGTTTTCCGTGAGTATACTCCGTTCCTCTCATACTTGCAAAAAGCCGGAATCCGGGCATGCAACTCATTTCGTGATTTCCTAACATTACCGGAGCAAAGATTGTTCAGGTACTACAGAATGTAATTGCAAGATGACCATCCGATATTCCATTATTATACCGGTCTACAACCGTCCGGACGAGCTTGGGGAACTGCTTGAAAGCCTGCTGAAGACCAGGGATCTGGCGGGGTTAGCAGGTAGGACAGCTGGAGCTGGCAAAGCTAGTACGAGTGATGAAGCGGCTGTAGCGGACGGGCCGGAATGGGAAGTAATCGTTGTCGAGGACGGGTCATCGGTCCGAAGCGATGAGGTGTGCCGCGCATATTCCGGGTCTATGGAGCTGCGCTATCTGTACCAGGAGAATGCCGGTCCGGCAGCGGCGCGCAACACCGGAGCAAAATCCGCACGAGGCGAATGGCTTGTATTCTTCGACTCCGACTGCATTATCCCCCCGGGTTATTTCGATGCGGTAAACAAGGCGCTGGAGGATACGGACATTGACTTTTTCGGCGGGCCTGACCGGGCGTCATCGGAGTTCACGTCCACGCAAAAAGCCATTGACTACGCCATGACGTCCTTTCTCACCACCGGCGGGATCCGGGGCGGACGTCGGAAGCTGGACACCTACTACCCAAGGAGCTTCAACAAGGGGATCCGCAAATTGGCATTTGAGGATGTCGGCGGGTTTTCCGGATTGCGTTTTGGCGAAGATCTGGACCTTAGCATGCGGCTCATGAAAGCGGGATACCGGTCTGCCCTTGTCCCTGACGCGTGGGTATACCACAAAAGACGCACAAACCTCAAAAAGTTTTTCAAACAGGTTTACAATTCCGGAATGGCGCGAGTTGTCCTTAACAGGCTGCATCCCGGCACCATGAAGGCGGTGCACCTGCTGCCATCCCTGTTCGTTCTTTATCTGCTGGCGGCACTAATTTCGCTGCTTTTCTCCTCAGAAGGTATCTTTTGGTACCCGGTTGGCATCCTGGCCGTAATCCTGTTCATTGACGGGTTCCGGTCAACTGGTGACATTGGCGCGTCGCTGATGGTACCGCCGGCAGGATTTGTGCAGCTTTGCGGCTACGGGATCGGACTTCTTCACTCATTAGTGCTGATTCATGTACTTGGGAGAAGCCGCGCCAGCGCCTTCGAGAAGAACTTTTACAAATAGCCGGGCAAAATCCAACAGAATCAAATTGATTTCAACCTGGTTTTAGCTTATCTTTGGTGTCTTTGCAGAACCACGAATACCAATGCAGCATCGGATTTCACTGGAAGTTCGTATTTTGTGGATGGATGCAGTTTAGATGTTCTTTGTGTTAGTGACAACAAGTAGCGATCGGCACCAATAACATGGGCTAATTCGGTTGAGGAACTGATCGGGGCGTAGCGCAGCCCGGTAGCGCATCTGCTTTGGGAGCAGAGGGTCGCAGGTTCAAATCCTGTCGCCCCGACATCACGGAAAGGTTCACCGTTACTGAAAGACCCGGGGGTAGAGATACCTTCAGGTTTGCCAGCAACGTTACCAGGATATCCGACAGGCGCCCGTAGCTCAACCGGATAGAGCAACTGCCTTCTAAGCAGTAGGTTACAGGTTCGAGTCCTGTCGGGCGTACACCGTTTTCATATTGGCGACATGGCCGAGTGGCTAGGCAGAGGTCTGCAAAACCTCGTACGGCGGTTCGAATCCGCCTGTCGCCTCACCACACCGTTTTATCCGCCGCGTTCGTCTAGAGGCCTAGGACGCCGCCCTTTCACGGCGGTAGCACGGGTTCGAATCCCGTACGCGGTACTTTGATGACGTTTTTTTCATGTTTGGTTGTTGATCACGGAGCCCATAGCTCAGTCGGTTAGAGCGCCAGGTTGTGGCCCTGGAGGCCGTGGGTTCAAATCCCATTGGGCTCCCACTCAGTAAGATGCCGCGTTCGTCTAGGGGTCTAGGACGCCGCCCTTTCACGGCGGTAGCACGGGTTCGAATCCCGTACGCGGTACATCAAAGCCCGGTCTCTTCGGAAGGCCGGGCTTTTATTTTTTCCG
>SLNO01000036.1 GCA_007132975.1 Balneolales bacterium
ACCGGCGCCTGCAGCGCCACGGCATCCTGACCATCGCCGACGCGCGCGCACGGGGTCCGGGCATCTTCGAACGCATCTTCGGGGCCATGCAGGGGCGGCTGTTCCACGAAATGGTGACCGGGCAGGACCGTGCCAAAGTCCTGGACAACGCCCATCATGTGCCTGACGAGGTGAGCTACATGCACACCTTCTCCGACTGGACCCGCGACACCGGACAGGTGCGCGCCGAGCTGGTCAAGGCCATCCAGCAGGTCTGCTACCGGATGCGCGGCTACCGGCGCAAGGCGCGCCGCTTCGGCTGCTACCTGCGGTTCCAGGACGCCCAGTGGCAGGGTACCTCGTTCGCCTTCACCACCCCGGGCTACACCAATATCGACGAATACGTGATGGACGCGTGTATCCCGGCAGCCATGAGGCTGCTGGACCAGGCGCAGCGCCAGGGGCATACCTTCCGCGGCGTCGGCCTGCACACCATCGAGATGGTGCCCGGCGACCAGCTCGAGATCTTCTTCCGGGAGGACGACCGGCTCGGACGCCTTTACCGCTCCATCGACACCATCAAAAACGTCTACGGCAAGCAGGCCATCATGAAGGGCGCCGTGAAAGACGGGGTGCCCGGCAAAACACACTTCGTGAACCGGAGCTGAGCGGGGCCAAAAAAGGGATCCCGTTCTGTAAAATCAGCACGTTGTTCACGTGAATAATTTCACCATGTGCGAAAAATGCACTATTTTTAGGTCGAATCAAGCCGAATCAATCATTTGTTCATTTTAAAACTAACGTTTATGAAATCATCAAAAAAACCTGTTTTCAATTTTGAACTGCCTCCCGAGTTTTTGGAGCTGGTAAACGAAGCCCCCAGCGTAACGGTCGCCAAAAATGTCGACGACCTTGTTAACCTTGCTGTCGGTGGCAAAGATGCCATGTCATATGAAGTGTATTATGATCTCCCCAATGGAGAAAGAAAACTGGAAGCCACTGTCCACAGAGAAAAAAATGGTATTTCCGCCAATTATCACGAAGCATACATGCGGCGGAGAGACCCCGATTGCATGGTTATTGCCGATGATTTCCCCACGGATAAAGACACCTTCGAAGATCGGTTCGGCTCCGACTTCAAGAAACTGCGCCAGGAGACGTTTGAGTGGATGAAAAAGCAGGACCTGGCCATGTTTTTCTTTCATGCCGGCAAACCGGGCATGGGTTCTGATGCCGTGGCAGTAATCCCCGCCAATACCGGTTTTTTTGGTTTGGGACTGGCACTCCTGCAAGGCATGGTCAACCCGGATGAGCTTGATGGCGACTTCAAGCCAACTGCATTTATCTATACCGCCCCGCCGTTCCGGCACACCCACTTTGATGGCAAGCAGATAGTGGTCCACAACAGGCAACCCGGCAACTATGAAATGTTCAGTTACAATCTGTATCCGGGGCCAAGTGCCAAAAAAGGCGTCTATGGCATGCTCATAGGTCAGGGAGAAGCGGAAGGATGGATAACAGCCCATTGTTCCGCTGTGCGTGTGATAACCCCGTATGACAATTCGATAACGATCATGCACGAAGGGGCCAGCGGAGGCGGCAAAAGTGAAATGCTGCAACAGCCCCACAGGTTGCCGGATGGCCGCCTGTTGCTGGGGGACAATCTCTTTAAAGATGACAAGAGGTTTTTGGAAATATCAAAGACCTGTGATCTTATGCCGATTACCGATGATATGGCACTTTGCCACCCCTCTTTGCAGCGCGATGACAATAAATTGTGGCTGGAAGATGCAGAGGAAGGCTGGTTTGTCCGCGTAGACCATATCAACGAGTATGGCATCGACCCGGAACTGGAGAAATTGACGGCAGTTCCTCCGAAGCCGTTGCTGTTCCTGAACATTGATACGGTGCCGGGAGGCAGGGCCATGATATGGGATCATATTTATGACGAACCCGGCAAACCTTGCCCAAATCCAAGGGTTATCGTCCCCCGGGATATCGTACCGGGAATTATTTCCGAGCCGGTAAGCATTGACATCAGAAGCATTGGGTTCCGCACTCCTCCCTGTACCAAAGAAGAGCCAAACTATGGCATTGTGGGACTGATGCACGTTTTGCCCCCTGCCCTTGCCTGGTTGTGGCGTCTGGTCGCACCGCGTGGTCATGCCAATCCAAGCATCATCCAAACCAAGGGGATCAGCAGTGAAGGCGTAGGCAGTTACTGGCCGTTCGCTACCGGAAAAAAAGTGACACAAGCCAATCTTCTTCTGGATCAGATCGTGGAGACTCCGGGAGTGCAATATATTTTATCTCCCAACCAGCACATTGGCGCCTGGAAAACAGGTTTCATGCCACAATGGGTTGCCAGGGACTACCTGGCCAGAAAAGGCAATGCCAAATTCAGCTCTGAGCAAATCATTCCTGCAAGATGCCATGTACTGGGATATGCCCTGAAGTACATGACGTTTGAAGGCCGGACCATTCCGCCCTGGATGCTGCAGGTTGAGCTGCAAAGGGAAGTCCAGGAAGAAGGATATGACAAAGGTGCTGAAATCCTTCTTGAATTCTTCCACAGGATGCTGAACAGTTTCAAGGCACCCGAGCTCAGTGGTCTTGGCAGGGATATCATAGAATGCTGCCTTGATAACGGCACCGTAGAGGATTATGAGAAGTTGATTCAATACGAGTAAAAAGAATCATCAGAGCCCTGTTTTATCAGGGTTTTGCACTAGTTTTGCATGAGTTGAATCAGAAGAGGGATGCCCTTTCGGGTTTCCCTCTTTTTGTTACGTTTAATCGTCAGGCTTCTTATGTTGGAAGTTCAGCATACACTATACATGCATGTGGGCCAATCCAATTCGACCATGAAAAATCCGACACTCTCCCTTCTGCTCATTTTGCTGATGGTCGCGGCGATCTCGCCAATGATAGCCGCACAGCCGGCTGACAAAGTCTTCACTAATGCCTACGTCTGGACCGTGGACTCGGAACAGCCCGAAGCGGAAGCTATTGCCATCCGGGACGGAAAAATACTCGCTGTCACCACGGCGGAGCGCATCGAGACATACATAGGTCCGGATACCAGGGTTATCGACGCGCAGGGAAGGCTCATCCTCCCGGGGTTTATCGACAACCACACCCACTTCACCAATGGAGGGTTCCAACTGCAGAGCATCGACCTGCGGCATGCTCAGACCGAAGAGGAGTTTGCCCGGCTGGTTGCTGAATGGGCCGAACGCCACCCCGGACGGTGGATCACCGGCGGGACATGGGACCATGACAACTTTCCCGGCGGGAACCTGCCTACCAGACATCTGATCGATCCATATACACAGGAGACTCCCGTATTTGTGCGACGCTACGACGGCCATATGGGGCTGGTCAACACCTACACCCTTGAGCTTGCAGGCATCACAAGCGAGACACCGGATCCACCCGGGGGACAGATTGTGCGCGATCCCGATACCGGCGAACCGACCGGCATCCTGCGCAACGCCGCCATGGGCCTGGTCACCCGGCTCATTCCGGAGCGGACCATGGACGACCTGCTGGATGCCACACGGCTTGCGCTGCACGAAGCGCGCAGATTCGGGGTGACCGGCATCCACGACATGTCCTCCCCCGACGACCTGCGGGCCTATCAGCAGCTTTATGAAAGCGGGGAACTCACCACGCGCGTCTATGCCATCCTTCCCTTCCCACGCTGGGAGCACCTCGCCGAAACGGGTATCCAGGCGCCATTTGGCAACGATTTTGTGCGCCTGGGTGGGCTCAAGGCCATGGCGGACGGGTCCCTTGGCTCGTCCACGGCCCTGTTCTTTGAGCCCTACACCTCCGATCCGTCCACCCGCGGGCTTGCCAGCGACGTGATGGGCGACGGACGGCTGGAGCGGTGGGCCATGGCGGCTGACAAGGCCGGGTTGCAACCCGTCATCCACGCCATCGGCGATAGCGCCAACAGCCGAATCCTTGACCTGTACGACCGGATTTCACGCGAAAATCCGGAACGCGACCGGCGGCTGCGTATCGAGCACGCCCAGCACATCCACCCGAAGGATTTCGAGCGGTTTGCCGAGTTGGGGGTTGTTGCATCGGTGCACCCGTACCATGCGATCGACGACGGGCGGTGGGCCGAGGGGCGCATCGGGTGGGAGCGCTGCAAAACGACCTATCCGTTCTGGAGTTTTCTGGATGCGGGCGTAATCATGAGCTTCGGGAGCGACTGGACTGTGGCCCCGCTCAATCCGCTGCTGACCATCTATGCCGCCGTGACGCGGCGAACTCTGGATGGTGAAAACCCCGATGGCTGGTTCCCGGAGCAGAAGATCACCGTGGGAGAGGCCATCCGGGCGCACACATTGGTGAGCGCCTATTCGGCTTTTGATGAAGACCGGCTGGGATCGATCACACCCGGCAAACTGGCGGATTTTGTCATGCTTTCTGACAATATCCTCGAAATAGATCCGGTCGGGATCAAGTATGTGACGGTGGAGATGACTGTTGTGAACGGCAGGGTTGTCTACATGAAAGACCGGGACTGAATCTGCGTAATGTCACTGTCTGTCTGGTCAATGCTCTTTTCAGAAATCAGACAACAGGACACTGCTAAGAAGTTCAGTGTGAGGTCAGACTATTGTTGATCAGAAATGCTGTGTCATTCCATTGTTGTTCCGAAATTCAACAACATCAGACCATTCCTGATCAGAAATTCAGCGTCACCCCGAAGGCGAAACGGGAATTCTGGTTGTAGTCGAACTCGTCGGCATCCATCAGCCGGGTGAAGCGGTACTCTACGAATGGGCTCAGCAACGGAAGGATCGGCAACCGGACTCCACCATACAGATTCCAGTAAATACTGTTTTCGCTGAAGTCCAGCAGCGGCTCGTCCGATTCGGACCGGAAACGCTCCTGCCCGAGGCCCAGGCCGACATAGGGATGGAGCAGACCAAATCCGATGCCGCCTGTAATGGCAAGCCCGTAATCAAATACATCAAGCTCCGCGGGGAGCCCGACATCGCGGTAGGAACTCACATCCTCTGAAAAATAACTGAAATGGGCCCGCATCTTGACATCGATGAGTGGCACAGCTGAGAGGATTCCCTTCTCAAGGCGAAGTCCGAAACCATTGCCAGGATTCGAGTCCCTGATTTCATATGAGGCGCCGATCCCCCAGCCGGTAACGGCATGTGCATCTCGGACAGGGACCAAGATGATTGCCAGAAGCAAAAGTGGCAGAATTAAGCGATAAGGTTTCGACTGTGGTTTCATGGCACATTCCAATTAAATGTTTTCCTGAGTTCTTGCCCGTAAAAGCTAGCAAAAAAACAGTTTAATTGGAATACCTGCCGCATGGATGACAGGCGATTACCGGACAACCGGGTTGTTTGCCCAGAGTCTGAGCCATGAACGAATCTGACTATAATTAATGCGCAGAGTTTCAGAAAACATATTTTTCACTACTTGAGCATTTACTCATATATACATATATTGTAACAAAACATTTATTAATACCCTGGTTTGGCCTGATGTGTATGAACGAACCGATGTACCCGGAATGGAACTAATGATGCCGACCGAAGCATGACCTTAACTATGACAGCCATATCATCCAAATTGCGCGCCCGGATGCTGGACGCCCTGGCGCATCCCAACCGCATTCGCATCCTGGAGGCGATCCGCCTTGGACACACCTGCAGTTGCGAGATTGGTCCGGAGCTGAATCTGGAGCAGTCGAATCTCTCCCGTCATATCAGGATTCTGGTCGATCGCGGTATCCTCATCCCGGAGCGGGACGGGGTTCGCATCAATTACAAAGTTGCCGACGAGGAAATTTACCAGTTACTGGACCTTTCCGGCGAGTTGGTCAGGCGGACAACGGAACGCAGCATCAGGGAAGTTGAACTCTGATCATGGTGTGAATCGATAAGCGGACAGACTTCAAAGGAGCTGCAGCAATGGGGTCTGGCTGCAAAACACATAACCGTAACATTTTGACTTGGCCAGGATTGGGCCAAACAACGGCATGACCCTGGTCTTTCACACATATTATTTCTCACATGTCCTTGATTACTGACCTTTTACTTGCGGGATGGGATTCGCTGGAATACTACGTTCTGCAGCACACCCTCACCTGCCTGCTACCGGCGTTCTTTCTGGCCGGAGCCATGGTGACCTTCATGAACCGCGAGGCCATCCTGGACCTTCTGGGGGAGCAGGCTAACATTTTCAAGGCATTTACCCTGGCGGCGGCAGCCAGTTTTCTGGTCGCTGCCTGTTCCTGTACGGTGATCCCGGTTGCGGCCGGACTCTACTTCGCAGGTGCCGGTGTCGGTGTCGCATTCATCATACTATGGGTGGCACCTGCAGCCAATGTGCTGGCCCTGGTCTACACCGGCACCATTCTGGGTGCCGAAATGGTCACTTCGCGCATTGTTGCCGCCCTGCTGGTGGCCTTTGCCGTTGGAATGGTCATGCGCTACGCATTCCGGAACGAACATCATGAACTGGAAACCGCATCCACCAGCCCGGAAGCAAGACCCACCCGTCCGCCAATAATATCACGCACCCATTTCGGGCTGATCTTGTTGGTGCTGGTCAGTCTGCTGGCGCCGAACTACCTGGTCCAGGAGGGTCCGTACCTGCACAAGGTGCTGGTCTGGAGCGGTGCCACGCTGGCGGCTGCCCTGTATGCCTGGCGTATGATCCCATGGGCGCAAATCACCCGGTGGGTAGGTGAGACGTGGTGGTTCATCAGGGTCATTTTCCCGCTTTTGCTGGCCGGGGTCTTTCTGGTGGGTGTGATTCAGGCGATCCTGCCGGAGCAGTGGGTCCAGGACTGGCTAGGCAGCAACACTTTGATGGCATCGTTTCTTGCCACCCTGATAGGAGCAGTGAGTTACTTTGCCACCATGACCGAGGCGCCGTTTGTCGACGCGCTGATGGACATGGGCATGGGAAACGGTCCGGCCCTGACCCTGCTGCTTGTCGGCCCGGGCATCAGTCTGCCCAACTGGCTTGCCATTGCGCGGGTCTTCGGCATAAAAAAGGCGATGGTATACGTGCCGGCTATTATCGTATTGGGTACGCTCGCCGGATGGTTTTTCGGAAACTTCATTTTGTGACGCCGTCAGAAAGTGGAAACGGAGATTCAGAAATGGCACATAATTTAAATTCCACAGTTCACATCACACATAAAACTGGATAAACACCCAATCCTGGAGGATATAAACTTATGAAAATCCAAGTTGCAGGACCCGGATGCGCACGTTGCGAATCCACAGAGAAGGTTGTCAAGGATGCCCTTGCTGACCTCAACCTGGATGCGGAAGTGGTCAAGGTTACCGATTACAAGGACATGGCCCGGCTGGGCGTGAGAATTACTCCGGCTATCGTCGTCGACGGACAAGTTGTGCTGTCGGGGCGCGTCCCGACCCTGGATGAGGCCAAAGAACTGCTGAAGTAACTCTTTGGGACCGGAAAAGGGCTTGCCCTTCAAGGACCATCATGCGCAATCATTGACACACTCAATCACCGCCCTTGTTTGCGACGTTACTACATTCCGGAATGGTGTGGTCTCAGGACAAATAGCCGGAAAGCGGGGAAGAACGGCCGTAGACCGGCAACCACTCGGTGAATACAAAGCAAAAGAAATCCGGCCGCCAATTCCCACAATGGCAGGATTCATCATCATGATTTACGTATCGCCCTGTTTTTTCAGGCGTGGATTTTGACCGGCCTCTATTTATCGTTATTTTACGATGAATTTAAAACACAGCCGTCAGGCATCATCCACATGATGAAACCATGAAATATTCATGACCGTGGTACTGACACACAGTCGTATGATTAAATACGTCATGGACATTCTATCTGACATAATGAATCCAACATTTTAAACAGATGAAAATTGCCTTGTTTAGTGATATACATGCGAACATCGATGCGCTTGAGCCTGTACTCAAGGATATCTATGACCGATCTCCAGATGCTGTTTACTGCCTGGGTGATCTGGTTGGATACGCACCGTATCCAAACGAAGTAGTGGCAACCATCCGGACGAAAGGCATCCCCGTCATCGCAGGTAACTACGATCAGGGAGTCGGGCTAAAAAGCGATGACTGCGGATGCGCTTACAAGGCCGATGAAGACGAAGCTCGCGGAGTGGAGTCGATCCGGTTCACCAATGAGATCATATCGGTTGACAACCGGGCTTATCTGCGATCGCTACCTGCGCATTTAAGGATCGAATTCGGGGTCAATGACAATCCCTGGAACCTATTCA
>SLNO01000132.1 GCA_007132975.1 Balneolales bacterium
ATTTCGCTGGGTATCCACTCGGCCGAATAGAGGAATTGGCGGCTGCCGAAATTGGTGGTGGACTGTACCACCGTGTTGACGGAGACCAGGGTTGCCGAACGGAACATGCCATCGCCCACGAACTCGTTGCCGTTGAGACGGATCACTTCCGGCGGACCTTCCACGCCTTCCTCGTCGACAATCAGGTAGTGGATGATCTCCGGCGGGGACGATACCCTCACGGAGAGGTCCTGAACATGCCGCCATTCGGTGTATTTGGCCCCGCCGTAACGCAGCGTCACCGGTTCGTTGCGTATCCATGAGCGCTCTTCCGTACCGAAACGCCGCCCGGGACTGTTGACCCGGACTCCGGCAAGCTGGGGCAGGGTGTACCCGTACCGGCCGTCGCCGAGACCGGGATCGTTCAGCCAGTTTGCTACATAAAACTCGGTCAGCACATTCCTGAAGTCGAGGCCGCTGCCTGCGTTGTTGAGGATATTCTGGTACTGGACCCAGGGGTTACCCGGGCCGCTTTGCGTCAGTCTGCCGACCCCATCCACCCCGATCCGCTCATAGAGATAGCCGTGGAAGAGTTGCGCGCGCTGATAGTCGTTGAGTACCGTCTGCTGTCCGGTTCGCCAGCGCAGAAAACCGTCGGCATTCTGTGTTTCCACGTTGCCGCTGACCTCGTTGGGGTCGTTGAGGAACACCATGGAACGGGCGTCGAATCCGTTGAAGATCTCCGCCGTCTCCGACTGGCCTTCATCCATGAAGGTGATGAGGTTGCCGCGTCCGGCCTGGATCAGGTGCTGGAACTCGTGCGCCACCGTGCTGAGCGGGCGGTTCGGGTTGGCCGGCTGATCGTCGGAATAAATGCCCGGGTAGGAGTTGATGTAGAGGACCGCCGCCTGGTTGCTGTTCCGGTTGACGGTTCGCGGGGACAGGTCGGCGGGGTTGAAAAAGCCGGCTGTGAAGCCGCCACCCTCTTCGGGGTCCCAGCCATCGTTGAGGTTGGATATGAGCACTTTCACGACGCCGGTGCCGTCGGGGTCGGGCACCAGGGCCGGGTTGCCCATGGCAAAAATGTCAATGTTGTTGAGTATGATACCCTGATCGGGGTTCACCGACATGGGCGGGGTCCGTTCCTCGAGCGCCTCCATCATGGCGCTTACCACGTTGTCGTCGATTTTGCCCGGACCGATCTCTTCCACTTCCACCCAGATCTCGGATTTGTCCCCGATGGCCCGCAGCTCGAACAGGATCTCATCGTAGACCGCGGAGCCGGGTTCACTTTCGGCAATGCTGTAGACAAAGAAATTTCGGGTGTCGCCGACGCTGTGTGTGACCGTCTGAGCCATTACCTGCAGCTCTTCCGGCGCCTCCCTCTTCATGCGGAGGTAGGCTTCGTAAGCCTCCCTAATCTCCGGCTGCCGGTACAGATAATCTGTGAAGTGAATAATCTTTTCTTCTTGTCTGCCAACATGATAGATATCGATTCCACTGTGATGCACCCCCGAACCGGCCGACCTTTGGGAGTGGTTTGCGTGACCATGGTCATGACCGGATGCATCGTGGTGCCTTACCCGGACCGGCAGCGGGTATCCGAGAAATTCCTGCACCGGAATATCGTTGCGATGTTCCCGCTGCGGCGAAATGGCGGTATGCGGCGTTTCCACTGCGCCGGCACGGTCTGTCAGCGGCACTCCCCGATCCCCGTTCATTTGCCCGCTTCCGGCGGCATCCGACATGAATCCGGCCAGAAGCAGGACCAGGAGCATGCTCAAAGATGATTTCAAGAGGGATGTTTTAACCATTACGGGGAAGCCGGAAGGTGGTAAATTGGAAACTTGCGAGGGGTAAAATGGCATATTCTGTTTATGTTACTTGCTGACAGCAAATAAAGCAACCCCGAATCCTTGACTCTATTGCCGAATGCAGCGTTATGCAAGGTAAGGCTGACGATGCAAGACCAGGAGCAGAGGATATTCGGGAGACTTTTCAGGAGGCTTCTTCAGTACAGTTGTTCTGGAGAGTTATTCAGGTGGATGCCGGAGATCACATTGATGCGCAAAATGGGCCTCTGAGAGCACCCTCGGATTTGAAATGCTGCTACCGTTAACGAACCAGACGGGTTCAGGCGTATGATGCTACCGCAATTTTCGCCTGACACGCTCACCGAATTAGCGTCATCCGGCCCGGGCGTACGATCTCAGGCGTCTTGCTCACCGGATTAGCGTCATCCGACCCGGGAGTACGATCTCAGGCGTCTTGCTACCGGATTAGCGTCATCCGGCCCGGGAGTACGATCTCAGGCGTCTTGCTACCGGATTAGCGTCATCCGACCCGGGAGTACGATCTCAGGCGTCTTGCTCACCGGATTAGCGTCATCCGGCCCGGGCGCACGATCACAGGCGCCCCGCCCTCCGGAACGGCCACCATGCGGTACAGGTACAAGCCGCTGGCCATACCGCCGGCATCCAGACGCAGCAGGTGACTGCCCGCATCCCGGATTCCCTTTTCAAATGTTCTCACCAGACGACCGTCAACACTATGAACCTCAATGACAATCGAGGCCCTTTCCGGAACTTCGAACGGTATGACGGTCTGATTGTTGAATGGATTGGGGTAGTTCTGCAGCACCCGGAATCGTGACGGTTTTTCGTCCGGGTCCTCATCTGTGGCTGAGACATCCTGCACAAAAACAGCAACGATCTCAAGATCGCCCTCCGGAATCCAGGTAAACGACGGCTCGCCGGGGCTGGCCGACACCGATATTTCGTTGAAATCAAACGGCTCCCCGGAGAGATTCTGCCATTCCAGGAATTCACGGCCGATATTTGGCACGGCGGCAACCATCACCGGCACCCCCTGGAAGTAGGTGCCTGACCAGTGCGAATGGTCCGCGGGGACACCCGGAGTATCGGGGTGGATGGGGATGCCTCCCACCTCCACATGACCGCGCGAGGCACCCTGCACGCGCAGGTCCAGACGGACCGTATCCGCAATATCAAAATGCTCCATGATGAAGCCTCTCAGGTAACCGGGCCGACGACGGGCAAACTCCTCCATATCAGCGATGTACCCTTCCCAGCCCTGCCATGTCCTTCCCGCAGTGAAAAAGTACCGTTTCTGATGCTCCTCGATCTCAGGTGCGTAGGCATCGCGAAACTCGGCAATCCTGCCGGTGACAAAATCGGGATGGAGCCGCGTATTCAGGTCTCCGGCAAGCAGCGAAACAAACCTGCGGCGGAAATCCGGGCTCTCCATCAATCCGTTGAACAACAGGTTCACCCACACCTGCGGCACCCTCGGGTTGCCCGTACCGGTGATCCATTCGATGGTATCGTGGTCAAACTGCGCCCAGCCCGCGGCATCGTCCTGATACGGAAACCCGAACGATGCGTCCAGGTCGTAGATCATCCAGCGCCAGCGTCCGTCATGCCCGTACGGGGCATCCGGACGGTACCCATCCGTGCGCTTGCGCCAATAGCGGATGTTGTTATGAGGCCAGTCGGCGTTGGCCGTGTAGACAACGAACGTCTTGTAGGCCAGATAGTTTTCGAGATCCATCAGCGTCTCGAGGTGCGCGAGGTTGCCCGGATCCGACATATCCTGCTCATCGACGAACGCGCGCATGGACAGATATTGCCCGCGGTCGGCATCCACCCCGTCACTCACAACGGCATTATCCTCCAGGATCACCACATCCTCGCGGTCGATGCCGTAATGCGCCTCCACGAACCACCCGTCCTGGCGCTCGCGGATATTGTGGATGCCCCAGTATTCGCCGTTTATGAAGACCACGGCCGGACGCGCCGCCTGCCGGTCGATTCGCCGGCCCTCGTACAGCGACTGGATCATCGCGTCCTTGAACATGGTGTGGAACCAGTCGTCGCCGGACGAGCGCAGGATCAGGCGCTTCCACTCATCCAGCGGCTCCCCCGTCCCGGTTTTGCGCAGACCGGGGAAGAGCGGCCAGGTGATCTCGGGGTTCCAATCGTAGCTGCTCCGGGCGTAGATCCGCAACGATTTCTGTGGATACCGGCGCGTGGCCCCGCCGTGGATGCGCACCCCGACACCCTGCGAAAATCCCTCAAGCGGCTGGTTTTCCGCCCCCGGAAGGTCCGCCGGCAATGTGCCGACCGATGTAAATGCGTCCCCCGACATAGATGTGCCGTCCGACAGATACCCGCCTCCCGGCTGCGCCTTTCCACGTCCTCCCTGCCGGAGGCCCGCAAACGGGTCGTCATGCAGGTCGAAAAAAGTCATGTGCGCCGGCCGCTCCCACTCCTCCCCGCGCTCATTGTAATTGCCGCTGAAGACGATATCGTCCGGATCGAACAGGTCCCCCGGCACCATGATGCCAGTGGCGTCGCTGAAAAAATGCTCCGGATCGGTGACCAGCGAGATGACCGGAAACGAGTAACGCCCGGCGCCATCCGGATGGATGAACCACGAGCCCGTGGCCACCTCGCTCTGCCGGTACCCGTCCCGCACGGCAATGGCCCGCACCACATGCCCCTTGAAAACCGGCTCCCCGGGAGCCACCCAAAACTGCGAGCCCGTCCGGATGCCCGTCAGCACATCCGGCTCATGGTCGCGGCGTTCCAGGCGCAGCGGGCCCTCAAAGACCGGGGAATCCGTGGTGGGCGTGGACCCGTCCGTGGTGTAGTGGATGACAGCCTCCGGATGGCCGGCATCCATGGCCAGGTCCAGGCCGTCGGTGTAAAAACCGGGGCGATGCGAAAAAACGGGAGGATCGGCGATGCCCGCCCACGGGGAGTCCTGGTTGGCCGCACCCGGCGTAGGCGTCGCGAAAAGCCGCCACTGATCCGCCCCGTCAGGGTAGCGCCCGAAAGAGTAGTCGGTCGGGATGGGCGTGGGCGGCAGGCGGTCGATCACCGGCGAATCCGCCCCATCAGGAATCGTGAACGAGCTCAGCAGCACCTCCTCCCCCTGCGAACTGATCCGGAAACTGGTGTGCAGCGGCGCGGACGGATCCCTGCGATCCTTGCCGGACGCCCATACCAGCAGAAATTCCCCCGGCGCCAGGCGCGTGCCGGCGGGAAAAACCCATCGCCACAGACGCGCGGCATCATCCGACAGCCCGAATCCGTTCAGGTCAACCGTGTCAGGACCGGCGTTGTACAGCTCGATCCAGTCCTCAAAATCACCGTCCTCATCGGCAATAGTGGCATTGTTGGATGACTGGACCTCGTTGATCACCACTCGGGGAAGAGATTGGGTGGATGCGGGTCCGTCCTGAAGGGACGCCGGCTGATCATGGGTGGATGGCAGCCCTGCCTGGTTGAGCGCCGGCTGATCGTGGGTGGATGCGGTTCCGGGCTGGATGGACACCGCTTTAGAGTGGATAGATGCGGTCTGGGCGTAAAGACTGGATTGCTGTCCGGCGGCCACCTGGCCAAACGCAGCAATGATGAGCGCACAAAGTGCTAAAGAAGCGGCTGTTCTGATTGACATTTTTTTCCGGTACTTGCCGAGCGAACAACAACCGGCGGGAATCAGCGATGCAACAGGCGCATATCCACCACCTCGCCCGGACGCAGACTGATCTGGTCGTTGAGCGCCACGCGGATGGGGAGTCCGATTGTCTCGAAAGGCTGTTCGGGGAACAACGATGTAAACTCTTCCACCGTTTCCATCTGCACGCCTACGCTCGCGATCTCCATCACGGCTTCGCTGCGTTCGCGGCCCTGCTTGCGCACAAGCACCTCCATGCCCGGCTCAGGCTGCACGAACAGCGGGTGGCGGATGTACCCGACGATGTAATCCGCTTGCGGGGAATAGATCCGAACGATCGGTTCGCCCTGGTTGACGAACTCACCGCTGTGCTTGAATACATGCGCAACCTGCCCGGTCACCGGCGCGCGCAGTGCAACCGGCATCATCTCCGCCTCGATACGCTCCAGGGTGCGCTCGTGGACCTTCAGGGCGGCAGCCACCGGATCGCTTTCATGCCAGCGGTCCAGCACCCGGTCCAGGTCGAACCGCTCCAGACGCGCCTGAAGCCTGTCCACCAGCTCCTCGATCACAGCCACCTCCTCGCTGAGCGCGTCATACTCCGCCCGGGCCTGCTCCAGCAGCTCCACGGCCGTCAACCCGCGATCGTCCATATCCTGAAGCCGCTCGTACTCACGCTTGGCCTGCTGTTTGCGGATGCGGGCAATGCCCAGACGCGCCCGGTTCTCCATGAGATCGACCTGCATGGACTCGTAATTGAGCAGGTTGCGCTCCTGGTCCACGAAAGGGTCGCGCGAGATGCGAATCAGCTCTATCTGTGCCAGCACCACGGCCAGCTCGGCCTGCATGAGCTGCGGGTCGGTGGTCACCAGACTGGCAATCACATCCCCGGCATTTACATTGTCAAAGGCACCGACGGTCATATCGGCCAGGGAGCCCGCCTGCGGACTCACAACCTCGGCCTGCTTGCCCACTACGCGTCCGACCATCGTGGTTGCTTCCACCCGGTCCCGCCAGAGCCAGATCACCACACCTGCTACAAATACGAATATCAGGAGCGGGAAAAGGCGCACCCGTATCTCTCTCCATCGGAGCTTGGCGGGAATCGGTATTTTTTCGTTGTATTGCGACATGATTACTGCAAATAATGCTAAAAAAAAGAGGATTTAATGAATTGCGGGCGGTCAGACTTCCGACTCCTCCTCTGCCTTCATGGTAGTCACACGGGAGATCGACGTGTTGGCCTGAAGCTCGCCGAGCAGATCGTGCACCCGGGAAGGGTCGCGCATCAGCAGCCGGTACGACAGGTCGGCGCCCTCCTCGTCCTGCACCGATCGCTGGCTGGCCATCTGCACTTTGAGCGCGTGACGGTCCAGAAGAGTATGCAGGTTGGATATTTCCCCGAGTGAATCGGCCCAGTGGAGGTTGAGGATGAGGTCGTAGCGCTGGCGGCTGCCGAACGAGGTGTACCAGACGTACAGCAGCACAGAGGCGGCAACGGCCGTGCCTATGACCGCGGTGGAGAATTTCTGAGTGCCGCAGGCCATGCCGATCACGATCAGGCTCAGGATGTAGACCGTGTCCAGGGTGTCGCGCACGATGTTCCTGAACCGGACAATGGCGAAGACGGCCATAAGGCTGAAAGCGGTGACCAGGTTGTTGTCCAGCACCATCATCACCAGTGCCACGGTAATGGGGATCAGGATCAGCGAAGCCACATAGGTGCGTGAGTAGGAAAGCCCCGAATGGGTGTACATGTAGACCCAGGCGAGTAGCTGTCCGCACAAAAAGGCAAGCAGCAGGGCCATGAGAAGCGCCGTAAAGTCGGTAGGCAGGGGAGCCACATCCCCCAGATAAATCCAGTCTGACATAATAATTACTTGAAAATTACACGAAATGTCGAATAAAACGATGCTCACCCTGATCGGTGATGCCATCCACATATTTGGCGGCGGGACCGGTGCGAAGGCCGAAAACTCGGACCAGGTCCATGAACCAGTTCGGGAACCTGTCGGTGAACTTGAGCTCCAGTATCACTTTGTTGCCAAAAACCATGTGCGGATTGCGCAAATCGTGCGCAAAAGATACGGTATGCTGGGGCTCGCTTTGCACGGAGCGGTCCATGGTTACCCGTATTTTGTTGGCGCCATTGGCAACCCAGGCCTCGCGGAAGTAGGAAACGTGCACCTTGGGTTGTGCGCGCAGGTGGTTGACAAGCTTGCAGAAATCCAGCAGGGCGTCCATCTGCTCGCCGTCCTGCGGGTAGAGCAGGTCATCGGTCGAGGGGATAAACCCTCTCGCCAGGTCGTTTGCGGCACGGCGGTGGACAATGGCGCGCTTCTTGGCGATGATTCGGTCTACCCTCCGTTTGATTTCGAAAAAGACAGGCGCCTCTTCATCTGTTTCATAATAACGGATGCGCAGTTTGTAGCGGTTCCGATCGCCATTGACGGTTTCCTGGTACGTACGAAGGTCGGGCGAGTCGAGGTAGAGGCTGTGTACCGAGTACGAAAGGTTGGGCTGGGTGGCGCCATATGAATCCAGCTCCAGGTACGATGAAACGAAATCACGGATCCCAAGCGCGATATCCTCGTTTATCACGTATTTGTGCTCAAAACGCTGTTTCTGAATGGTGTCCATGATTTATCCAAGGCGGCTTCACCCGCTTTGCAAGCAGAAATAGTGGGGTTTGTGATGATGTAAAAAGCACGATCTGAAGCCGTACGCAATTACAGCTCAAAAATTTAACAATTATTTAATATAAA
>SLNO01000051.1 GCA_007132975.1 Balneolales bacterium
CGCTGGTCGGGCGGCACAGGCCAGCGCCCGCGGTCCTCGCCCCAGATAACCACTGTGAACGGCTGGTCGGGGTGGGGGCGGCCCAGGTTCAGGAACGTCGGCTCGCCGCCAATGTCAGGCCGGAAATCGGCCGAGTCCACGATGCCGCACACCACGGCCCGTTCACCGATGTATTCGGCGGCGTCGAAAGCGGTGATGCGCAGGTCCGGTTCGGCCTGGCGGGTTTCGGGCCGGTAGACGCGCGACAGGATCAGTCCGGCCACCATCAGCACCGCCAGACCCGGCATCAGGCGCAGGATCCATTTGCGGAATTTGTTCATTTGTTTACATCAATTTCCCTGCAGGTCCGTCAGGATCTGATCAAGCCCGTGCAGGTTGCGGGACAGCACCTCGCGGACATCCTCACCTGTAGTATGACCAATGATACCGATATTACCCGAGAAGCCCGAATCCAGAAGAGTCTGGATCATGTCGCGTTCGTGATTGCCTTTGCCAATATCCACAATGTGTGATCCATCCTTTTTCATGCCGTTTAGGTTGACTGTTTCCAGCCAGGGTTTCATGACCTGCAGCGCATCGGAAAAACGGTCGATCTGGTCATGGCCGTGATGGAAATTGAAAACGATGCCGATATCGTTGAAGCGGGATGCGCGGATGATGCGCACCTGGTTTTCTGGGATTCCAGCCCAGCCACCGTGATTGTACAAAGCCACCCTGCTGCCTGATTTCAGGGCCCTTTCGTGAAGCCGGTCCACGATTCCCGCAACCCGGGCCACTTTCTGGTCGTCAGGGAGCCCCGCATGGACGTTCTCATGAAAACCGACCCATATACTGGTGCCAAGCTCTGCATCCTCCAGGGCATTGAATATGAACTCCTGGTCGGCCTGCAGGCCGTCACCATCGATTTCGTCGATCCAGAGCCAGACCGCCGTGAGTTCAATGCCATGGTCCCTGAGGACCCGGATTTCTTCCGGATAATGCGGAAGGTGCTGATCTCGCCAGTCGTAAGCCATTTTTCGGAACCCAAGTTCACGCAGCATCCGGGCCCGTTCAAGAGGGCTTCGGTTTTTGCTGTCATAGGGTATTATGCACCAGGCCGTCAGATTATCCATTGAAAAAAGCCCGTTTTTTCCGTTTGTGGATGATGATCCGGAAGAAACTGCGAGTGTTGAGATCAATCCTGCCAGGATGATGAGAAGCATCAGAGTTTTGAGCATGGTGACAGAGGTTGGTGTTTCAGAAAATCCAGGATTTTAGGGTGCGATTCGTCCATGTGGTCGAAACGGTGCGATCCGCCCTCGAAGGTGACAATTTTGCACTTGTGATCTGCGGCCGGGGCAGTTGCGGAAGCTGCGGAACCACCGGAAAACCACCGCTCGGCCTCGCGATAATCCAGCACCTCGTCGCCCTGGTCCAGGAGCACTAGGAAGTCGCCATCACGCTCGATGTCGCCGTACGACGCGGGCACATCACTGCGCAGGATATTCCGTTCACGCGTGACAAAATTGAGCAGTTTGTGTCCCACATAGCGTTGCAGGCTGCGGTGCGGGTGGATGGTGGGGTTGACCAGCAGGGCGGGCACCCCGAATTCCCGTCCGAAGCGGGCCGCCCAGTATCCGCCAAGCGATGTGCCGGCCAGGGCCGCATCCGCATCCACATCCACATCCACCAGTTTCTCCAGCTGGCTTCTGATCGAACGGGCCACCTCGTCATGCATGGAAAACGAGTCGTAAGAGACCCCGGTCACGGTCGCAATCTTTTGAAGCGACGCGATCTTGTATCCACCGGGATGGTACCCTGAATTGAACCCATGAATGTATATGATCTTCATGATCCCGGGAATCTGTCAGCGTCTGTGTTTTCTTTTTCTTGAAGCCAACATAAGGAGAAATGAGGATTTTTCATGGCCAGGCACCTTGGGCCCTTGCCAAAATGGTGTGAGGTAAATCACTGCAATCATTAGAAAAGATTAACGAGCACACAGCGGTTAATTGCTTACATTTGCTTCTGTACAGTGCTTTGGTGCAAGTATACATAACCTAACGACCATTTTTAAAAAAGAGGGCTCTTGATGAATAGCAAAAATGCAATCAAATCTGTCCTGTCAATGCTTCTGGTGGCCCTCGTGTTCACCAATTGCGATGTGCAGGATGCTCGCGTGGGGACATTTGAAGATGCAGCCGACAAAATACCAAACTTCACGATGATACCGGACGCTGACAACGTCACAGTCAAAGTGGAAAAAAACAGCAGAGATGCATACTTCAATGTAAACCTTAGCAACATCGGTGAAAATGCGATGATACTGGATGGTGATTACCTTGGCTGGTGCGCGCATTGGTCGGCTCCCATTGGGACCGATGGTGAGGTTTACGACGGGGTGGCGCTTTATTCCACCATGGATGACAGGAACTGGAACAAGCTGAACTATCTCCTGAACATGCGCCGCAGTTACATGAACAGCGTGGATGGAGCAAGCTACAAGGAGATCCAGGCCGTCATTTGGACCATTATCGAATTCAAGGAGTTCGATGTTGCAGAGAATCAAATATTCGATGACCTCAACCTTGAGGCATTCCATGAGATTCTTGATGATGTGCGTCAGCATGGCGGCAGCTTCGAACTGAAGCCGGGTATGATCCAGGGCGTGTTTGCTGATATGTCGGTCCATCTTACTCTAAGCACCAGCACCCAGACTGTGCTTATAGAGAAGACGGACACTGCCTATGGCGGGGACAAGAGGGGACCTGGGGCAGCCTGGTGGTACATTTTCAAATCGAAGGATGGTGAAACCCAGAAGTTGCGGGCAGGTTCAAAAGGCACTCCTATCGGGACCGTCACCGTGTCACCTCTTAATGGAAGGTGTATCGTCAATTTTACATACGATGAACCCGGCGGGGGAGTTCAGGAAGGTAAAAAAGAGCCGGTAAAGATTCAGGGATATACGGCTGAGACCCTTCCTTCGTTCAGGCCGCCATCGGGACCGTTTACCACGTATAAAGGCGATCTCGTTGAAAACATCTCAATCCCTTGCTATCCCTACTACGCGATCCATGTTGATGCGCTGTATTTTGAAAGGGTGAAAAAATAAAGATGTGCCACACCAGCTTAAAAAACCCGCGGCAAATACCGCGGGTTTTTTTTTATCTTCCCGAACACCCAATTTGCAATTCAATCATTTGAGATCGGTTTACTGCAATGACAAGCAACATCAAACGGTTCTTTTTCCTGATCCCATTACTTTTTTTTGTCGTTCCGGCCAGCAGCCAGGGCCTTCAGTACGGCCTGCATATCGGTAAAAGCTATGCTCACATGTATGGCTCATTCGTCACAACAGCGGTCGATGATGTCACTGTTTCGCTAAGCCCCGGCCTGGTCTCCCGGTTCACAGGCGGCGGGTACATGCGTTACTATGTGACACCCTCATTCTCCATCCAGCCGGAGATCAACTTTTCCACCCGTGGCGGACGCATAAAGGAAAACGTGGATATCCGCGACCGCGAACTTCGCATAGACGGCAACCTGATGATGCACTACATCGAGTTGCCGCTGCTGTTCCGATTGGGCACCTGGATTCCGTTCCCGGAACCGCCCCGTTACGAACCCTCCGGATATACTTACCACTTGCTGGCGGGCGTTGCCTTTTCATACAATACGAGTGCCCGATTCAATGGAAATCTCAGAGGCGATGTATTTGGCGCAGACTTCGATGAGCGGTTTTCCGGCAATATCAGAGACCAGTTCCGCAATACAGACCTGAATGTGATCGTGGGAGCAGGCTTTGAATACGGCCGTGTAACCAGGTTTACCGTTGACCTCCGTTATGTGCTGAGCATCCTGGATATCAATGATAACCCGGACAGTGACCGTGAACTGTATAACGGCACCATATCCGCCATGTTCGGCATACTTTTCTGAATGCTGATCACGGACATACGCTGGCTGCAACTGCTCGTCTGCGTATTGAATCCGTGAGTTGCATTTTAACTTTTTGAACAGTGGAAGATGCCCGCGCAATTGCGCACACGTCCGCTGCAGCGCAGAGGAACAGCCGGTTGCCTTTTCCCAAAGCGCCGCAGGCACAGTTTTTGTTGAATTTGTACCAAAAAACTGGTTATTTTCTGAGGATATAAAAAATCCCATACAGCTTGGCCCCGCATATTACCCGTTTGCGTGAAACGGGACACGATACTGGATGACGATCATATGACGCACCTCTTCCGGGCAATCCGGCCACTGCAGAAGGTAGTGCTCGCTGCAGCCCTGATCATACTGCCAGTCAGCCTTTCAGCCCAATCCCAGACCCCGACGGTCAGCAACATTCAGGTGGACTCACCGCCAGTGCAGAAGAATGCCGTTTTCATGGAAATGTTCGGCAATACACTGAACCTGTTCGGGGTCAACTACGAACGGACCCTGCGCGACAATATCCATCTCCGCGTGGGGGCCTCGCGACTCACCTACGTCGATGAAATCACCTACGAAGAGACCGGCGAGGATGTGAGCATCAAGCTGCACACCGTTCCTGTATCAGTCAGCTACTCGTTATTCAGCGGTATCCGCAGGCTGGAGCTGGGACTCGGGGCCACCCTGTTCTCGTTCGATTTCTGGGGCGGACCGTTCGACGTCGGTTACAACGACATTGAACTGGGCAACCGTTACTTCGGCATAGCCCTCACATCCACCATTGGTTACCGGCTCTCGCTTGAAAACTATCTGTTCCGGATAGGCTTGCACCCGTTTTACATGCTGACCATGCACAATGAGATATCTGGCTTCTTCGAGGAGCTGGACGATCGCGGTGTCCTCGATTTTCGCGACATCATAGATCCGCGCGGTTTCCGCGTCATTCCCGGTATCAGTTTTGGAAGGCGTTTTTAAGCCATACCACACAATGATTACCCGCTTTCTCATCTTCTCGGCACTGTACGCTGTCCTGTTTCTGACCGGCATCCCGGCCGGTGCGCAGCAGGCGCCATCGCAGGTGGTGATCAACGAGATCCTGGCTTCCAACAGCTCAGGTATTGTGGATGAGGATGGCGATGCGCAGCCATGGATCGAGCTGTTCAACAGGGGGAATGAACCGGTAAGACTGGCGGGATTTGGGCTCTCGGACGATGACGGGCGTCCCTGGCGATGGGTATTTCCCGACACCACCATTGCTCCCGGTGAGTTCCTGCTGGTGTTCGCCTCCGGGAAGAACCGCGCGGCGGCTGGCCGGCCGATGCACGCCGGCTTCCGCGTGAGCCGTTTTGGCGAGCCGGTTTCCCTAACCGATTTCAACGGCAACGTTTTGGACCGTGTTCCCCCCATCGAGCTGCCGGTTGATGTCTCCTATGGACGCCTGCCCGACGGGGCGGACAACTGGGCCTTCTTCAATCGGCCGACACCCGGGTTTTCCAATGAGTCAGACGGATTCGATGAGATCCTGGATCCGCCGGTTTTCTCGCATGAGGGTGGCTTCTACACATCCGGTTTTGATCTTTACCTGGATATCGGAGCATCCGAAAGCGGTGTTTTTTCCAGCGCTGATGGAGAACGTGGGTCGGCAATGTCAGCGGTATCGTCAGCCGGATCCGGCCCGGCCGCATCCACCCCCGGGATCCAGATTCGGTACACCATCGACGGTTCCGAGCCCGACAGCACCAGCCCGGTTGCAAACGGTCCCATCCGTATCACCGACCGCACACCCGAGCCAAACGGCATATCCACCATCCCCACCTCACCACCCGAAATCCCGTTGATCCTCGGGTACAAATGGCACCCTCCGCAGGGGCAGGTGTTCAAAGGCACTGTTGTCCGGGCCCGTGCCTTTCGTGATGGGAGCAAGCCATCACCGGTTGCCACGCATACGTATTTTGTGGACAGTCGGGGCGATTCGCGGTATAATCTGCCGGTCGTTTCGCTATCCACCGACTCGCTGCACCTGTTCGACCATGAAACGGGGATCTACGTCCCGGGAATCCATTATGAACTGGGCGGACCCGAAGACGATCCCAAAAGGGACGAGCCGCACCTGTTCGGCAACTATGTCCAGCGGGGAATTGAGTGGGAGAGGCCGGCATCCATGGAGTTTTTCGATGAGCAGGGGCAGCGCGTGTTCGCCCAGGATATCGGCATCCGGGTCCACGGCGGGCGTTCCCGGACCCTGCCACTGAAATCCCTGCGCCTGTACGCCCGAAGCGACTACGGCGAAAGCCGGTTCAACTATCCGTTTTTCCCGGACCTGCCGTACCGTGATTACAACCGGCTCATCCTGCGCAATTCCGGGCAGGATTTCTTCGGCCGTTCCACCATGTTCCGCGACGGCTTCATGCAGACGCTGGTCCGCGAGCTGAACATGGACACCCAGGAATACCGGGCCACGGTGGTGTTCATCAACGGCGAGTTCTGGGGCATCATGAACATCCGCGAGCGCTACGATGAGGATTACCTGGCGCGCACGTGGGGCGTGGACCCGGACAATGTGGATCTGCTACAGAACGAAATGGATCCCAAGGCCGGAGACAGCCTCCACTACTCGGCGATGATGGATTTCATCCAGGAAAACGATCCGGCCAGCAGGGAGGTCTACGACCAGATCCGCACCATGATGGACGTCGACAACTACCTGGACTACATCATCGCCCAGATGATCATCCGCAATGTGGACTGGCCCGGCAACAACATCGAATACTGGCGGCTACGCACAGATTGGAACCCGGATGCGCCGCCCGGGCATGATGGACGCTGGCGCTGGATGGTGGTGGATATGGATGCGGGTTTCGGGCTGCTGAACCCGTGGCGCGTGGCCAGTTTCGACATGATCCGGCACATGACCAACGACAAGCACGACGGCTTCTCCAACGATCCGTGGTCCACGGTGCTGATCCGCAGACTGCTGCGCAACGATGAGTTTCGCACCGAGTTCATCCGGCGATCGGCAGATTACCTGAACACCATCTTTCTGCCCGAGCACGTGATTGCGCTGATCGACCGGTTCGAGGAATCGCTGGAGCCGGTCATTGAAGAGCATATCCTTCGCTGGGGACAGATCGAGTCAAAATCTCGGTGGCATTTCAACGTGGAGCGCATGCGTGATTTTGCGCAACGCAGGCCGGGCTATGTCCGCGAACACCTGATGGATTTCTTCGGGTTGAAGGAGATGTTCCGGATACAGGTGGATGTCTCGGCAACGCACAAGGGACGCGTGCAGGTGAACCACCTGACCATCGACGAAAACACAGCGGGGACGGCCGGGAGGGAGAGCCCGTGGCCGTGGACGGGCACCTATTTCAAAGGCATTCCGCTGGACCTCAAAGCCAGGCCTTACAGCGGCTACCGGTTCTCGCACTGGGAGGAGTACGACCAGAAGACTCGCGAGGTGACACGCATCCATTCCTGGCAGGAGCAGATCCGCATCCACAATGGAATGAATATGGGTCTCAGGGCTGTGTTCGTGCCGGCTTCGGAAGCGCCTGACCTCTATCCCGAGCCGCACGTGCTTGAGGATGGGCCCTACCACTTCCGGGCCTGGGAACCGGATGCCGAGCCCGGCAGCTTCCCGGAGAACATGGCGTTTCAGTACATGGCCGACACCGATCCCGGCTTGCGGTCACCCGTCGCCGGTTTCACAAACGGCGCCTACAACCTGGACTCGCGGACACGCATCAACGGTCTGGGGGACGCCGGCTTCGCTTTTCTGAATACCAGCAGCCCGGAGGGCAACCCCGGTTATCCGGGCACCCGGCTGGGCGCTGCCGTGCTGGCGCTTGATACCCGCGGCATGAAAAACATCCGTGTGAGCTGGACCGGGGGTACTGTTGAGCCCAACTCCCGCGTCTACCATTTGCGTCTGCAGTACCGGATCAATGGCGAAGGGGAGTACCGGGATGTGACCGACGAGTGGGGGGATCCGGTGGAGTACAGGCGCCACCACGAAGCCGGCCACAGCCTCCGCTTCGTGGATATCCGCCTGCCGCAATCCGTGTGGAACAAGCCCTATGTGGAGCTCCGCTGGAAATACTACTTCACCGGCGAGCAGGCCGACCCCGTCAGCGGGTCCAGGGCGCAGCTGCGGGTTGCCGACATCACGGTAACTGCTGATCCCATGCTTGTGCACGAAGGCGAGGAGATAACCGAGCCGCAAATCCGGCAGAATTATCCCAATCCATTCAACAACACCACGAACATCCGGATATTCCTGCCGCAAGAGACGCAGGTTTCCGTTTCGCTGTTCGATGTCAGCGGGCGGCTCGTGCGCCGCGTCCGCGACCATATGCGCCTGTCGGCCGGTTATCACACCATCCGGGTGGATGCGGGCGACCTGGCCGGGGGCATCTACGTTTACCGCGTCGACACGCCCGGCTGGACCGCCCACGGCAAGATGACGCTGATCCGCTGATCGCCGGTCCCGGCACAGGCGCCATCCGCCAGCCATGGAACGTTAATGCCGCGCCGATTTTTCTCCCGTTCAGGCTCTTCAGGATTCAAGAGATGAGGTCCGATATGTGCGGAAACCTGCAAAATTGACACAGAATAATTCCCGACCCAGTCAGTTACACACCCTGAAGCATGAACCATTCACTGCAGCCGGTATCACGGCTGCGGACAGAGAAGCACAAAAGAACAAGACCATGTTACGATATACATTCATCATCGCACTACTGACAGCCTTCACGTTTGCGGCATGTGAAAGCGAGCCGGAAGATCCGATGGCAACCGATCCCGCGGAAGAGATCCTCGAAGGCGAGGTGGCTCCGGAAGTGCCGGAGATCACGGACGCCGATCTTGAAAAGTATGCGAAAATCAACATAGCAGCCCAACGGCTGGAGTTGGACCCGGTGGCGGACCGGGAGCGATTCATCTCGGTCATCGAGAGAGAGGGCCTGTCCCAGCAGCGCTATTCCGAGGTACATCTGGCCATTGAGCGGGAGCCCCAGCTGCTGCTCCGGGTCCATGAAATGATGGATGAGCTCCGCGAATCCGGTGAGTGAAACGGGATGCCCTTGCGCGTGCTACCCATCGGCTTTGGTGCCGGAATCCGGGGCGGGGGACGCATCCATCCAGGAATCGACCATAAGCGATATGGCGCCGTCGCCGGTCACGTTACAGGCTGTGCCAAATCCATCCTGGGCCATATAAAGCGCCAGCATGAGGCCGAGCTGCGCATCGGTGAAGCCAAGGATGGAGGACATGAGTCCCAGCGCGGCCATCACAGCCCCGCCCGGTACACCGGGAGCGGCGATCATGGTGACTCCCAGCAGTATTATGAACGGCAGGAAGTCACCGAAGGCTGGTGAGATGCCGGACAGGATCAGCACCGCAACCGAGCAGGAGACCAGGGTTATGGTGCTTCCGGCCAGATGGATGGTGGCCAGCAGCGGCACAACAAATTCGGCCACGCGCTCGCGCACACCGTTGGATTTCACGCTCTGAAGGGTCACCGGAATGGTGGCGGCGCTGGACATGGTCCCGAGGGCCGTGGTGTAGGCAGGGCTCATGTTCTTGAGCGCCCGGAATGGATTCTTGCCCGTGCGCGCACCGGCAAGGGAGAATTGCACCACCAGGTAGCCCAGGTGCATCAGCACAATGAGGATGAACACCTGACCAAATACCGCCAGCGTCTGGAACGCCTCGCCCGTGGCGGCCATGTTGGCGAAGATGCCGGCGATATGTATCGGCAGGAAGGGGATGATCACTTTTACGATGACCATGACGATGATGGCCCGGAACTCCTCAACAAACTCAAACATCACCGAGCGGGTTTTCTGGTGGCGCACGGCGTTGATGCCAAGCCCGAAAACGAACGCCGTGACCAGCGCGGTCATCACGCCCATGATGGGCGGGAAACTGATCTGGATATAGGGTGCGAGTCCGGCCGCGTCTGGGTCCCCGGCATCGCCGTGGGCAATGAGCATCGGGATCACGGCAATGGCGATGAAATAGGCCACAATCCCGGCGGCGAGCGTGGATGCGTAGGCGAGCCCCGCCGTACCCGCAAGCAGCCTGCAGGCCCTGGCTCCCAGCTCGGCAATGCCGGCGGCAATGAAGCCAACAATGATCAGCGGCACCACAAATCCCAGGAATTCGCCGAAAAAGTGGGTGAAGGTGTAGAGGATGCGCCCGGTCCATTCCGGGAGGAAGAGCCCGATCAAAATTCCGGAGACGATACCGATGACAAGGCGCGGGAGCAGGCCGATGTTTTTCATACTGGCAGGGTTAAGGTGAAAGAACGATGATACCATTTTTCCACCAACCCGGCCACCCCAAAACCGGAAATCCTTGGATATTTCAACGCTATTGTGTAGTCTGGACTACGGGAACGAACTCACACATCGGAGGCCGCCATGCTTCGGGAGATATTCGAAATCATACTCGCCATCATCGTCATCTGGCTCATCTGGAAATTCATCCGGCGCTACCTGATGATGCCGGATTGAGCAGCACAGTGATCAGGCCAGGGGAGTTTTTCTCAATCGGGTGGATGTGGTCTGACGCAGTTCGGGTTCGTGTGGATGCGGTTCTGCCCGCTGCGCCTGCCGGGGAAAAGTCTTTGACGGCCGGATTCAGGGAGTGCCCGGCTTCGAGACAATTTCACCGAACAGTCCGCCGGTGAACTCTCCGTTCTGGATGGCGATGCCGCCGTTGACGACTACCCAGACCATGCCTTCGGAGTACTGGTGCGGCTCATTGTAGGTGGCGAGGTCGGTGATGGCACCGGGGTCGAATATGGCGATGTCGGCGATCATTCCTGGACGCAGCAGCCCGCGGTCGTGCAGCCCGTAAACCCCGGCGGTGAGCGAGGTCATGCCGCGGACCGCATCCTCCAGAGTCAAAAGCTCCTCCTCGAAGACGTATTTGCGGATTTTACGCGGGAAGGAGCCGTAGTTGCGCGGGTGTGGGACGCCGCTGCCGAACGGGACGTAGCCGCCATCGGACGAGGTCATGTTCCACGGCTTTACCATGAAAGCGCGCACATCATCGTCGTTCATGTTGAAGGAAACCAGTCCGGCATTGCCTTCATCGAGCTGCGAGAGGATCAGTTTTTCGGGCGGGAGGCCGTGCTCGTCGGCGACATCGGAGATGAGGCGGCCTTCGACAGATGGATCCGGGAGGAACCTCCGGTATTGCAGCCGGTCGGCGCCGCCGCGCCGCTCCAGGTTTTCGGTGATGCCCTGCAGGATGCGCTCGCGGGCGGCCGGATCTGACATACGCTGTCGGAAGGCCTCTTCGCCGCCCTCACGGGCCCAGTCGGGCACCAGCGCGGCCATCATGCTGGTGGCCGAGGCTGCGTATGGGTACTGGTCGGTGAACACGGCCAGCCCTTCTGAGCGCGCCCGGGCGATGTTCCGGTTGATCTCGCCAGAGGTGCCCCAGACGGCGGGACCCAGCGCCTTGATGTGCGTCACAACGCCGGTAACACCGGATTGACGGGTGATTTCGATGATCTCGTCCACGGCCGCCACCACACCCACGGTGTAGTCGGACTCGTCCCGGATATGGCTCTGGTGCACCCCGCCGAATTTCGCGACTACGCGATTGAGGGCGATGTACTCTTCCGTGGATGCAAAGCTCCCCGGCACATAGAAAATTCCGGTTGAGAGCCCGAAGGCGCCGTGTTCCATACCCAGCCGGACCAGCGATCCCATCTGTTCGAGTTCTTCAGGAGTGGCTTCGCGGTTTTCGGTGCCCATGACCTGTCTGCGCAGGGATCCGTGCGGGATGAACTGGCCCACGTTCACGCCGAGTCCGTGTTCCAGCATATCGTGGCGCTGCTGCTGCAGGTCCACCGGGCCGCCGCCATCCGGGTTGGCCAACATTGTGGTGATGCCCTGAGTGAGCAGGGGACGGGCGTGGCTGAGTTCAGCGGATGCAAGACCGCGTGCGGCATGCGAGTGCGGATCGATGAAGCCCGGGGCGACTATCAGGCCGCCGGCGTCGATCACCTTTCGGGCCGTTGCGCTCGTGAGCCGTCCCATGGCTGTGATGCGGCTGCCGGTGATGCCGATATCCACCAGTCTCCAGGGATTTCCGGTTCCGTCGATTACCCTGCCGCCCAAGATAAGGATGTCGAATTCCGGTGATTGCATGGAATCACTTGCAATACCGGTCGTCATTGCGGATGACCGGTTCTGCACTCCGCCCATCATCAAAAACCCGGCGAGGACTAATGCAAGCAGATAACGGACAGGCATGAACTTGGTTTTTTGGAGCTGGTATTTGCAATGGATGATCGGAATATAGATACATCCGACAGCAATCACACACTCCAAGTTCCTCAGCACATGCAAGGGCGCGGAGACAAGCTATATTTACTATTAGGAAAATTTCCTTATTTGACGAGAACCATTTTTCCGGTAAGGGAATGTGAGGCCGAACTTAGCCGGTAGATGTATAATCCGCTTGCCAGACCGGTGGCATTGAAAACGGATGTGTGGTTTCCTGCCGCCTGTCTTTCATCTACGAGTGTAGCAATGCGGCGTCCATAAGCATCAAAGACGGTCAGTATGATATCCGTGGGCTCATATAGTTCGTAGCTTATGGTCGTGGAAGGGTTGAAGGGGTTCGGATAGGTACCCGAGAGCGAAAATTGATCGGGAAGCGCTGTAATTGCCGGTTCACTAGTCGATGTCTCGGTCCCGGTATATTCCAAAGCCCCCAGACTTGGTGTGTCCGGACGCGGGTTGCCCATCATATCTTCGGGGACTGCTTCCGTAAGATCCATACCGGCCGTCTCGAAGGCAGTAGTCCCTGGCATCATACGCTCAAGATCGTCTTCAGCATCAAAATCAAACCGGGGATCACGGAAAATGCTGTTAGCATCATGGCCGGTTGCCGATATGAAATCTGTCAATGTTTCATATACGTCCCACTCCCTGAATTCCCCGACTCTTGCAACATCATCACCGCTGGTGTAGAAACCGTTATGGTCTGAGGTAACTGATTCTGGATATTCCAGATCCACAACGAAGTCGGTTGTTGCAAAAAGTATGTTGTTATTCAGGTGGATATTGGCTTCCCCGGAGACCTTCAGAGGATTGCCACGCAGGGTTTTCAGCGTATTATGATACACCAGTACAGAGTCGACCGTGTGCAGGAAGAGCCCTTCGCGGCCGTGCAGTTCATTTTCGACCAGTACGTAATTATTGAAAATTTTTCCGTTGACGGGCGCATTCTGGATGTGTATCCCGGTGCGGTTGGCGTAAATCACATTATCGCTGATAGTGTAATCTCCCCTGAGCCTGTTCATTGCAATACTTCCGTTGCGGAACGTGTTTCCGATGATATGCACATCTCCCAAACCCGGTGTTCTGTTTGCACCAAGGAATGCAATGCTGGCACCTTGAAATGTGCAGTTCTCAATATGAAGTGTAGAGCTGTGGCGGGCATCTGAAATCCCGCTGCCGATGAAAATCATTCCACGGAATAGATGCCCGCGACCGTCCAACACTACACCCTGAGTATTAAAATCAGTTGACTGGATGGTGAAGTTCTCAAAGGTGAAATTACTGTTGTTGGCATGGATGCTTACCACAAATTCAGTGGAGAAACCACCTGCCCTCAGGATTACATCTTCCGCATTTCCCGTGGTGGAGCGGATGGTAAACCCTTGATTAGCAGTTTGAAACGAAGAAGTTTGGATCCAACCGATTTCGAGACTCTCTTCATAGATACCGGGCTCAACTTCCAAAATTATTTCTCCGTCCACTTTATGTTCCCGGATGTCAGACAATGCATCGGTAAGAGTTGTGTAGTCGCCCTCCGGACCTATAATATAAGTTCCTGACATCTCCTGGGCCTGGCTAGCGATGGGCATGACCATTATGGTCAGCAACATGCTGAAGAACAGTGGAAGTAGCAGTTTGTGAAGCAGTGACCCGGTCCCTCTTGTTTTTGAACAGCTACTGGCTGATTTGATCATGGTGAGATAGTTTTGAAATAATTATAAAACAAGTGATTATTTGTAAATATAATATAATAATGTTCATATCCAAAACTTTGCAAGGCGGTCTTATTGAAACCGGGCTTTGCTGGCTGAAAAGCCGGAGCTGGATAGCGGGGCTTTGGCAGTGTGCCGCGGGATTGGCATTGCAGACCGTTTACAGCTCGAAACGGAAAGGGAATGATTTCAGCACCGGTTGTGTACAGGTTATGGAACAGGGCCTGGATGAGGTCCAAATTTACAAGTCTTCATGAACATAGATTACGCATGCCCCTGAAAACCGGTGATTCCGTACCCGACTTCACGCTTCCCGACCAGGAGGGGAGCCCTGTGAGCCTGAACTCACTCCTTGAGAAAGGCCCCGTGGTACTGTTTTTCTACCCGAAAGACGACTCGCCCGGATGTACGCGTCAGGCCTGCTCGTTCCGCGACAACTACAGCGCCCTTCTGAAGCATGGCGTCACGGTGGCGGGAGTGAGCCGGGACCCGCAGGACGATCATCTCTCCTTCATCGGCAAACACGACCTGCCGTATCCGCTGCTGTCCGACAAGGACGGGTCGGTCCATAAACAGTTCGGCGTTCTGGGTCTTTTCGGGATGCTGTCGAGGCGGATCACCTTCCTGATCGATACCCGGAAAAAAATCGTGCTGCGCCACGAGGACAATTTCCGGATGAACAGTCACGTCGATGCAGTTCTCAAAGCGCTGGAAACGTGACCTAAGGCACCGGTTCTTCTTCCACGTTTTTTTAAGGCGGATTTCTTATTTTCCGAGTCAGGCAGTGGCCTTTGCGCATGAGGTCAGCGCCAAATTGCATCTATTTTTTGCATCACAAAGAAAATATTTCAGGACAGGTATCATATGGCGGACAAGGAGGATAAGAACAACAATCCGGATGGGGAAAAGGGATCATCCCGCGACGAGGCTGGTGCCACCCGGGAGCAGCAGGAGTCACCCCGCAATCAGACGGATGTTTCGCAGGACCAGGGCAGTCAATCCACGAGCAGCCGGCAGCTCCCCGACAAGTTTTTGCTGCTAAGATGGGTTTTGATCAACCTGCCATATGCGTTTGCTGGACTCTTAATCGGTATTTTTTTCTTTTACATCCGTGACTACGGATACGGACTGAGCACCATTATCGGGGTCGGGACATTCGCACTGCTCTTCGTAATCCCTTTTTATATCGGGGAAAGGGCCGCAAGGGTGCTGCCACCTCTGAATATACCGTTGCGGCTGCTCCACTTCACAGCCGTTACCGGAGTGCAGATGGTGCTGGTCTTCCTGATCGTGCTTACGGCATTGCTGAAAGACCACGTGGATCCGGAGACGCTGCCCGAAGTGCCGGTATCAGAGCGGCTGGGCGGCACACCGGGCTTGCCGGAAGAGGAATGGTCGCTGGTTCCCGAAGAGGGGCTGGCTGCGCCGGACGAGCATCTGCCGGATGACAGGGAAGCCCTCTCACCGGATCGTGATGAGGATGTTTCCGAAGCGGACGCCACAGAGGACGATCCTCATGAAGAGGATGTCATGCGCAAACTGTTTCTCAACATCCTTGACCGGGCAGAACTGTCCCTGGCCGTTGCAGACAGCGGTGAACTTGGACGTTTTCCTATGCAGACCTCTTTCTCACTCCTGATGGCACTTGCCGCCGGATTCCTGAGCTGGGTAACGTTCAGAAAACGGCCCTGGCGAATCAAGTTCCAGGAGGCGAAGTACGATGAGGATGATCCGTTCCGGGTCACGATGCAGGAGTGAGCCGGCCCGGGTCTCGGGCCAGCCCGACCCCTGACTTGTCAGGCGATCATTCCAGTTCTAGCGGACCGCCGGCGTCATCGTTGTCGTACCATTTCAGCTCGATCTCCAACTTGTGCTGGACGCCCTTTTTGCGCTTCTGCACATCCTCTACTTCCACTTCCAGGATCACATTTTCCGGCAGCACAAGGTTCACTTCATCCTGCCCCTGTTTCAGGACCAGGCTTCCGGCGGCTACCTTATCGGCCAGCTGGCGCAAAAACTCTGCAACTTCCTGACGTCCTTTCCGCTCCTTGCTTTTGAAAAGTTCAATGTCTCGTCCCATGGTAATATCCTCGTATTTGTTTACAGTTTTTTTTGATAATGATTTAGCAGAATAATAGCAAAATATACCGTTCATGTCCATCAAACGCAGGATTATTTCAGGATGTTGCATTAATCCTCACGGTCGGCCTGGCTTTTCACGATGGCATGGGTGGCAAACGAAGCCAGCCAATGCGATCCGGCATACTCATCGGTATCCAGCAGCTCATAGCTGTAGTTGAAATGGTTCAGCCCGGTTTGCAGCAGGCGGGGGTTTTCCAGGACATGCGCCATCTCAAACAGGCACCAAGCGCGGCTGAAGTTGAGGCCGTCCAGGTGGGCCAGTTTCCCGTCACTGGCGTCGGGTACTACGGCCGGGATCAGCACCTCGTCCGGTTGCGCGAGCAGGCCGGGCAGAAACCCATCCACCCACACACGGAACTCCTCAGCCGGCAGGATTTTCGTCATCAGCGAAGCTTGCTGCAGGCAGGGGGAGAGGAAGTCGAATCCGCCGGGCTCCCAGTCGATCGGGCAGTTCCGGTCCGACAGGAAAAAATCCCTGCCCCGGGTCTCGATGGTGCGAGCCAATTCCGGGTGGAAGCGGGATGCGTAATCGTACGCGAAGGACATCCCGAAGGCGGTGTTGGGATGCTCGCCGACACGGATCGGGTAGTTCAGCACATCCAGGAACTCAATGAACCGGTCCGCAAGCAGCTCCGTCAGCGGTGCAAGGTAACTGTGCAGCTCGCGGGCCACGGGGTCGTCCCAATCCCGCAGGGCCAGGTCGAGCTTGAGCAGCCATGCCCACCCATACGTGCGCTGGAACGTGCGGTTGTCATCCTCTCGAAAGAGCTCCATTTCCTGTTGGATGTTCTCCCGGGTGATGTTGGCCGTGAGTTTCCTGAGGATGTCCTCACGGTGCACAAAGTCGGGGAAACGGCTCAGGATGGTGACGAGCGTCCAGTGTCCATGCACCGCCGAGTGCCAGTCGAAGCAGCCGTAGAAAGCCGGATGCCGCTCACGCGGTGTCATGAGCCGGCTTACATCGCCCCAAACGTGTCCGGGCTTGTGGGGAAACTCCTTGTCGATGCACGCGTAGGCAAACTGATAGAGATATTCTGCTTTTTCTTCAGAGAAGGGGATGGATTCGGCCATGCGGTGGTGACTGTGAGGTGGAGGGTCGGTTTGCGACGGGTCGCCCGAGCAGGAGTACAACACCAGGACCATCAAAAGCGGCGACAGGATGCCGGTCATTCTTGATCTGGGATGAGGGCTGCAGCCCCTGTATCTGTTCAGCTGCGTCATTGCGTCATGTTGGTGCATTCTTTGATCGTTGGTGGAAATACCCGGATATATCGTATTTTATTGACAACCGGAATCAGGAATATAATTCAATGTCATGAGTTTTTTGAGCTTCATCTTTTTGCTGATCATTGCGGGTGTCTGCGGATCGATTGGACAGGCAATCTCAGGGTACAGCCGGGGCGGGTGCCTGCTGTCGATCGTGATCGGTTTCATCGGTGCTGTCATCGGAATGGGTTTGGCCAATTGGCTCGATCTGCCGGAACTGTTTATGATTCGCACCGGCGGCGTCGAGTTTCCGGTGATCTGGTCGATCATCGGAGCCGCCCTCTTTGTTGCCCTGGTGGGATTTCTTTCGCGCAAGAGATAGCCTGTTATCCTGAAATATCCCGATTTTTTCGTAATATCTTGAAGAACACCTGTGCTGTGCACGCGGGATTCCGGCTATTATTCCTCCGGCAGTCCCAACCGAACATTTTGGATACGAGGGGATATGGGAAAATCATTATTGATGTGTCTCTTGTGGATGGGGCTTGCGGCCGGCGCCGCGTATCCCATGCAAACCGGGGAACCACGGACAGCGGAAGCCCGGGAAAAAGCAGAAACCAGCGCGCATCTTGATGCCGAAATCGCGCGCCTGGCGGGGCAGCACAACACGCCGGGAGCCGTGGCCTTGTGGGTGCAGGACGGCGAGGCGGTTTATCAGCTCATCCACGGATACGGTTCGCCGCACACCCGGACCCCCATCCACCCGGAAACTTCTCTACTGCCCATGGCCTCCATTGCCAAGCCGTTCACCGGGCTCGCGGCGCTGTCGCTGGTAGAGGAGGGGCGGCTGGACCTCGACGCCGATGTGAATGAATGGTTCGATCCGCCGCTGTTTCCGGATACGTTCGACCGGCCCGTGACGCTGCGGCACCTGCTCACACATACGCCCGGGCTCGATGATTTCTCCATCGGCAAGAGCGCCCGGACGCGCGAGGAATTGCCCTCGCTCGGGCATGGCGCGCGGGAGTTGCTGCCCTGGCGTGTGCTGCCGCCGGGGGAGGTGATGTCATATTCCAACTATGGCGTGATGCTGGCCGGATATCTGATGGAGCGCGCGGGTGGTGCCGCGTTCAGTGAGGTAGTTGCCGACCGCGTTTTCCGTCCGCTCGGCATGGATGGCGCCACTTTTGACCCGGATGAGCGCGCGGTTGCGCAGGCGGTCCCGGGGTATTTCCCGATCGGCGGGGAGCTGCAGGAGGTTCCGTTTGTTTATGTGAAGGATGGTCCGGCCGGACAGATGCTCGCCACCACGGCCGATATCATCCGGTTCCTGGAATTTGCGACGGCGCCGGGGCCGCTTCCGGATGAGCAGCAGGCCTTGCGGGAGCTGTTTCAGTGGAGCAGCCAGGTCCAGTTCACGCACCATCCGCGCCTGGCGGATGGCATGGGGTTCTTGTGGATGGTGATGGAGTGGGGCGGACACCGGGTCGTGTCGCATGACGGCGGATATCCCGGACTGATGACGCGCATGATGATCTTCCCGGAGCACAATGCGGCCCTGTTCGTGTTTACCAATACAATGAATGCCTGGTTTATGTCCGACGTGACCGACCGGCTGGTGGATGCGTTTTTGCCGGGTGCGGTGCCTGATTCAGCGCTATTGCCCGAGTCAGAACCCTTGCCCGAGTCGGCGCCATTACATGAGTCAGCGCCCACGCCTGAGCACGCACCCATGTCAGAGCCAGCTCCCATTCCCGACCTCGACCCGGAAGCCTTGACTGAAGAAATTCCGGTTCCTCCCGTCACAGCTGCCACCGCGGAAACCGAGCCATTTGTTGACGGTCGCCCGCTTCGCGATTTTGCCGGACACTTCCGCGACACCCGGTACAACCGGAGTTCCATGGCCAAGACCGGAGTGCTGATTGGCATGGTGGGGGAGATGTCGCTTTGGGTGACCGATGACGGCTATCTGGGCATGCCCGACCACACCGGCGCCACCAGGCGGCTGGTACGCGTGGATACGCTGCTGTTCGCATCCATCGACGACAACTATCATCTGGCCTTCCGCGAGGCGGACGGACGCATAACGCACGTGTTCACATCGGGTCGCACCGCACTGGAGCGCATACGGTTCCACGAGCGCGCATCCATTCAGCGCATGCTGCTCATCACGGCGCTGCTGATCTTCATTGGGGTCATCCTGTTTTACATGATACGGCTGCCGGTCCGCGTGCTGCGCCGGCAAAGCGCGCACCTTGATGCGGTCTCGACCCTCACGCTGACGATCTCCGTTGTTTTCGTGCTGCAGATACTACTGATAATTTTCGGCGCTCTGTCAATCCCGTTGTATGAGGTCTTCATGGGATTCGCCTACGGGGTGCCGGATGTGTTTTACGTTGCCAACCTGCTGCCTTGGGTTGCGGTGTTGCTGCTGGTGACATTGGTGGTGGTCCTGGTGCGGTCTGACCGTGTACCGCTTGCGTGGGTGGCGCCGGCCCTGTTCGTACTGCTTTCGGCCGCCTATCTCTCCAGCCTGCATTACTGGAACCTGTGTGGATGGCATTTCTGATGTGCGGCTGGGATGTTCGATGTTCAGCTGGGATTTCTGAACTGTGGCCGGCCTTGCGGATGTTCACCTGCTACTTTAGATATCTGGCCGGCAATTCCAGTGTTCAGCTGGCATTATCATTGTGCGGATGTCATTTCTGACGCGTCAGCAGATTTCCCCGGTTTCCGGGTCGATGTAGCAGGCGTCGGCGCTGTAGGTGTGCTGGACGCGCATGAAGCGTTCCAGCTCGTCCAGGTACCGGGCCGTATCCTCCCGGCCGGAAATGATTTTTTCACCTTCGCGTATATAGGGGAGTGGTGCATCGGGTGACCCTGTTGGAGCTGCTGCGTAATGCTTTATGCGATGGGCTACCACCATCGCTTGCAGTCGCTCTTCGATTTCATCCGAAACAGGGTCTTTTTGAAGCCTGTGAAGCTCAATCATGGCTGGAATACCTTTTGATTACGTGGCATACTATTGGTTATCCGGCATAGCATGGTTACTGATTGTCCACTTGCATGATGGTATGCCATTTGTAAACAATGGTTTACAAAGCTGCGTTCATGGAATTTTGCTGTTGATGTCGGATCTGAGCATTCACGAACTCAGCGTCTTGTCCTTTTCAAGCAGTTGCGGCCGGGAGCGGAACAGTGCATAGGCGATGCTGATGGCAACATAGATCCCGAAGCGGGAGACTTCCATGACCGGGGCTGTGCCGCTGCCACTACCAAGACTGAATATCCACTCGAACAGAAAGTGGACAACGGTCAGGCCGCCGAGGAACCAGAGTGCTCTATAAACGGTATTGTTCATGTTTGTTGGGTTTGATGGTTGGCGGCGTCAGAGCCGGAGTTCAATTTGTGCGTAGAAGGTGAGGTCGTAATCCAGGCCAACCGGGTAGAGGTAATAGACCTTATTGAGCAGTTTTATGCCGTTTCTCCCATCGGACATAAAGAGAAGTCAATCGGAAAGCAGGCTGTGTCTCATTCTGGGCAGAGAATGAAAGTAAACCGGTCTCGGCCTGTATCTTACCAAGGTAGTACTTCTGCTGTAAATGTATTGTACAAACCGGTGAAACCTTTCTTTTTTTTGGCGTATATAATGGCTATATGGCTATCTGTTTGGTGTTTTTTCAGATAGTAACATTAAAATAAAAAACAATTAGTTGCGCTAAGTATAAGCCCGTACGTATATTTACTTAGTCGGGCAAGAAATCATCACTATCAGACGCCTTATCTGAGGGTATCCTGCCTGCCAATGGCAATCAATCATCTGCTGTACATCCCCTATAACGAACCTTTATTCGGAGGTAACGCTATGCCTGAATTACCCCTTCCCGTAGATATCCCGTGGAAACTTGTAGATGTGAGTTCCGGGATGATGAACACCGGTTTTTGCGACGGAGACCATCCACCCGAATGGCGGCCGTCGGTGGCCGTTTTCGCGTATGAGCCCGATCAGGAGCAGATTCCCGGCCGGTGCGGCGACCGTGTTTGTTACCTCAAAGTTGCCGTGTCGGTGACCGGCATCCAGGGACCGCTGAACGTGGATGCGCAATTTGACCTGGAATCACAGATCGAGTTCATTAATGACGCCAGATCCTTCAACACCATGATGCTGGGACGTTATCTGGCCTGTTACGGGGTGCTGCTCAATGTGTCGGTATTTCCGGAGGATGATGACGTTCCGCTCTCTGATTATCCCCATATTGTGGATTTTGAACCCAAGAACAGGGAGCTGATCCAGGCCGTCACGGAGAGTGGAGAAGGTTTGATCGGATCGAGCTCGAAAGTCGGGACAGACAAGTCGTTCCAGAAGGTGTCCGGCACCGAGATCGGGGTATCCCACACCGGCAAGTACACCAGTCCGGAAAGTCAGGCCGGTAAATTCGAGGCTTCCCACACCATATCAGGTAAATGGACCAACACGAACACGGAAACGTCCAGCATCAATACGGATGCTTCCAGTGAGAGACGTGAGCGGTACTCCACGCAGACAACGCTAACTCAGATGTACAATCTGCTGTCGGGCTACCATCTGGGCACCAACCGGGCCACATTCCTGATGCTTCCCCGTCCGCACATGGTGCAGCCTACACGTTTCCGTACCTTCGTACACGGCATCCGGCAGCTCGAGGGGGTCCAGGAGTTCCTGCTGGTGGTGGTCAGGCCCGAAAGCATGGATAGCATGCGGGTGGAAGTGGCGCTCAACACGGGTCATTATCTTGAGCAGGTATCGATTCCACCTCCGCGCACAAGCTATGAAGAAAGACAGATCCCTATGCGTGTTGAGGTGCGGGTTCAGGGAAGTGGTGCCGTGGAAGGCCGAACGCAGATTGATACTCTTAGCCGTGTGATACCGCTTGAGGACGGATGGGAGCCGGATCCGACACGCGGGGAGTCGGGTCGCGGTGGTGTTTCCACTCCAAGTATTTTTTTTTCAGGGGGGATGCATTCCAGCGATCTGAAGCAAGTTGAATACCACATTGCTGAAAACCAGCTTTTCATCACCTACAGGATCGAGAGGGGCTTGAATGCGGGCAATGACATCATGACCATGCACTTCACCATTTTCCTGCGTCGACCGCGGGCCTTTACCGGAACCGGTGAGGAAGCACTTGGACGCGGGAATTTTATTGGTACCCGGACCCGCCTTTGCACAGGGTTCACCGTGCAGGGTGGTTGTATTCATCGGTTGGATCTGCCTGAACCGGCCACACCCCTGCAGTTTGTCAACGAAAGGCCGGTTCATTTTGTGAGTGAACTGGCGAATGCGCCTGATGAGGTGTTTGCCCGGCAGGCTCCACGACAGGCACTGCAGACGCTGCAGACGTTCATGTCGGACACATCCCGCCAGGCGGACAACACCGATGCTTCCGGCTACATGTTTACACGTGCCTTCGCCGAAGATTTGACGGAAAAAATGATGCCTCGTGAGATGCTCCGAAAGAGAGCGGCGGAGGTGGCCGAATTGAGCGGCAGGTTCCAGAATCTGGGAACCCTGACCTTGCAGCAGTTTATGATCAATGATATTGGCCGGATTGCCAAGCGCCTGGGTGTCGAGCCCTCGGAAATTGTGAGCGCGCGCGTCGGACTTGCGGTTTCTATGATGAAACAGTCCGAATTCGGTGAGACTGTCCCGATCGAGGACGGACTGCGGCTCGTGCTTCCGGTGGACCTGATTTTTGGGTTCGACAGTGCCGATGTGTCACAGGATGCGCGTACGGGTCTGCTGAGCGCTGCCCGGATGATCGAAGCCTATCCGGATTCGAAAGTTCGGGTTGTAGGTCATACCGACGGGCTCGGATCGGCCGGCTACAACAAAAAGCTTTCCGAGCGTCGGGCCAATGCCGTGCTTGAAGTGCTGGTTTCGGAATACGGGATCTCCCCCAACCGGCTTGTCGCCATTGGAAAGGGGATGTCGCATCCCGTCGCGCACAACACAAACCCGGATGGCTCGGACAATCCCGAGGGACGCAGGGCCAATCGACGGGTCGATATCGAGATTGTTGTGAGCCAACCGGATCACCCTCTGGCAAAAGCGCATCGTTGAATGAGTCCGCTTTAACACTGAGATAGAAATGAAACAATCCGCCTGACTTGTTTTCAGGCGGATTGTCTGCCCTGGCCACATGAAATGTCCATGACCGTAGCCCGGTCCCATATGAGCATGATTAAAAAGTGTCATGGTCATTTCACATCTTCACATTCCGACAATGCGTATGGCTACGGAATAGGCATTCTCTTCCATTTCCTCCAGGCATTTGATCCACATGTCCGCGCCCGGACGTCCGGTTATGCCCTGGATATTGGCGGTGGCTGCCCGGCGCATCTCTTCGATCAGATCCAAACCTTCCTGGGTGCGTCCGCTCATCATCAGTTCATTGGCCTGCATGACCATACGCTCCATCTCAGCGGGGTCCATACTGCCGCCGGTCATCCTGTCGTGGCAGCGACGGTAGATAATCTCGTCTTTGAAGAAGGTGCGGCCGTTATCCAAACTGTTTTGAATGAAATAAGCGCCTCGCAGATGATCGAACCGTGTTTTGATGGCGTCAAACTCCTCTTTTGTGATCGCCTTTTGATAAGTCATAACGTTTTCGAGATTGCGAAGTGCCTCACTGACGGAGCGGTTCTGCTTTGTTGCGTGAGCGATTGTGAGTCCGCCCGGATCCGGAAGCTGGTCCACATATTTGAACCATGCGGTTTTGCCCTGATTGCCCAAGTCCTGTTCCGAGGTGGGTGCGCCGCGTTTTCGCACATAGAAAGAAAGGACCTGATCGAAACTGTCCTTGCTTACGAAATGGGTGGCGCTTCCTTCAAACTGTGGGACCGCGCCCGGATAGATTTCAGGGTAGGGTGTGAGAAGCTGGCCATTTGCATTATTCGAGAGCGGAACTGAAATCAAAAGCAGTATGCAGGCAATCAGAAATGCGGGTGCAGCCGGATGAAGAGGAGACTGCCTCTGAAGCGGCGATGTTTTCATGGCTTTCTGTGTTTGTGTATGGATTGGCAAGCAGCAGGGTAGCGGCTTGTTAACGCATCGTAAAACCTGTGAAAAAACGGCCAAGCAATATTTGAGAGAGAAGTGTTGCATCGGTCAATAGCAATGCGCAGCACTAGTGCATAATATAGCAAACTCCTGCACATGCCGGTAAGGGGTCTTGAAGAGCAACAAAAAAAAGTTCGTCCTTTTCCGAGACACAAAAGCAACCGACTTCTCTGCAAAAGCCATTATCCACGAGAAGTAATCGGAATTATTTCTTCTGACCTCAAGGCACTAAAATCTCTTGTGCATGAGCTCCGGTTCATGGGCGGGATGGTCTGCATTTTAGGCCAAATTTCAACCGATATGGTGCTGAAACCCCTCATGCCGCTCATTGCCGTTTTGATGCGACGCCATATGTCGTATTCAGGTACTACTTTGTAAGTGACTAATGATGCGATTCCAGTCGGGATTGCCACGCTGAAGTATCGCGGATTGGAGTGCACAGGAGTAATTCTGGAATGAATTTGTAAAGAAATTTGCGAAAGAGCGCAGCCGGCCGGACAGTCCCCGGTTTTCGAGTTTTCCGGAGGGATTGTCCGTTCCGGTGTTATATTGGGGAGGGAAACCGCATCAGGCGCAATGTGTAAGAGTGTTTGAAGCCTGGCGGCAAACTAGTAAGGTGCCGGCGCCGACTATCGGATTGACCCGGTGCCGGGTTGACCGATAATTCATTTGACATCATGCTGAAACGCTATTTGCTGCTCACTGAGAAGATCAACAACGACTGGTACCCGACGTTCAGGGAGTTGCAGGAGTTTCTGGACAGGCACGACCTTGAGATATCGGGACGCACCCTGCAGCGTGACATCCGCCACATACGCAATGAATACGGCATCGAGATCGAGTACGACCGGCGGCACCGCGGCTACCGGATCAACCGGGAGAAGAGCCTGGATGTGAACGGGTTCCTGAGGTTCATGGGGCTGGTGCGCACGGCGGATATCCTCACCGAATCGCTGCGGGACGGGCGCGGAGCCATTCGGTACCTGGACTTCGACTCGGTGCACCTGTTTGCCGGCAAGGAGCACATACGGGACCTGCTGCAGGCCATCCGGGACCGCCGCATCGTTGGTATCACCCATCAGAAGTTCGACCGTGACGAGTCCACGCATGTGATGCTGCAGCCCTATCTGTTGCGTGAGTACCAGTACC
>SLNO01000001.1 GCA_007132975.1 Balneolales bacterium
AACAGCGAAAAATTGCAAAAAAGCATCGCGACCTGCCGCTGGATGATGTGGCGGTGCTGGTCAGGTCGGAGTACCACGAGGAACGTCTCACCGGCCTGCTCATACTGACATACCGCTACCCAAAATCCACCCCGGAACAGAAAGAGACTCTGTTCAACTTCTATGTCGACCACATCCCGTGGATCAACAACTGGGATCTGGTGGATGTGACCGCGCCCAACATCGTCGGGGCGTGGCTTGCGGGCCGTCCGCGCGGCCAGCTCTATAAGTGGGCCGTGTCGGAAAACCTGTGGGAGCGGCGCATAGCCATCCTGTCGACGCTCCAATTCATCCGGGTGGATGATTTTGGGGATACGATCAGACTGGCGGAAATCCTGCTGACCGACCACCACGACTTGATCCACAAAGCTGTCGGCTGGATGCTTCGCGAAGCTGGCAAGCGCAATCGGGATGTGCTGATATCATTCCTGGACAAGCACAGCCATCGGATGCCGCGTACCATGCTCCGCTACGCTATTGAGCGGCTGCCCGAGCCGCAGCGCCAGGAATACCTGAGCCGCGGCAAATAGGCAAAGTCCGGACTTTTCGACAATGTGACGGTAATTAGCAGATGCCGACAACATACCGGCACCAGGCCGGCACAAGCTGCAGGGACCCGATCGGACAGTCGATTGTCATCAGCGCGAGGCGAACCCGATCGCCATCACATCATCGCCGGCCTCATTCTGAAGGGCGTTGATCATGGTTGTATAGGCCATCAGGCGGATGTCCCTGGCCGGGTGCTCAACAGAGAGGTCGCGCAGCAGGTCGGCCACGACCGGTGGAACCGGGTCGCTGGTATGACGAAGGTGCACGCCAAGCTTGATGATGACCGGACGCAACTTATCCGGATCACGGTCCGTGCGTGAAATATCCTGCAGCTGGCGGACCAGCTCACGGATCTCAGGCGATGAGAATTCGGCTTCATTATATGCCGCAGCCCATGCATTCACATTCTGGTGGATGAATGACTGTGGCACAGCCGGATTTTCGGTCCTCGTCATGGTGAGAAAAGCTGCTGCACCGAGCAGGACGATGATCATAGATGCGAGAATTATTTCTCCTTTTCGGAAACTCGTTTTCATAATGGTAATACCTCCAATTCGTATGTCCGTATCGTGAGTTAGTTGAATGATACCGTCATAAAAAGTGTCACGATACATTATAGATGATATTCATTTCTATAGTTTATATATCACTTTTAGACGTCGTGAGCTAAGATAACTATAATTCCAATGAATTAGTTCAAAAATGGTTCATATGGCATGTGAGGACTGAAAAATGAAGCAATCTGTAAGGGCTTTTCTTGCGGAATAAAAGTGGAAGCTTTGATCCTTAATCTTGGATGGAAACTTTCTTCATGAATCTGATAGCGCTTTTTCAACGGTTAAGCGAAGAATAAAAACCATTTCACTAAATAAAGACAAAAAAAATTATGAAAGTAATATTGGAAGGGCTTTTAATTATGTACTTTATTAAAAGTAATAAAGGACAAAAGAAAAAAATAACACGACGTATATCGATCTTATTGATAGATTAGATAAGATCGACATGTGGACGGTTTCGAAATACGCTCAGATCCCGGGGTTTAATTGGCATCTTAGCGTGGCAATCCGTTATTTTACTGTGAAATGTCCATGACCGTAGCCAGTCACACATGAGCATGATTAAAAGTGTCATGGACATTCTATGTGTCCTTATAAATCACAAGTTTTAAACACATAAAAAGTTGCGCGAAATCAATCGTCCAGAAATCATTGTAAAACAGGAGCAGACATGACCCAGGCAAATTTCATCGTACCCGAGCCCAAAAACGAACATTATCTCTCATACGCGCCGGGAACACCGGAACGCGAGGCACTCAAGGCCGAACTCAAACGACTCAGCGCGCAGGAGATAGATATTCCGCTCATCATCGGCGGAGAGGAGGTACGGACCGGTGACACCTCCCCGGTCGTTATGCCCCACAGGCACGGGCACAAACTGGGTATTCACCATAAAGCCGGGAAAAAAGAGGTAAACATGGCCATAGAAGCGGCTATGGATGCCCGTCCGGCATGGGCAGCCACATCCTGGGAAGAACGCGTGGCCGTTTTCCTGAAAGCAGCCGATCTGCTGACCGGCTCCTGGCGCTACACGCTTAACGCGGCCACCATGCTTGGCCAGTCCAAAACCCCGCATCAGTCAGAAATCGAAGCGGTAGGGGAGTTGGCCGACTTCTTCCGCTTCAACGCGTGGTACCTGACAAGTCTGATGTCGGACCAGCCCGAATCCCCCCGTGGCATGTGGAACCGAGTGGAATACCGTCCGCTCGAAGGATTCCTGTTTGCCGTTACGCCGTTCAACTTCACGGCCATCGCGGGCAACCTCCCCACTTCGATGGCCATGTGCGGCAATGTTGTGCTCTGGAAGCCGGCAACAAGCTCCGTTTACTCGAACTATTATGTGATGAAGCTGCTCAAGGAGGCCGGACTCCCCGACGGTGTGATCAATTTCGTTCCGGGATCCGGTGGACAGGTCGGCGATCCCGTACTGGAAAGCCCCCATTTCGCCGGCATCCAGTTCACCGGCTCCGAAGGCACATTCAACCATTTGTGGAAGGGGATCGCATCCAACCTCGAAAACTACAAAAGTTATCCGCGAATCGTCGGTGAAACCGGCGGCAAGGACTTCATTTTCGTACACAACTCCGCCAACATAAAAGAGGTGGTCGTGGCAGCCGTCCGCGGCGCATACGAATACCAGGGGCAGAAATGTTCGGCCGCATCCCGCATGTACATACCCGAATCGGTCTGGCCGCAATTCCGCGAGGGGTTCCTGGGCGAGGTCGCTAAAATAAAAATGGGGGATGTGTCGGATTTCTCAAACTTCATGGGAGCGGTCATCGACAAGAAGGCCTACCAGACTATTACCAAGTACATCGATTTCGCGAAGGATGCCGATGACGCCACAATCATCGCCGGCGGCGGTTACGACGACAGTGTCGGGTATTTCGTGGAACCGACGGTCATCCTGACCACCAACCCGCAGTTCAAGACCATGCAGGAGGAGATCTTCGGTCCGGTCCTGACCATCTATGTTTACAAGGACTCCGATTTTGAAAAGACACTCGCGCTCTGCAACGAAACATCGCCCTATGCGCTCACCGGCGCAATTTTCGCCAAAGACCGCTACGTGGTCAAACAGATGTGCGACGCGCTGCGCGACGCGGCCGGCAATTTCTATATCAATGACAAGCCCACCGGAGCCGTCGTCAACCAGCAGCCCTTCGGAGGAGCCCGCCGCTCTGGCACCAACGACAAGGCGGGAAGCAAACAGAACCTGCTTCGCTGGCTCTCTGCCCGCGCCATAAAGGAGGTTTTCGACCCGCCGACCGACTGGAGATATCCGTATATGTACTGATCTGGGACATCCATATATAGCCTTATCTGAAAATAACCCTTTGTGGACTCATCTGGAGTTATCCGCATCTGGTTTTAGCTGGCGATTTCTGCAATTTGCCAAAATTGGAGATATCCGCATCTGGCTGAAATTCGAGACATCCGTGTGTGGACCAGAGATGGTTTAGTCCCGGGGAGCGAATGTGTCCAGCATCTTGTAAAATGGCTCCATCGGATTGTATGGTTCCAGCAATCGATGGTCGCTGCATCCAAAATCATCTCGAGAAAATAAAATTCCGCCTTCGGGAATGAACTTTGGCATAGGTTCGTTCGTCAAAAAAGTAGTTACTGTGCAATGATTTACAAGATTTTTACATTTAAACCGAGTAACATGGGCATTGCTGCGTGAACTTCCTTTCGTATTCTTTTTTATGGATGGGGCTCATCGCAAACCCCACGTCTTCCCGATCTTTTTTTTCAGATGAACCCGGGGGGCAAATTACGGGTTATGTGCACATGACATCCGCATTCAACACCTTATCTGGACCGATTTCTTGAAAAAAATTAAACTAATACTGTTATCACTTGTCCCGGCATCTTTGCTGCTTGTTTCCTGCGGCGGCAATGATGCACAAGGTCCGGGCGGTCCCGGCGGCTGGCCCGGCATGTCTCGTCAGGCCACCAGCGTGGAAGTTTCTGAAGTCACCACTTCATCCATTTCCGATCAGGTCCGGTCTTTCGGGACCATCCGCGCCCAGGACGTGGTCACCATCATCCCACAGGTCAGCAACCGCATCACGCGCATCTACGCCGATCTCGGTGATACCGTACGCCAGGGGCAGCTTCTTGCGCGCATACACGACGTGCCTTTCCGTGATGCGCTGGAACAGGCCGAAGCGCAGCTGCGTCAGGCGCGGGCCTCCCTTGTGCGCGATTCCACCGCCTTCGACCGCCAGCAGCAGCTTTTTGAGCGCGGAGCCAGCAGTCCCAGCGAGCTGGACAACGCCCGTTCGGCGTATGAGAGCAGCCGCGCGCAGTACGAATCGGCCCGGGCCGCTCGCACGCAAAGCAGCGAAAATCTGGAAAATACCGAGATCCGCTCGCCGGTCAATGGCGTGGTGCTCACACGCATGATCGCTGAAGGCGACCTGGCCACCACCGGCAACCCGGCATTTGAGGTTGCCAACCTGGTCGGTTTCGAGACGCGCCTGTTCCTGCCGATGCAGGACTGGGAGTCGGTCTCCGTAGGCCTGCCGGTCACCATGCGCTTGTCGAACCGCGATGAAGTGGCCGCTAACGGTGTTATCTCCCGAATTTCACCCCAATTAAACCCCAGTACCGGCCTTGGCGAGGTTGTTGTCAGCCTGACCGGTGCCACACGCTCGGTGCGACAGGGTGTGCTGGTGGATTCACGGATCACCCTACGCACGCACGAAAACACCGTGGTGATCCCGCGCTCAGCCATGCTTGAACAGGTGGAAACCTACATCGAACCGGAAACCAACACCGTAGAAATACGTCGAAAATACAGCGCGTTTGTGGCCGTCGGTGATACCGTCGCCCGCCAGCGGGAACTGGATCTGGGACTGGAACAGGGCGAACGGGTGGAAGTGCTTGCCGGCCTCGAACCCGGCGAGAAGCTCATCACAACAGGGCACCGCAATCTCAGCGACCGCGACCGCATCCGAATTGCCGGCCAGGCACGTCCCGGAACCCGCGAACAGCAGCTTGAGGATGGTCCGCCAGAAGCGGAAAATCCATCCGCAGAAGGACAGGAGCGGACTGGCGAACGCCCGCAGCGCGGCGAAGGCAGTGAAAGTTCGGGTCAGCGCTCACAGCGATCCCAGTAACCGACCGGCAGACCGCATCCACTATGAAAAATCTCTCCAGTCTTGCCGTACGACGCCCCGTGACGTTCCTCATGGGAAGCCTGATCCTCATCGGTTTCGGGATTTTCGGGCTGCTCAATCTGCGCCTGAACTTGTACCCGGATGTCTCGTTCCCGACAGTCACAGTTTATACGACTTACGAAGGCGTGGCGCCTGAGGATATGGAAACGCTGATCACGCGTCCCATTGAAGAGACGGTCGGCAGCGTTTCGGGCATCGAGCGGGTGCGCTCGCTCTCCAGCCAGGGCGCCTCGGTGGTGCGGCTGAATTTCAGTTGGGGTACCGATCTTTTCTTTGCCGAGACCGAGGTCCGCAAGCGCCTGGATATGATCCGGCGCAGCCTTCCGCAGGACGCCGACCAGCCCATTGTTTTCTCCTACGATCCCAACGACGAACCGGTGGTCGTGCTCACGCTCACCTCTTCCACCCGAAGTCCGCGCGAACTGCGCACCATTGCCACCCAACAGCTTGAGCAGCGCATTGAGCGCGTCAGAGGGGTCGCCTCGGCGGCCACGGCGGGCGGCTTCGACCGGCAGATCAACATCCGCATCCGCAACGCCGACATGCGCGCCTACAACCTGGACATCTCCGACATTGCCAGCACACTGCGCCAGGAAAACATACAGGTGCCGGCCGGACAGCTTGAGGAGGGCGAAACCACCTATTCGCTGCGCACGGTCGGCGATTTCCGCAACATCGAGCAGATCCGTGGCACCATTGTCGGCAATCACGACGGCAACCCGGTCTACCTGCGCGATGTGGCGCGTGTGGAAGACGGCATCGCCCAGCCTATTGGCAACGTGCGCGTGCAGGGCAATGACGGCGTGGTGATTAACATCTACCGCCAGAGCGACAGCAACGTGGTCACGGCGGCAAGCGGCGTCATGGCCGCCCTGGACGATCTGCGCGTCATCCTGCCACCCGGCGTGCAGCTCGACGTGCTCACCAACCAGGCCGATTTCATCGAAATGTCCATCAGCAACCTGATCCGAACCGGCTTCCAGGCCGTGTTTCTGGTCATGATCATGCTGCTGCTCTTCCTGCGCAGCGGCCGCTCCTCGCTCATCGTGGCCATATCCATCCCGGTCTCCATCATCGCCACGTTCAGCATCATGCACTGGGCGGACGTGAGCATGAACATCATCTCGCTCTCCGGGCTTACGCTGGCCGTGGGGCTGGTCGTCGACAACGCGGTGGTGGTGCTTGAGAACATTTTCCGTTTCCGGGAGGATGGGAACGACGGCGCCAAATCGGCCGTCAGCGGGGCGCAGGAGGTGGCCGGACCGGTGGTTATGTCCACCCTCACCACGCTGGTCGTCTTCCTGCCGGTGCTGTTCGTGCCGGGGATCGCCGGGCTGCTTTTCCGTGACCTGGCGCTCACCGTCTCTTTTGCGCTCGTGGTGTCGGTGCTGGTGGCGCTCACGCTCATCCCGGTTATGGCCTCACGCTTTTTCAGCAAGGAGGCGGCCAGGGAGGCCGGTGCTCAGGAACCGCGCCGCACGCCGTTCCGCCGGCTTCTGGATTGGCGTCGCCGCAGCATGGCCAACCGCATCCTCAGTATCCCTGTTTTCCTGATTGTTTTGCCGCTGTATCCGCTCTACCTGGCGCTGGCGTGGATTGCGGGCGGCATTGGATCGGCATTCAGCAACCGCCTGGCGCCAATGCTGGGCCGCATGTTCCAGCGGCTTGAGGACCGCTATCGCAGGACCATCGACGCCGTTGTGCCGCGCAGCGGCGTGACCGTTCTGCTGGCGTTTGCATTGCTCGCGGCTACCATCCCGATTTTCTATCGCCTGGGCGGTGAGTTTTTCCCGACTGTGGACGAGAACCGCATTGTGCTGGAAGTGCAGCGCGAGCCCGGCGTGAACCTGTTTGAGTTGGAGCGGACCATCATCCAGATGGAGGATATCATTCGCCGCGATGTGCCTGAACTGCGGCTGATCGTATCGGATTACGGCGACAAAATCGGCATTGAAGGCGCGGACAACCCCGGCGGGAATCAGGGCGTGATCCGTGTTGAGCTGGTGCCGGTCGGTGAGCGGTCGCGCAGCCAGTTCGAGATCACGGCGGCCCTGCTGGAGGCGATGCAGGATGTCCCCGGCGCCAGTGTGCGCGAGCTTCGGGAGGATCCGCTCAGCCCCGACGGCGAAACTGGCCTGATCGTTCAGATATACGGCTTCGATCCGGAAGTGCGCGAAGGCCTCGCCTATGCCGCCATGCACCGCATGCGTGATATTGACGGCATAGCCGGGCTGTTCAGCTCTGTGGACCAGGGCCGGCCGGAACTGCGTATCAATATGGACCGCGAACGGATTGCACGCGTGGGTATGACCACCGCGCAAGTAACCAGTGCGGTAAGCAACGCCGTCCGCGGCGATGTGGCCACCACTTTTGTGGATCAGGGGGTTGAGTTTGAGGTGCTGGTGCAGCTCGATCCATTCGACCGGGCCCACTCAGGTCTGCTCGACGAGATCCAGATCCGTTCTCCGGGTGGGGATTGGATGCCGCTGAAGAACCTGGCGCGCATCGACCGCGTCACCGGTCCGGCCAGCATCCACCGCATCAACCAGGAACGCATGGTCGAGATCAACGCCGATCTTGGCGGGGTGGACCTGCGCTCGGCCACTGAGCAGACACGCGCTGCCCTTAACCAGCTGAACTGGCCGGAAGGGTACCGATACGAGGTGGGCGGAGCGGCCGAAGACCAGCAGCGCTCGTTTTTCTACCT
>SLNO01000093.1 GCA_007132975.1 Balneolales bacterium
CCTTCGGTGTTATACCTTCGGTGTTATACCTTCGGTGTTATGCCTTCTGCGGAAATTGGAGGATAAATGGATGCAGACGGAAATAAAAAAGGCCGCCAGGATACGTTCCTGACGGCCTTTGCTGTACAGGCAGGAGACTGTGCCAACTCGAAACAGTCCGCTGAAAGCCGGCCGGTTGGTCAGGCGACTTTTGACCGGCAATCAGCATTGGTTTCGCTGGCAGAATGCCCTCATTTACATGTTACTTCACGAGGGTCATGGTGCGGGTCATTACCCGGTCGCCGGCGCGGAGCTGGTACAGATAGGTACCGCTGGCAAGTCCGGTGGCATCGAACGATACCTGGTGCGTACCGGCCTGACGCATGCCTTCGTTGATGGTAGCCACACGCTGTCCAACCGCATTGTACACCTCTATGGATACCTCGGCGGCATCATTGAGATGATATACGATGAGCGTGGAAGGGTTGAACGGGTTGGGGTAGTTCTGATCCAACAGAACACGCTCCGGCGTGTCATTTGAAATGGTTTCACCGGAGGTGGGAACGGGCGATCCGATGCCGAACTCATAGTACATGAGCGGGTTGTTGGAGGACATGACCACACCGTTGCCATCTTTCGAGAAGTGGACGAAGCCGGTCAGCTGCACATTCTCCACGGCATCTTCGACAAAAAACACGACGATGTGGCGCAGGATTGGATTGTCTGGATCCGTCACGTCTACCACCGAGAAGGGCTCTTCGGGATAATCGGGCCCGGCAATGATGAAGTTGCCCATGTCGGTTTCGATGTAGTCGATGTCGTAATTGTTCAACGGGAGGATGGCCGCATCCACACTTGCACCAACTTCGCCTGTGATGTAGTTGAAAAGCGAGGCCTCAATGCTGGCGCCATTGGTCCAGATCCAGTCCGATCCCGGAATTTCACCAAAACCGTTTCCATAACCGAAATTATCGGTCTGGAATTTATTTTCCTGTACCAATTCGCCATTGTCCCAGTTGAGGACCAGTACGTTGGGATTCTGGAACCCGGATACCAGGACTTTGAGGTCGTCACCGGTTCCGACCACGCCTAAACCCTGTCCCCACTGACTGAACTGGCCTCCACCGGGCTTGTCCACCAGTGCGTCAAAAACCACCACGGGACTCGCGTCTTCGTCCGCCCAGTAGTAGATGCGCAGATTGGATTCCAAAGTCTGGTTCACTGCGAAGATCTGCCCGTCCCGGGTGGTGGCAACCTCGATCACATGCAGCCTCGCATCGCTCCCGCGAACCTCTTCGGTCATGGTTATGTATTTGATGAATTCGCCGTCCTCCGCACTCACAATGGCAATCTGGGGGTCGCCGTCGATGACGGTCGGGACGAGGATGTTGCCGGTAAGCCGGTTCACGGTCCCACCCTGGTTCGTGTAGGCGGGGTCGCCATCGTTGTTGAAGTCATAGAGAAACTCAACATCGGCCGGCATGACTTTCCAGATCGGGTCGAACAGCTCAAAGTCATCGGTCACCGTCTGGGCCGACACGGAGAGCGTCATGCCCATCACGAGGGCGAGGCATAAAGCAGAAAAACGTATTGTAGTTGTTGATTTCATGGATTCTCCTTTTTGTTCTGGCGGTTGATATGTTAAGCAAACAAACTATTTGTGGATGTTCCCGCAGCTCCGGGGCCGGCATGGCGGCCAGGCTCCCGGACCGGGATCACGGTCTACATTTCGTTAACGATCACATTCGGGTTGGCGTCCCACCACATGCGCCGGGTCGGATGCAGGTCGAAGTTGCCGGGGTTTCCGCCGTGCCTCTCAATGGCATCACGGAGGTTCTCGGGGTTCAGGCCCTGTTCTTCGGTGGGGTAGCGCACGCGCCGCGGCAGCTGTCCGTCGGTTTCACCGCCTCCGGGTGCCATGATCGGGTTGAGCTGCGGGTAGCCGGTGCGGCGGATCTCGGCCCATGCTTCAAGGCCCTGGCCGAAGATGGCGAGCCATTTCTGGGTGCTGATCTGTTCAAGCTGCTCCTCAAACCCGCCGCCGGAATTGAAGGCCACTTCCGGATGTGCCAGGTATTCGTTGACGGCATCTTGCGGGATCACGTCTTCGGTCTCGCCCAGCACCTCGCGATGACCGTGGTTGAAGAACGCCATGCTGGCACGGATGCCTTCTTCGTAGTGGTCCTGCGCGCTGCCCGGCCCCCAGCCTCTGAGCGCCGCTTCCGCTTCCAGGAATTTCACTTCTGGGTAGATAATGAAGTGGATGGGGGTCTCCTGCTGGACAAAGTAGCGTCCGTGGATGGAGAAGTTGCGCGGGGAATTGTCACGGTCGCCAAGCTGCGAGTCGGAAAGGCCGTTGGGCAGGCCGGTCCACGTTCCGCGGCCGGACCGGCGTGCAAACACCGACAGCCGGGGATCCTCCTTCTCAAGCAGCATGTCCATGAGAGTTTGGCTGATACGGTATTCGTCGAACCGGAAGATCCAGTACATCGGGTTCTCGTGCACAAGGTCGCCGGCACCACCGCCCGGATCCATCTGGAGCATGGCGGAATGGCTGTTGCTGGTCATGATCAGCCCTTCGTTGAGAACTTCGCTCACATGGCTTTGCGCAAGCTGCGGGTCGGCGTAGGAGACACGCATGGCCAAACGCAGCCTCAGTGAGTTGCCAAAACGGCGCCACTGATCCAGGTCATCGTTGAACAGGACATCCGCCGGACCGGTGCGCACGCGGTCCGGATCGAATTCATCCAGCTGAGCCACTGCGGCTTTCAGATCATCAAGCATGTGCCTGTAGATCTCCTCCTGGGAATCGTAGGCCGGTCGCAGGACGCCCTGCTGAGCGTTGAAATAGGGCACATCGCCCCAGAAGTCGGTCACACGGTGCATGGTGAACACCCGCCAGATGCGGGCCTGGGCATTCAGGTTGGCCATGGCTGGATCGTTGGCCGTCATTTCAATGGTCCGCTGGATGTTGATGCCAAAATTGGAGCCCGCACCGGAATAGGAGGCCTGCCAGAAGGCGGTGAGCCAGTCCTGCCGGGTCTCGTAGCGGTCGGTGCCCCATCCGGGCTGGATGTTGGCCAGATACTGTGAATAGCGGTTGCCGTACAGGTCCTTGCCACGCTGGTACACGTCATAGCGCAACGCGCCATACACAAGGGCGCGGGTGAACAGCATTTCCGGCGGCACTTCGGTTGTTCGTGTGGGATCGGTGTTGATGCGCTCAAAGTCATCGGTGCAGGCACCGATTAAGATCAGGGCGAGCAGCAATCCGGTTATCGTTTTCTTTTTCATATTCTTGATTCAACCTGTTAAAAATGATTTATGGGGCGTGCCGTCAGATGCGGACATTGATATTGAAGCCGAAACTCCGGGTTTCGGGGAAGCCGAAGGCCTCAATACCCTGAGCGTTGCCGATGTTGAAACTGCCCTGCGCGGGACTGAAGCCGGGGGTGTTCTTGTGGATGTAGAACAGGTTGCGGGCAATCAGGGATACCTCCAGTCCGATGATCGGAAGGCGTTCCACCATCCTCGGGGGCATGAAGTATGATACCGCCAGCTCGCGGAACCGCACATAGGTGGCGTCATAGACGAACTCCTCGGTCACGGGGCTGTATCCGCCAATGCCTTCCCAGTAGATCTGCGGGTCTACCGGCTTCTCGTTGCGCGCCCATATGGGGTTGCCGTTGTCATCCTCGCCGACCTGGACCACGCCTCTGGCAACAAAGCCGCGCGGTACGGCATCAGGATTGCCGGCTTCCAGCTCTGCCTGGTAAGCGTACCATTCGTCGCGTCCCTCCAGCGTAAACCTGGCATTGCCACGCTGTGCCATAAGAGCATTGGTAAGTGAATAGACCTCGCCGCCCACCGAAATGTCAAGGAGGGTGCTCAATCCAATATTCCGGTACCGGATGTTGTTGGATAAGCCGCCGGTCCAGTCCGGGTTGAAGTTCCCGAGCACGCGGTCGCCTTCGGCCACCAGCGGAAGCCCGTCGTCGCCGATGATACGGTCGCCGTTCTCGTTGCGGGCGTAGGCGCGTCCGACAATGTCACCGAACGGGTCGTTGAGCGATGCGCGGACAACGGCGCCGTCGATGCTACCGAGGAAGTAGTTGCGCACATCCTCGCTAAGCTCCACGATCTCGTTGCGGTTGATGCCGAACGTGACGCGCGACTGCCAGCGCCACCCGGTGCGGGTGTCGAGCGGGATACCGGTGGCGATCATCTCGAATCCGCGGTTCCGAATCTCACCGGCGTTGATCACAGCCGCGTTGAACCCGGACGTGCGGGAAACGGGAACGGTGAGGATCTGGTTGCGCGTGGTCTCGGTGTAGCCGGTCATGTCAAATGTCAGGCGGTCGCCAAAGAAGCGCAGGTCGATCCCCGCCTCGAAGGAGCGGGCGGTTTCAGGTTTCAGATCGATGGCCGGGAGCGTTCCCGGGAGGTTGGCAAACGGCATTCCGAAATGCCCCGGACCCACAACAAAGTCGAAGTTGGTCATGTAGGGCGATGCCCCGGCACCTACCTCGGCAAACGAGATGCGGAACCGTCCGAACGTGAATGTCTCCGACTGCAAGCCGAACGCCTCGCTCCACACCAGAGTGGCCGAAACGGAGGGATAGAAGAACGGGAGATTGTCGACGGGAAGGGTCGAGACCCAATCCACCCGGTTTGAAAAATCCAGGAAGGCGTAATTGCGGAAACCGATCTGGGCGGAGCCGAACAGGGAGTTTTCCCTTTCGCGGCGCAGACCGAAGATGTTGGCAACGGTCTGGGCGTTGCTGACGGTGTAGAAGTCGGGGATGTTGAGCCCCACGCCCCGGAAACCGACGTTGCGGTCAATGTAGTTGCGGTAGTTGGCACCGAGGTTCATCTCAAGATTCCATTCGTCGGTCAGCTGCCGGTCGATGGTCACGATGGCCGTGGTGTTGAATTCCTCGACGGTGCGTGTCTGAAGGGTGAAATTGGGCTGATCCTCATACGGTGTGTTGGTGGCACGGCGCCACTGGCGGGTCTCCTCGAAGGAATCGATCCCGGTGCGCAGCATGATGCTCATCCAGTCGGTGACCATGTAATTGACCTGGGCAAAGCCGTAGACGCGGTCGCGCTCATCATCGTTGATGTTCAGGTTGTAGGCCCAGTAGGGGTTCATGTTGCGCGTGGCGCGTTGCCCTTCGGGACGCAGCCAGGCGCCGTCCCAGGTGCGCGGCAGGCCGTCAGGGGTGCGGAAATTCTCCAGATCAACCAGGCGTTCGCTGCGCGGCATACGGACCAGCGCCTTCACCGGATTGTCGGGGTCGCGTGCCTGCGGAGGGCGGTTGAAGCCGTCCTGCTTGACGTACCCGAAGCGTCCCTCGGCGCGCAGCCGGTCCGAAAAATGCTTGTGCGCCCGCAGCGATACACTGTGGCGGATCACCTCGCTGCTGGGGTAGATCCCCTGGTTGTTCATATTGGTGTAAGAGAGGCGATAGCCGTGGTCGGTGCCGCCGCCGGTCATGGTGATGGTCTGGTTGCTGGTGACCCCGGTACGGAAGAAATCCTGGACGTGGTTGCCCTGCGGGGAGAAGGGACGGATGTTGCCGGCCCAGTCCTGGACCATGATGTTGCTGGACATGCGCGGGCCCCAGCTGGACTGGATGCTGTTGTCAATGATGTAGAAATCGCCTTCATCGTTATAATCGGTGAACCGTCCGGCCACGCCTCGGCCATACACATTCTGGAACTCCGGTACCAGTACAGGCCTGTCGAAGGTCACGTTGGAAGTGTACTCCACTCCGAGTCCGGCCACACCGCGCCCGCTTTTGGTGGTGATCACTACCGCTCCGTTGGCAGCACGCGCGCCATAGAGGGCGGCGGCATTCGGTCCCTGGAGGATGTTGATGGTCTCAATGTCATTGGGGTTGATCTGGTTGAGGCCGGTGCCGTAGTCGAAGCCGCCCCACTGCCCGGCGCTCATCCCGCCGGAGTTGTCGATCGGCATTCCGTCCACGATGATCAGCGGCTGGTTGGCCCCTCCCGGACGCAGCGATCGGTGCCCGCGGATGATGATACGAGCGGATCCGTCGGCCCCTGTTCCAAGGCCCGAAATCTGGACGTTTGCCACCCGGCCCTGCAAAGAGGTCATGAAGTTCATGTCGCGCGTACGCATGAATTCTTCCGCATTGATTTCCTGGACCGTGTAGCCGATCGATTTTTCGGCGCGGGTCATACCCATGGCCGTGACGACCACATCGTCTCCGACAAAAACAACCGGGCTGAGCCTGACGTCGATAGAGGAGCGGTCGCCGATCCGGACCCGCCGTTCCTCGAAACCGATGAAGGAGAATATGAGCCGTTCGGCATCAGCCGGAACGCGGATCTCATACCGTCCGTCGGCATCGGTGGTGGTACCGGTGGTGGTGCCTTCAATGACGATGTTCACGCCGGGCAAGGTGGACTCATCCTCAGCGTCGTACACCGCGCCGGTAATGGTTCTGGTTTGAGCTTCAGCCATTGCCGTCCACGATATAAGCAGACCCAGCATCAGGCAGCAAGATAGTAAGCGGTGTTTCATCTGTTTAAATTTTTGGATTCATAAGGACACATAGAATATTCATGACGATTTTAATCATGTTCCTGTGTGTCGGTGCCACAGCAATGAATATAGCGCTACGCGACCTTCGGTTCATCTGTTTGTAATGTTATGATTCATATGGTCAGATGGAATGTACATGACGTTTATTGTCACGCCTCTTTGTGTCAACTGGAGGCTGCCATGTAAGTAGCACTTCGTGACTTTCGGTTCATGATAGTTGCGATAGATTGAAATATGATGGATCACATGGCCTCCAGCGCAAATGAAAAGGTCTTCAAGGAGATACGAACCCTGCTGTGCCCGCGGGGTGTCCCTGTCCGCAGAAGATCCGCAATAAAGCGGCATGTAATCGCTTTCACATTTTAATGCAAAATCCTTAGAATATCTACTTTTTTTTGCGCAGGATGAGGCTCACAGCACATTTTTCCAACTTTGATTGAAGGCCAGCCGGCCTGCCATCCCGAAGCCATAGTACGATACGAGCACGGACACATTTCCATCTTTTCGCGGTTTGCCTATATTGGGCTTTGAACATCATCCTGCAAAACCAGTTAGCACCTTTGCCGGAACCAGGGACACATCACTTCTCACCATCTTATTACCTGCGCAGTTATGTTACAACCAGGCTACTATTTACGATCCTGCATTACTCGTTTGCTTGTATTTGTCGTTTTTGTTCTTCCGCTTGCTTGCGATGTAACATCTGACGATCCGGATGACAACGGTCCGTTATTGCCGCCACCCGGACCGCGCTTCATGGGAGCCGCTTCAGGCGACCTGGTCACGCTCGACGATTTCGAGGTGAACCAGCTCCCCAAGATCCCATGGCAGTCCGAGCCTCGTGAAGGAGCGGCGCTGGCTTTCTCGGATATGCCGGAGTATTTCCGAACCGGTCCCGGTATTGCCATGCAGGAGCCGCTGCAGCCCGGCAGAAACCGCGTCTATGTCTACCATGTGGTGGGTGAGGGACAGGGCAGCGGAGTGATTACGGCCGTGCTTGAAAACACCGGCGACGAGGATATGACCGTCGCCTTCCGCGCTTACGCTTTTCCGCCGCCATCCGCCAATTACCTTTTCATTGGAAAGGAGGGGTTGGCCCGCTACTTTGAAACCCGGTTCCTGGATGCCCAGGTGCCGCAGCCCATCACGATCGCTCCCGGTGAGCGTGCGGTGCTTGATCCGGAGATGGACAGTGCCGTGACCTCGTACCCTGTCCTGGTCCACGGTTTCTATGAGTTTGACATCGACCAGCCCGGTGTGGTAAGCGTGCTCATGCGGCGCACGGGAACGGACAGCCGCGATGCGGTCGACGAACTGGAACTTCTGCCAAGGCGCCTGCCCGGAGAACGCACGAGCGGGGCCGGACGCGGGCTGTTTGAGCAGGCCGATTTCGATATCACCAACGCCGACGACTTCATCCTCGACAGCGCCGACGGTGTCAAGCGGCTCATCATCGCCGACGGCAACGACGATGACTGGGTCCGCGGCTGGGACAGCATCGCCGAGGGCGAATACGAAAACCGCGGCAATTACGGCGTTATGTATCACATCTCGATCGAACGCAAGAGCAGCGATAATCGTGGCATTGCCGTGCTCATGGGCAACAATTACGCTATCGGTCCGAACGATCCCAACAACTTCTGCATGAACCAGTCCGGCGCCGTCTTCGTGGATGCCGGGGCCGATCCGCGGGGCGTGGTCCGCATCCCCGAAAATGAGACTTTTTTCAACACAAAAGGGGAGTATGTGCTGCTGCAGGCGTATCGTCCGCTAAGGGAGGGCGAGACCCACACAATGAACATCATCTATTCACCGCCGGGCGCATCCTGCCTGCCGACACCCATCGTATTCGTCCCGTTCGGACGTGATTAACCTGGAATAGGGAGGGCCTGCCTTGTACCTGCATCCAATCGACATCGCCATCATCGTCGTCTATTTCGCCGGCATTGTATGGCTCGGTTTTTTCCTGTCCAAAAAAGCCTCCAAAAACCTCGATGCCTACTTCCTTGGCGGCAACAAGATCCCGTGGTATTACCTGGGATTGTCCAACGCCTCCGGGATGTTCGATATCTCCGGGACGATGTGGACCGTATCCATCCTCTTTATTTACGGCCTGAAGAGCGCCTGGCTGCCGTGGGTCTGGCCGGTCTGGAACCAGGTGTTCCTGATGATCTTCCTGGCGGTGTGGCTGCGCCGGTCGAATGTGATGACGGGGGCAGAGTGGATCCGGACCCGCTTCGGGGAAGGCACCGGCGCCCAGCTCTCGCACATCATCGTGGTGGTGTTCGCCGTGATCACCGTGATCGGCTTCATCGCCTACGGATTCGAGGGCATCGGCAAATTCAGCAGCATCTTTTTCGCCTACGACCTGTCGTTCCGGTTCCTGGGGATGGATTTCACATCCGAGGAGGCCTACGGTCTCATCTTCATGGGCGTCACCACGCTCTATGTTATCAAAGGCGGGATCTACAGCGTGGTGGGCACCGAAGTGATCCAGTTCCTGATCATGACTTTCTCGTGCATCGTGATCGGCATCATCGCCATAACGGCCATCAGTCCCGAGCAGGTGTACGCCTTTGTGCCCGAGGGATGGGGTGAATTCTTCTTCGGCTGGCGCCTGGATATGAACTGGTCCGGCATCATGGACTCCGTCAATTTCCGAATTGAACAGGACGGGTTTGAGCTGTTCGGCTACGCCCTGATGATCATGATCCTCAAGGGCATCATGGTGAGCATCGCCGGTCCGGTCCCCAGCTACGACATGCAGCGCGTGCTGGCTACCGGCACCCCGAAAGAGGCCGCCAAGATGAGCGGACTCGTGATCCTGGTGCTCTATTTCCCGCGCTATTTCATGGTCGCCGGCCTCACCGTGCTGGCCATCGTCTTCTTCAGTCCGGAACTTAAGGCCATGGGCGCCGACATCGACTTCGAGATGATCCTTCCCTATGCCATCAGTAACTTCGTCCCAATCGGTTTTATGGGAATCCTGCTGGCCGGACTCATTGCCGCGTTCATGTCCACCTTCGCCGCTTTTGTCAATGCCGCACCAGCGTATATCGTCAACGACATCTACAAAAAGTACATCAACCCGAATGCCAGTGACCGCACCTATGTCCGGATGAGCTACGCCGCCTCACTTACGGTGGTCGTTGTGGGCATCCTGTTCGGTTTTGTGGTGGATACGATCCACTCACTTACACTCTGGATAGTGGGCGGCCTTTACGGCGGATACATCGCGGCCAACCTGCTGAAGTGGATTTGGTGGCGGTTGAACGGATTCGGATATTTCTGGGGGATGCTGGCCGGGATCGTTGCGGCGCTTACCACCCCTGCGCTGTTTCCCGACCTTACCCCGCTGTTCGCCTTCCCGATCGTGTTCGGCTTCTCGCTGGGCGGAACGGTCATCGGAACGCTGCTGACCAGCCCGACCGAGCCCCACGTTCTCAAGAAATTCTACACCGATGTGCGTCCGTGGGGATGGTGGAAGCCGGTCCAGCAAGCGTGTACGGCCGAAAATCCCGCCATCACGCCGAATACCAATTTCAAGCGCGACATGTTCAACTGCGCGACCGGTGTTGCCTGGCAGATGTCGCTGGTGGTCATGCCCATCTACCTGGTGCTGGGTGAATATCCTAAAATGGGAGTGAGCATTGCCGTTTTTGTGCTGACCAGTGTCATCCTCAAATTCAACTGGCTCGACAAGATCGAGGATTATCCGTCCGGCACCGAACTCAGCGAGAAGGATATCCGAGGCCGGCTTAAAACCGAGGCTCCGTCATGAAGCGAATTCTTTCCGTTGGCCTTCTGCTGGCAGCGGCGGCCGCACTGGTTTTGATGGCTCAGCGGCAAGTCACTGGTCCGGAAGCAATCGCAAGCGCCGGTAATGCCGCCGGCTTTGAGGGTTCTGTGGATGGGGACCACGGCCCTGCGGTCGGCGTACTTTTCGATCCGGCATTGGAGGGCGGCGTGCCCGAGCTGATGCTCTTTCCGCGCCCCGGAACAGGCCATCCCGTACCTGTCTGGGTGCGTGCGTACGTGCTCGACGAGGATGACCGGCCCGTGACCCGCGCCGAACAGGTGCTGACCGTTGAGGATACGCTCCGGTACGTTCTTCCGGTGGAGGAGCGCCGCGAGTTTGTGGGAGTGGCGGTTCTGCCGGACCGTGACTCTGGCAATCCCTGGTTTGAGTTCCGCGCGCTCTATCTTGGCGGGGCACCGGTGCTGGAGTATGACGCAGCCGGCGTGACCGTGCCGCCGGATGATTTCCAGGAGTACTGGGACGAGGCCCGCGAACGGCTGGCCGATATTCCGGTAAATCCGCGTATTGAGAAGGTGCAGGATTTTGAATCGGAAACAGGCCGGCTCTACCGCGTGACCCTGCAGTCGTGGAACAAGATTGACATTGTTGGATGGTATGTGGTGCCTGTTGATGCAGATCCGCTTGATCCTGCTGAAAGTGCTCAGCGCTATCCCGCCATACAGATCATGCCGGGATGGGGTGCCGAGCAGCCGCCGATGGACCGCACGGCAGACGGCTACATCACCTTTTCACTGAACCCGCGCAGCCATGGTCCCAGCAAGGCCTATTTCGAGACACCAGTGGCCCACCATCTGTGGAACATCGACCGGCCGGAGGAGTATTACTACCGGGCGGCGTACATGGACGGTGTGCGCGGACTCGATTTCCTGAGTGATCGTCCGGAGGTGGATCCGCAGCGCATTGCCGTTGAGGGGGGCAGCCAGGGCGGGGCGTTTGCTCTGGCGCTGGCCGGTCTCGATCCGCGCGTGGCGGCAGCGGTGGCCAATGTGCCGTACATATCCAACATCCCCGACTACATCCGGCTGTCCACCGGCGGATCCGGCGCCAGTTTCCTGGAGCGCATCAAGGACCCGGAGACGGGCGAGGCCGCAGCCCGCTCCCTGGCCTACATCGATGTCGCCAACCTCGCTTATTCCATCAGCGCCCCGACACAGATCATTGTGGGGGTGCAGGATCGGGTCACGCCGCCGCTCAACGGCGTGGTGGCCTACAATCGCATCCCGGAGGGCGTGCCGGCCGAACTATTGCGCGAAACTACGGCCGGACACGAGATTACTCCTTTCATGCGCCAGTCCAACCGGCGCTGGTATGAGACGCACCTGAAATAGCTGCTTTGTTTTTATATTCCAAAGCTTGAAAAGCCCACCGAGAATCATTGTGGGAAGTTTTTCTCGCATTGTCTCAGTAGAATACGATTGTTAAGTCTTATAACGTTTCATAAATGAAATATAATGTATATATTTTGTTTTAAATAAGAAACATTATGGCCGTGCGACAATCCATTTTACTTCCAAGGCACAAGCGAGTCTTTAAACAGCTGGGTGAGCAGATCAAGCTGGCCAGATTGAGAAGAAAGCTCAGTGCGGAACAAGTTGCCGAACGGGCTGGTATCGGCAGGGCCACACTGTGGCGGATTGAGAAAGGGGATCCCGGCGTGACAATGGGTAAGTATTTCCATGTGCTCCTTGCACTGGGACTTGATAACGACATTTTGAAACTGGCTTCTGATGATGAGCTTGGCAGAAAGATTCAGGATGCTGACCTCAAAATGAAAAAGAGGGCACCGAAAAGGAAAGGTGTCTAACTATGGCGGATTCTGACAGAATAAAAATCCATGTATATGTGCACCCGGCCAATGCTATGGAACCTGTGCGGATGGGCACACTGGGAGCATCCATGATCAGGGGTAGTGAAATTTTCTCATTTGACTACGATCCTGACTTTCTGAAATCAGATGCCGTTTTTGAGATTGATCCGGATCTGAGATTGTTCAGCGGGTCACAGTATCCAAGGGAGAATCAACGAAATTTCGGAATATTCCTTGATTCATCGCCGGATCGTTGGGGAAGGGTTTTAATGGACAGATACGAGGCCCTTAAAGCAAGAATGGAGCAAAGGGCACCGAGGCGCTTACTGGAATCGGATTATCTTCTGGGTGTGCATGATGATACAAGAATGGGGGCACTGCGATTCAAAACGGATTCCAATGGCCCGTTTCTGGACAACCATCCCGATCAGACAGTACCACCAATGACTTCACTACGAGCATTGGAACAGGCTGTTCATGCCATTGAAAATGATACGGATCTGAGCGATCATCAATTTTCAGAACAGCTGAAACTGCTTCTGGCTCCAGGATCCTCACTTGGCGGAGCCAGGCCAAAAGCAAGCGTCATTTCAGAAAAAGGTCATCTTTGGATTGCAAAATTTCCGAGCAGAAATGACAGGTTTGACAGCGGTGCCTGGGAGCACTTGTTGTATCAGCTTGCCGTTATGTGCCACATTGACATGGCCGATTCAACTGCCGATCGTTTTTATTCTGATCAAACGACCTTTCTGACGAAACGATTCGACAGGGATGACATGAACAGAAGGAATCATTTCTTCTCTGCCATGACATTGCTTGGGTATGTGGATGGTGCCGGGCACCAGTCGGGAGTAAGTTATCTTGAGCTTGCAGAACTGATTATTTCGCGCGGGTCAAATGTTAATGGAGATCTGGAACAGCTTTGGAGACGCATTGTCTTCAATATCCTGGCAGCCAATACCGATGATCATTTGAGAAACCATGGTTTCATGCTCAAAGAAACCGGGCTGGTATTAAGCCCGGCTTACGATTTAAACCCGAATCCAGCAGGATCAGGATTGCACCTTAATATTGACGAGCACGATAACCGTCTTGAAACCGAGATTGCACGAAGTGTGGCAGAGTATTTTCGATTGTCGTCATCCAAATCATCCGAAATCATCCGTGAGATGAAAAAGGTAGTTTCAACATGGTTGTCTTTTGCCAGGAAGAACCGGATCAGCAATCACGAAATCGAGTTGATGGCACCTGCTTTTAACACAGATAGATAAATCTGTTTCTGGTCTTGGGTTTGATTTCCAGACCGATCGCTCACCGTTGGTACCGCTCGGGGACAATCGATACCGGAATGGATTCGAACGGGTTGAGCGCCTGGTCCACGATCTGCGCAAAGGCCTTGCGGGTGACCGGGGCGTCCGGTTCAAAGCGGGCGCCATCGGTCCAATGGTCGGTCCAGCCGGCCGCGTTGGCATAAGCAACGGCCTGCGCCAGGGCACTGCCGGCATCCACATCCTCAAAGACAGACGAGACGGCACCATTGCCGGCGCCATCCGGTGCGGGCGATCCGACCAGTTCCCAGACGAACAGGATAACATCGCCGCGTGAGGCCAGTCCCTCATCCTTCCAGGCGGCATGGTCTACCGCCAGGTCCGTCGTGGCGCGGGCAAGCGCCTGGCCGACCTGCATGCGCGTCATCACGCTGTCGGGATAGATCCAGGTCTGGTTGGCCCACAGATAGGGCACGCCGTGGCCCTTGAGCACGCCGCTCAGCCCGATGCGCTGCAACGGCTGGAAGTGCCAGTCGTCGGGCGTGGTGTCGATGAACGGCAGCGCCCAGCAGTCGTTGTCGAGCAGGTGCTGCTGCAGTTCGCGGACCGACAGCTCACGAGGCTGCACGCCCTGCCGGATGGCCATGGCCGCCGCGGCGCCGGCCGCCTGCCCGATGGTCATCACAACCGGCTGCAGCCGGCTGGAGCCGTTGGCGATGCTGCTCACCGAGATGCTTTTCTCAGCTACAAGAAGGCCATTGGTCTCTTTCGGGATCAGGGTCCCGAAGGGAATGGAAAACGAGGGGATGGAGGGGAATGCGTCGAAGTGCGTTTCAAATTCGAAGGGCTCGCGGTCGCCTTCCTCCAGCAATTCAGGCGGCGGTGATGGGTTGAGCTCGCGGTGATGGTCGAGCGGATAGTCGCCCACCCCGATCGCGGTCATGTACAGGTCGTTCTCAACGGCGTACGGATCCACCAGTTCGTTCATGGTGAGCATGGTGAGACCGTCCAGGCGGCGAGTCTCGCGGTGGTACGGCCGGTACGGGAACAGGTCGTCGGTGCTGTACTCGTCATCGGCAAAACCGAGGTTGCGGAACCCGCCTTCGGTCTGGATGAAGTAAATGAACTGGAGCGTGCGGTTTTTGGCCTCTTCGTAGAGCAGCTTGCGCTCGTGGTGGTCCATCCGGATGACGTTCAGGTAGTAGTCGTTGCCGAAAATGGGCCAGTTGATCAGGTATTTGTCATTGGGCAGCTTTGCATATTCGAGCATCCTGTCGCAATCCACCCCCTCAAACGTATCGGGATCCTCACTCAGCTCCTTGCAGGCGCCGATGAAGATGGAGGGCTGGTAGTTGGGCGGACGCGGAATGGTCATGTCGGCATCCGGACCGAAATCCTTGAGGATGGCGGTGTAGGTGAGGTCCTGGATGACGTCGTTGCCGTGCGTAGGGGCGATCGCCTCACCGGTGCGTTCGCGCGGATCCAGCCCGAGGAAGTAGTTCGTCCCGGAGCGCGCCATCAGGTCGCCGTACTCCGATGCGTCGATGCTGATCTCTGCCTGCACGAGGAGGGTATTGCCCTCCATGTCGAAGAACGTGGCGCCGCGCACGGTCTGGCCGTCCATCACCGCCTCGTTGATGTAATACCCGTGGATTCGGGTGATGTTGGGCAGCTCGTCCATCATCTCATTGAAAAACCGGTTGCCGATATGCGGTTCGAAGTGCGTGTTGCTCACCCATCCGGTCTCCACGGCATCGGGTCCGCCATAATAATCGTAGAGCATCTCGCGGAACTCGCCCCAGATGCCGGATGGCAGGCGGTGGTTGCCGTCGGTGGCGCTCACGCCCGACGTGGTGAGCATGCCGCCCAGCCAGGGCGATGATTCCACCACGACCACGTCCACGCCGTCGCGCGCCGCCTGGATGGCCGCCGTCACACCGCTGGTGCCGCCGCCATAAATGAGCAAGTCGGTGGTGATGATGCGATCGGGCGCGTCAAGTTCCGCCCGTTCGCAAGCGGTAAGGTTCGGGAGGATGGTGACTGTGCCCAGAAACAGGAGCAAGGCGGTAAAGCGGGAAGGAATAGTTCGCATCGGTTTAAAACTTGGAGTTGACATTGGAGGAGGCGGCCTGGTCACATGGCGCCGGCCGGTTGTGGCAGCAACGATCACGGTGAAGGCCGCACGGGGCTGCTGATCAGGTCGGCCGGCACATGGTCAGGCGCCGACCGCTCATATTATAACAATTACCGTGTACTTTCGGCAAGCACATCCCACCAGTCATAGTTGATGATGTGGACGATGTCGAAGATCATGAGTCCGTCGGACATTTCGCGGCACTTGCGGGAGGCGCGCACGAACTGGTCGGGATGGCCGTCGTACTGCTCGACATAGAGACCGCAGTAGATGGGCACCTCGCCCATCACCACGTCGCGCGTGATGCGGGCCGAGCCCTCCACGGAGTACCAGAAGTCACGCGTGGTGCCCATGCCGGCCTCGTGGCGCTGGATCTCCTCCTCATTGAGCGCGGCGACCTCCTCCTCGGTCACTTCAAAGAAGTAGTTGCCGGTGGTAAACAGGTCCAGAAGCCCGGCGAAACCGTACTTGTGGTAGTCCTCGTTGGCCCAGTCGTATTCGCCGTAGGGGTCGAAATCCTGGCTGGCGTAGTTTACGCCCACCTCGTAGTAGACCGGGTACCAGGCGCCGGTGTAATTGCCGAAAATGATGTCGGGATCCACCTCTTTGGCCAATGCGCGGGCCTCTTCCATGAAGCTGTAGATTACCGAGGTGCGCCAGGCCAGCCATTCGCGGTAGTAGGGGCCGGGCCGCCGCTCCGGCTCGCCGTTCCCATCCACCCATTCATAGATATCTTCGGGGAAGCGTTCCAGTTCTTTGCCGAGGTAGGCCTCGAAGGCGAGGCGCGATACGGGGCTGAAGTCGCTTTCGATGCTGTCGAAACGGACGCGGTCGAGGATGACGCCGTCAAATTCGTAGTTCTGGAGGATTTCGCGCAGGATGTTGAGTTTGAACTGCCGCACTTCGGGGTGCGACGGGATGAGCATGGCCGAGTATTTGTGCTTGAGCTCGGTGATGGGCTTCATGCCGTCGGGGGTGTAGTTGATGGCCTGCCAGTCGCGTTTTCGGGGGAATTCGTAGACGAGCCCGATGTCGTGATAGTTGTGGCCGCCCACGAAAACGTTAATGGAGAAGTGGGTGGTGAGTCCGCGAGCGCGCGCCTCGTCGATGAAGAAGCGCACCAGGTCCATGTCGGTTTCGCGCACCAGGCCGCTGTGGTGGGTGATCCACTGCGGCGCGTAGCGGCTCTCGTACATGACGTGCCCGGAGATGGGCTTGAGGTCCAGGACCACGTCGGTGATGCCGGCGTCGCGGGTCAGGTCCAGGTAGTACATGATGGAGTCGGGGTAGCTGAGCCGCTCGAAGTTGGCCGAGGCGTCGAACCAGAGGATCTTGCGGCGGGGGGCGTCGCGGTCCTCGAGGTGTGCCGTGCGTCCGCGGTCTCTGTCCAGGGTTTCGGTATCGACGACCGGTGTGTCGGGTGCGCCGTTTTCAGGGGTGCAGGAGACAGTGGCGACCAGCGCCAGTGCCGTGATCAAGAGAGCGGAAAGAACCGGATTGAGGATCTGTTTCTTCATCTTGGGTGGATGTGGTTGCAGGTTGAGGGGACGCCGGCGGTCGGGCCGGCGCTTGTTTTTGCCTGGCGTGACATGCCGCCCGGTAATACATGCCGCCCGGTAATACATGCCGCCCGGTAGAACGTGCCGCCGGGCGAGTTGCTTTCAGGCAGATGTCATTGTAACGGCCTTGCGGGGGTGAAATGTCCAGATCAGAGACTGGCGTACTTCACCACGTTCACGCCGTCGATCTGGTCGATATAGTCCAGGTCTTTCTGGTCCAGTTTGGTGTCGACCGTAAAAGCGGTGATGGCCTGCTTGTTTTTCAGGTCGCGGCCCAGACTGAGCGAGGCGATGTTGATATCGCGCTTGGCCAGGGCGCCGCTGGTGGCGGCCAGCATGCCGGGTTGATCAACGTTCTGGTAGATGATGATCTCGCCTTCCAGATGTATCTCGATGCTGAACCCGTCGATGCTCACAATGCGGTAGTCGCCAGCGCCGAACGGAGTGGCCGAGAGCTTGCGGTACTCGGCATCCGGACCCAGGTCCACCGTGATAAGGTCGGTGTAGGTCTGCTTCTCGCGGCTCTGGGTCTCGGTGATCTTGAGTCCGCGCGTTTCGGCATGGAATCGGGCGTTGATCAGGTTCACAACCTCATCCACACTGCCTTTCATGAAGCCGCTGAGCAGGGAATCGGTCAGGACCTGCGAGTGGTCGGCGCAGGTGCCGCTGTAGCTGATCGAGAGTTTTTTGATGTGCTTTGGGGCGATCTGGGAGAGCAGGCGCCCGAAACGCTCGGCCAGTTCCAGGAACGGCTGCACCTCCTTGTTGGTGCTCAGGGCAATGGATTTTCCGTTGAGGCTGCCGGCGAAGCCCTTGTGTTCGATGGCGTCGGCGATCTGCGATGCGATCTGCTCGGCCACCTTGCCCTGGGCTTCCTGGGTGGATGCGCCCAGGTGCGGGGTGCAGATAATGTTCGGGTGCTTAAGCAGCTCCAGGATCTCTTTGGTGGGCGGCTCCTGGCTGTAGACGTCCAGGGCCACGCCGGCGAGGGTGCCGTCGTCAAGCAACGCGGGCAGGTCGGCCTCCTCGAAGATGCCGCCGCGGGCGCAGTTGATCAGCCACATGCCGCGTTTGATTTTGGACGCGGACTTCTTGCTGATGAGGCCGCGGGTCTGGGCGGTGAGCGGGGTATGGACGGTCAGGTAATCCGCTTTTGCGAGGATCTCGTCCACCTCCATCATCTGCACGCCCATTTCGGCGGCGCGCTCATGGGTGGTGAACGGGTCAAAGCCGATCACGTTCATGCCGAACGCTTTCATGCGGGAGGCGACATTGGAACCGATCTTGCCCAGGCCTATGACGCCCAGTGTCTTGCCGTGGACTTCGGTACCCATGTACTTTTTGCGGTCCCAGCGGCCTTCCTTGAGTGAGGCGACGGCGGCGGGGATGTTGCGCGACAGGGCCAGGATGAGTCCGCAGGTGTGTTCGGCGGTGGAGATGGTGTTGCCGTCAGGCGTGTTCATGACCAGCACGCCATTGCGCGTGGCGGCATCCAGGTCGATGTTGTCGACGCCTACGCCGGCGCGGCCCACGACCTGCATGTTGCGGGCTTTGGCAAGGAGTTTCGGGGTCACCTTGGTGGCACTACGCACCACCATGGCATGGTAGTTGCCGATGGTTTCCAGAAGTTCATCTTCGGCCAGACCGGCGGCTTCGGTTACTTCGAATCCGCGATTTTTGAGGATTTCACCGCAGATGGCATCCACGCCATCCAGTAAAAGTGCTTTGTAAGCCATGTTCAATAGTCGTGTAGTTTTTTGATCAGAGGTTGTTTTTGAAAAAATTACATGCCGTGTAAATACTACATGCCGCAGAAAGAGAAAGAAATAGAGGCGATCCGGATGCGCTATGTCCCGGTGGCATAAGGTAGCACATCATCTGCTTTCCTGCACAAAATCCATTGCAAAAAGGAAAAAATCATCCAGCGAGTCGGGATTGTTGGCGGTGACGGCAAAAACCGGTACCTCGATGTTCATGTCGCGAAGCATGCGGGCAACGGCTTTTTCCTGCTGCGATGCCTTGTTTTTGGAGATCTTGTCACTTTTGTTGAGGATGATGCAGAACGGGATCTGGTGCTCGCCGAGCCAGAACAGGAACTCCTCGTCAAGAGCGGAAGGTTTATGCCGGATATCCAGCAGCACCACCACAAGCTGCAGCGTCTGGCGCTCCAGCAGGTAGCGCTTCATCTCACGTCCCCACCGGGCCTGCTCCTTCTTGGATATCTTGGCGTAGCCGTAGCCGGGCATATCCACCAGATACCAGCTGTCGTCGATCAGGTAGTAGTTCAGGCTGCGGGTCTTGCCGGGGGAGTTGCTGGTGTGCGCCAGCTTTTTGCGGCGGGTGAGGGCGTTGATGACCGACGATTTGCCAACGTTGGACCGCCCAGCAAAGCATATTTCGGGCCTGCCGTCATCCGGACAGATATCAAGGTCCGGTGCACTCAGCAGGTATTCGGCTTGTACGATCCGCATTCGGTTTCCTCAATTTCCTCAATAATATTCGTTCTCCTCCTTGCGCATGCGCGAGGGGACCGGCACCGGATAGTTGCCCGTGAAGCATGCGGTGCAGTAGCCCGCACCGTCGGGATGCGCCTCGCGCACGGCGTTGACCAGCCCCTCCGCCGACAGATAGCGCAGGGAATCCACCCCGATCACATCGGCTATCTTTTTCGGGTCCTGGTCATAGAGGTTGGCGATCAGCTCCTCCGGACTCGGGAAATCCATTCCGTAGAAACAGGGATGGAGGATGGGGGGCGAGGCCACCATGAAGTGGATCTCTTTGGGTTCGGCGCTGCGGATCATCTGCACCAGATGGGCGGATGTGGTGCCGCGAACGATGGAATCATCCACCAGAAAAACCACACGATCTTTCAGCACGCCTTTCACGGTGTTGAACTTCGTACGCACCTTCACGTCGCGCGAGGCCTGCCCCGGCGAGATGAACGTGCGCCCGACATAGTGGTTGCGGATCAGACCGATCTCGTACTTGCAGGCGATGCCCTGCTTCTGGTTCTCGTGAGCGTAGCCGAGGGCCGCGGTGTTGCTGGAGTCGGGCACCGAGATCACGATCGGCATTTTGTCGGTCCGGGTGGATGTGACCTGCGGAATGGGATGCTCGCGCGCCAGATATTTGCCGGTCTTGCGCCGCACCTTGTCGGTGTTTTCACCGAAAATGAGGCTGTCGGGACGCGAGAAGTAGACGTATTCGAAAATGCACTGGCTGATTCCGGTATCCGGCTTGCGCTGCAGGTGCAGGGAGCGCGGCTCGCCGCTGTCGAGCGTTTCGCGGTCGATGATCAGCACCTCGCCGGGCTGGATATCGCGCACATACCGGGCCTCGATGATGTCGAAAGCGCACGTTTCGCTGGCAACGACCCAGGACGACCCCATGCGGCCGAGCGCGAGCGGACGGAACCCGTTGGGGTCGCGCACTGCGATCAGTTTGTCATCGGTGAGCAGCACAAGGCAGTAGGCGCCCTCGATCTGGCCCAGGGCATCCATGATCTGGTCCATCTGGGTCTCTTTTGTGCTGTGGGAGATCAGATGGAGGATGAGTTCGGTGTCGGACGTGCTCTGGAAGATGACGCCGCGGTTCTCCAGCATGGCACGCAGTTTGGCGGCGTTGGTCAGGTTGCCGTTGTGGCCAATGGCCAGGTTGCCGTTTTTGTAATGGACCCGGAAAGGCTGGATGTTGGAGGCGTTGACCGAGGATCCGGAAGTGGAGTAGCGGTTGTGGCCGATCGCCGACGTGCCGTGCAGCTTTTCGGTGAAGACCTTCTGGTTCTCGAAGACATTCAGGACCAGCCCGAAGCCCTTGTGCTGGGGCATGACCGGAATGCTTTTTTCAGGGTCAAACCAGGAGGTGACGATGCCGGCCGATTCCTGTCCGCGGTGCTGCAGGGCGTGGAGCCCGTAGTAGGTGTGAACTGCAGCTTCGGGATCATTGAAAATCCCGAAGATACCGCAATAATCATGGGGTTTATCGGACATTCCGAACAGAGGATGATGTGGTTACAGTCAAAGAGATCAAGATACGAAATGATGTTCCCAAAATCATGAAAAGTTGTTCGGAAAAGGTTCTGAAATGAGGGCGGCCGGTCCCCGTCCGCAAGGTCCGTTTTGTTTCGGGTGGATGGGGACTGTTGCCCGTACGTCAGTGTGCCGCCCAAACGTAAGAGTGTGGGCAGGAAGGCGCCGCTAATGGAACCGCGATGGGAGTACCGGCATCCGGTTGGAGGCCATTGCTGGCCGGGGTGGAGCCGGGTGAAGCCGTGGAAAAAAGACGGCAGCGGTCAGGCGGTCACGGTCCGCATCCCCCCATACACCAGGTCCAGATAATTTCGCAGGAGCTGCTCGCCGGGTTTGCCGGATTTTTCGGGATGGAACTGGACGCCCATGAAATTGTCGCGGGCGGCGATGGCCGTGAACGGGTGGGAATAGGATGAGGTGGCAACGGTGTCTTCCGTCACCGGGACGTAGTAGCTGTGGACATGGTAGAAATGGGTTCCAGGAGCGATATTTTTCAGCAGGGGATGTTGTTCCTTGCCGGGACTGGCGTCCACCGTGTTCCAACCCATATGGGGAACTTTCTCCCGGGTAGCGTCGAATTTCAGGAGCCGGCCGGCGAGGATCCCGAGCGTATCTGTGGGGCCCTCGGTGGTCGATTCGTAGAGGAGCTGCAGCCCCAGGCAGATGCCCAGCACCGGCTTGCGGGTGGCGCGCAGCCAGGAGTCGAGTCCGGCGGCCTGCAGTTCGCGCATGGCCGGAGCGGCGTGCCCCACGCCGGGAAAGATGATGCCGTCGGCCTGGTCGAGGTCGGCCAGCCGGCTGGTGATCAGGTAGGACGCCGCAAGGCGGTCCATGGCATTTGAGACAGAGGCGAGGTTGCCCGCCTTGTAATCGATGATGGCGATCATAACATGCCTTTGGATGACGGGAGGATGTCGAGGTAGTGCTCGTTGCGGTCAACGGCCTGGCGAAGGCATCGGGCCAGGGCCTTGAAGCTGGCCTCGATCTGGTGGTGGTCGTTTTCGCCCTTGACCGAGACGTGGAGCGTGGCTTTCAGCGCCATGGCAAGCGAGTGGAAAAAGTGAGAGGTCATTTCGGTGGGGAAATCGCCGACTTTCTCGCGCCGGAACGTGCCCTCAAAAACGCACCAGGGGCGGCCGGAGAGGTCAATGGCCACCAGGGACCGGGTTTCGTCCATGGCCACCGCAAAACCGTAGCGGCCAATGCCGCGCTTGTCGCCGAGCGCCTCGCTGATGGCCTCGCCCAGCACAATGGCGGTGTCTTCGATGGTGTGGTGCTCGTCGATCTCAAGGTCACCGCGACAGGTGATGTCGAGGTCCATGTAGCCATGGCGCGCAATCTGCTCGAGCATATGGTCGTAGAACGGTATTCCGGTGTCGATGTGCGATTTTCCCGTGCCGTCGAGGTTGACGCGCACCGATATGTCGGTCTCGGCGGTTTTGCGAGACCTTGAGGCGGTGCGGCGGGCATTGAGCAGCCATGCGGCCAGATCGGCCCATTCAGCGAACGTCTCGCGGACAGGGCTGCCGGTCGGGGTGGATTCGGCTTTCTGTGAAGAAATGGTCGTTTTGCCGGAGTCGGCTGCGGTGCCGGCATCGGCATCGGAAGTTGCCGGAGTTACGGCATAAGCCGGGGTTTGCGATGCGTCACCGGACGCATTCGTCAGGACGAGGTCGCCGCCCGGCTCCATGCCGACACGCATCTGCTCCAGCGGCTGTCCCTTCCACTCGTCACTTTCCGGATCGGCCGGGACGATCCCCTCCTGGTCCAGCAGGGATGCAATGGATGGATTCGGGTGCTTGCCACCCGCCAGGGCCGGCTGGATGCCGCGGTCCGACAGCCGGCGCAGCGCACTCAGCGATCCGCGGCGCATGGGCCATCTGAGCGGTGCTGCGGGTGCAGGTGCCAGTGCGGCCGGATCAATGATCAGGAGCATTCTCTGGGTCATGGAGCTCGGAAATTAGTCGGTCGTTTTCAGGTGTAGTGCCAACGGTGATGCGCAGGGTGTCCTCACAGTGAACCTGGTCGCCGCGGTACCGGACGATAACCCCGCGCTCAGCCAGGCGACGGTACCAATGGAGCGCGTTGCGCATGCGCACAAGCAGGAAATTGGCATCCGAGGGGAAAATGGTCTGCACGTCGGGGTGCCCGGCCAGGGTGGAAGCCAGGCGGTTGCGTTCGGCAATGATCTGCCGGATCTTGTCGCGCATGCTCTCCGAATGGTCGAAGGCCTGCATGGCCGCATCAGCGGTCAGGCGGTTGACGTTGTAGGGCGCCTTGACCTTCATCATCCACTCGATCACTTTCGGATGTGCCAGCGCCGCACCCATGCGGATGGCCGCCATCCCAAATGCTTTGGACAGGGTCTGCAGGATGACAAGGTTGGGATTGGTCTCCATCAGATGGCAGAGCGAGCCGCTGTCGCTGAAATCGATGTAGGCCTCATCCACCACTACCAGCCTCTTGAAATCCTTGAGGATGCGCTCGATCTCGGCCTGGTTGAGCACGTTGGCCGTCGGGTTGTTCGGCGAGCAGAGCATGATCAGCTTGGTGTGCGGATTGACGCGGTTGAGGACGGTGCGCGCGTCCAGCTCGAAATTTTTTGTGAGTGCCGCCTCGGTTACGCCAACGTTGTTGACGCGTGCAGCAACCTTGTACATGCCGTAGGTGGGCGGTGTGATAATGATCTCGTCGCGGCCCGGTTCGCAGAACACGCGCATGAGCAGGTCGATCGCCTCGTCGCTGCCCACACCTACGAATACCTGCTCCATTTGTATGCCCCGGAAATCAGCCCACTTCTGGCGCAGATCATTCAGGCGCGTGTCAGGATAGCGGTGCAGGGGCAGGCCGGTCGGGATGGCCGGACCGAAGCTGTTCTCGTTGGCATCCAGCAGGATACCCTCATGGTAATCGTCGCGCGCAGCATGGTAGGGGGTGAGGGTCCGGATGTTGGGCCGTACCCACGGTTCGGGATTGAACGAGGGTCTGAAATCGGTTGGTGTGGCGTCGGGCATAAATTGGTTTGAATGGTTGATCGGAACGTGAGATGCGGGTGGCTGACCGGACATTTCGCGCCGGATCAGTGAGCCGGTTTTTTTTGAAGCCGGACCGTCACCGCGCGTTTGTGGGCTTCCAGCTTTTCAACTTCAGCCATGCGTGCTACCGACGGGCCTATGGCCTGCAGCCCTTCGCGATCCAGCTCCTGGAACGTAATGTGCTTGAGGAAACTGTCCACCGAAACGCCGCTGTACATGCGGGCGTAGCCGTAGGTTGGCAGCGTATGGTTGGTGCCGGAGGCGTAGTCGCCGACGCTTTCGGGCGTCCACGGACCAATGAACACCGAGCCGGCGTGCATGATCTCGGGAACGAGGTCGCGGGCATGATCAAGATTGAGGATCAGGTGCTCCGGAGCATAGCGGTTGATGACATCTATGGCCTGCTTCGCCGTTTTCGTGACAACGATATGGCTGTGTCCCAGCGCCTTGCGGGCGATATTGGCGCGCGGCAGATCCTTCAGGTGGCGGTCGATGGCGCCCTGGACGGCATCGGTGTCGAACGGACCCACGGTGACCAGCACGACCTGGCTGTCGGCGCCGTGCTCGGCCTGTGAAAGCAGGTCGGTGGCGATGAAATCCGGATCGGCGGTATTGTCGGCCACCACCATCACCTCGGACGGTCCTGCCGGCAAGTCCATGGCCACCATTGCGTCGCTGTTCTGGAGCAGCATTTTGGCGGTGGTGACGAACTGGTTGCCCGGACCGAAGATCTTGTCCACCTTGCGCAGCGACCTGGTGCCGTAGGCCATGGCGGCGATGGCCTGGGCGCCCCCGGCCAGATAGATATGTGAAACGCCGGCCAGGGCGGCGGCAAATTCGATTTCCACCGGTGGACGTCCTTTTTTGTCGGGCGGGGTGGCAATCACCTTGTAAGGGCAGCCGGCCAGCGCCGCCGGAACGCCCAGCATGAGCGCGGTGGACGGCAGAGGAGCTGTTCCTCCCGGAATGTACAGCCCTACGGCTTCAATGGGCCTCGACTCCCGCCGGCAGATAATACCGGGCATGGTCTGCACTTCGATGTGCTGGGGAAATTGTGCTTTGTGGAACAGATAGAGGTTTTCGTATGCGCGGCTGAAGGCATCGCGCACATCCCCATCCACCGGAATCACATCTTTTGACCGCACAGGCCACAAGAGCGGGTCAGGACGCACCCCGTCGTGTTTTTCGGTCAGGTCCAGAACCGCCCGGTCACCGCGAACGTGCACATCGTCGATAATACCCTGCACAATGGCGGTGATATCGCCCGAATCCATGCGCGGACGGGCACACAGGAGCGAGAAGGATTTCTCGTCAAGGGACTCGTATTTCCACGTTTTGAGCATCACACAATCATGTTTTCGATCGGGAGGATGACGATGCCGGACGCGCCGGCGGCCTTCAGGTCCTCCATTACTTCCCAGAACCGGTGCGTCGGGATCACCGAATGTATGGCCACCATGTCGTTTTCGGCGAGCGGGAGCACGGTCGGGCTCTTCAGGGAGGGGATTATGCGGCAGATTTCTTCAACGGCCGCGGACGGAGCGTTCATCATTATATAACGGCTTTTTTCGGCCTGCTGGCGCGAACCCATCCGCATCAGTAATTTCTGGATAAGTTCCTTTTTGTGCGCAGCGATGGGACGGTTGGTCTGGATCAGCTCCGCCTCGCTCTCGAGGATGGTTTCCAGCTCAATCAGTCCGTTCGTCTTGAGGGTCCCACCCGTGGAGACGATGTCGCTGATGGCGTCGGCCACGTTGAGCGTCGGGGCTATTTCCACGGCCCCGGAGATCTCGATGGTGTCGATGGAGACGCCCTGTTTTTCAAAATGGTCACGTGTGAGTACGGGGTAGCTGGTGGCGATGCGGCAGCCGTCCAGATCCTTGATGGATGCGTATCCACCACTCTTCGGAACGGCCACGGAAAGCCGGCAATTGCCGAAACCGAGTCCGCGCAGGGCGGTCACATCGGCCTTGGCCTCGGCGGTCACGTTGCGTCCCACGAAACCGAGTTCGCAGATGCCGTCCTGGACATACTCGGGGATGTCGTCATCGCGAATGAGCAGCAGTTCCACGTCGTAATTACGGCAGGGCACCAGGATCCGGTTCTTGTAGCTGTCGAATTCCAGTCCGATGTTTTCAAGCAATGCAAGGGTTTTTTCGGAAAGACGTCCGCCTTTCTGGATAGCGATGCGCAGGGATGATTCGTTCTGTACCAAAATGTTGTGTTTAGCGGTTTCGGGTGATGGCCAAAGATAAAAAGAAGGCCGGTCAATTATATATGTTTTTGTTGGCGCGGGCGTTTATGTGTAGGCGCTGCACTTACGCATTCCCACATTTTTTCGTATTTTATCAAGCTTGTAACCAAAAAGGAAGTAACGCTCTATTAATGAAGAACATTCGCAATTTCTGCATCATCGCTCACATTGATCACGGGAAATCGACGCTGGCCGACCGGCTGCTGGAGCGCACCGGTGCCATCACCGAACGTGAGATGCAGGAGCAGGTTCTGGATGACATGGACCTGGAGCGTGAACGCGGCATCACCATCAAAAGCCATGCCGTGAAGATGGATTACAAGGCCTCGGACGGACAGACCTACCATTTCAACCTGATCGACACGCCCGGCCACGTGGATTTCGCCTACGAGGTGTCACGGGCGCTCAAGGCCTGCGAAGGGGCGCTTCTGATCGTGGATGCCACGCAGGGCGTCGAGGCGCAGACCATATCCAACCTCTACCAGGCCGTTGACCAGAACCTGGAGATCATCCCCGTTATCAACAAGATTGACCTGCCCGGCGCTGATGTGGAGAGCATCTCGCAGCAGATCATCGACCTGATCGGGTGCAAGCCCGAGGAGATCATCCCGGTATCCGGCAAGACCGGAGAGGGGGTGGAGGCGCTGCTGGAGGAGATCGTGCTGCGCGTCCCGCCGCCCACCGGTGATCCTGAAAAACCGCTCAAAGCGCTCATTTTTGACTCGGTCTTCAACTCCTACCGCGGTTCCATTGTCTATGTGCGCATCATGGACGGCACCCTGCGCAAGGGCGAAAAAATCCGGTTCATGGCCACCAAACGGGATTACGAAGCCGACGAAATCGGGTTTTTGCGGATCAAGATGAACCCGGCCGATACCATGTCCGCCGGTGAAGTAGGCTACATCATCGGCAATGTTAAGTCGCTGGAAGACACCAAAGTGGGCGATACGGTCACCTCGCTGGCCAATATGGCACCCGAGCCCATCCCCGGGTACAAGGAGGTCAAGCCCAAAGTGTTCAGCGGCATTTATCCCACCAACAGCGAAGATTTTGAGAGCCTGCGGTCGGCGCTGGAGAAGCTGCAGCTCAACGACGCGTCGCTCCAGTACACGCCGGAGACCTCGGCGGCGCTCGGTTTCGGGTTCCGTGCCGGGTTCCTGGGCATGCTGCACATGGAGATCATCCAGGAGCGGCTCGACCGCGAGTTCGACATGGACATCATCACCACGGTGCCCAACGTGGAGTACATTGTGGAGACCACCGACGGCAAGGATGTGATCGTCGACAATCCCACCGATATGCCGCCTCCGGGCCGCATCCAGAAAGTGTTTGAACCCTACATCAAAGCCCAGATCATTACGCCTTCCGAGTATATCGGACAGGTGATGAGGCTGTGCCAGGAGAAGCGCGGCACATACGTCAACACCACCTATCTGGACGCCAAGCGGGTGGATATCACCTATGAGCTGCCGCTGGCCGAAATCGTCTTCGATTTCTACGACAAGCTCAAAAGCCAGACCCGCGGGTACGCCTCGCTGGACTACGACCTGATCGAAAACCGTCCCGGACAGCTGGTGAAACTGGACATCCTGCTCAACGGGGACCCGGTGGATGCGCTGTCGTGCATCGTGCACCGTGAAAAGGCCTACGAATGGGGCCGGCGACTGTGCAGCAAGCTCAAGAAGCTGATCCCGCGGCAGATGTACGAGGTGGTGATCCAGGCGGCCATCGGATCCAAAGTCATCTCGCGCGACACGGTGCGCGCGCTGCGTAAAGACGTGACCGCCAAGTGCTACGGAGGCGACATCACACGGAAAAGAAAGCTTCTTGAAAAACAAAAGGAAGGCAAGAAACGTATGAAACAGGTGGGCACGGTGGAGATACCGCAAGAGGCGTTCCTGGCTGTGCTGTCGATGGACAACGATTGATGCGGGCGACAGCCACACATCCACAAGTAAATAAATAACGGGCGATAGTAAGAGATAAAAAGTGATGCAAATGTTGAAAAGAAACGGTTGGATGCGGCTGGCTGCGGTCACGATGGTTGCGGTCTCCGGTGTTGTGCTGGCGCCGATGGGCCAGATGGCTGCCGGCGGGAGTGCCGTTTCTGATGCCACGGCGCAGCAAACCCAGCCGCGCGATCTGATTGCAGAGCCGGAAATCGTCAAAGTGCCGGGGTCCGAGCGGGCCCGGTTCCAGCGGCAGTTCCGCAACGTGCAGTGGACCGGAGCCGGATTTGAAGGCAGCACCGTAATTGACCGCATCCCCACACGGGAGCTTCGCGCCCGCCTGCAGAAAGTCTTCGGTGATCCCTCCCAGAAACTTAAAGACCTTATTGGCGGCTCAGATTTCCGTCCGGGTCACTATATTCAGTTTGAGTACTGGTTTGTTGTGAATGACGAGATCCCGATGATGGTGCTCGATATCGACGGCCCGTTCGGCAATGGGCTGGTCTTTGCCGGAGACAGCAGGTACGTGGACCTGATGCCGGAGATCAAGCGGACACTTTCCGGCAAGCTTATGGGCATCAGTGAGCTTGGGGAATACGAAGATCACTATTTTGACATTAACAATGACCAGTGGTATCTGGTCAGCTATAACAACGGAACTTTCACGAACGAAAAAATATCGCGGCCGCGCACCCTGAGGTAGCCGGGATGCCGCAGTGCAGTTGTGCGTCGCATTGCAGTCGGGTGCCACAGCGCATCCGGGCGGGCAAATCCGCATCACGTAGAATGAACAACCCAAATTGAAACTCAAACCGGTTAAGGCCCCATAAAACGGGCCGTTTTATCATCCGACAAGATCAAGGACACCGAATTGGCAGAGAAGAAAGAAGACAAACGAAAAAAACGGCAGGCCCGGCGCAAGGCCCTGGAGGAAAGGACCCAGCAGGATACTACCAAGGCAAAATCATGGGCGCGTGAATGGATGGATGCCATCATCTTTGCCGCTGTTGCCGCGCTGATTATCAGGGCGCTGTTCCTGGAGGCATTCCGCATCCCCACACCCTCGATGGAATCCACCCTGCTTACCGGCGACTTTCTGCTGGTATCAAAGGTTCACTACGGCGCCCGGACCCCGATGACCCTCGGAATTCCGTTCACCGGTGTCTACGTCCGCGGCCTGGAGCTCCCGTGGTTCCGAATGCCCGGATTCATGAGCGTACGCCGGGGCGACATCCTCGTATTCAATTATCCGGTGGATGACGGGCCTGTTTCGCAAAAGACGAACTATATCAAGCGGGCTGTGGCCGTGGCGGGTGACACCCTTATGATCCGCGACAAGACGATCTACATCAACGGGCAGCCCGAGCAGATGGAAGAAACGTTTGAACAGCATTATGAGGTAACGGTCAGGGAGCGTCTGCGATTGAGCCCGAGCAAGGTCAGGGCGGCCGGCGCGCAGGTGCTGCCCTCGCCCGGGAATACCTACCGGATCAACATGAAGGCATCGGTGGCCGAGGAGATGGCACGCTGGCCGGAGATCGAACGCGTAGAGCCGCTCGTGCTTCCCGCTGCATTCAATGACAATGCCCGTCAGCCGTTCACCTTTGCGCAGGGACTGCGGGGCAACTACCACCACCTGCCTGAGGTGATCATACCTTTTGAGGGTCAGACCGTCACGTTGAGCGACCGAAACTGGCATCTTTATTATGACATCGTCACCCGTTTTGAAGACAACGAGGTTACCCGCGCAGGGAACCTTTTTGTGATCAACGGTGACACCACCAACCAGTATACCATCCAGCAGGATTACTATTTCATGGCGGGCGACAGTCGCGACAACAGTGAGGACAGCCGGTTCTGGGGGTTTGTGCCGGACGATCACGTGGTCGGCCGGGCGTGGATTATCTACTTTTCCTGGGATGGTGAGCGCATGCTGCCACGGGTCAGGCGGTTCCTGAACCGGATCAACTGAATCTGATGTTGGATTTCACCCGCTGCTGAAGTTTTTCATCTCCAGGGGCATAAACGGCGGGACCATATCCACCGAGAATTTTTCTCTTGTGGATACGCACTATTGTCTGAGAAGCTGCTCCTCCAGGAAGCGGATTACACGTCCGGTGGCACCGCCATTGGTGGATGAAAAGAATAGCTTTCTGACGCGGCTGCGTTCCTCTTCAAAGCCATCGGTGCGAGTGAGGGCTTTGGTCAGGGCGGTAAGCAAACCGGATTGGGTATTGTGGAAGGGTCCAGGCGCGACCTGTTCGTATGAGAGTGGCAGCCCTCTCTCGTAAGAATGCAGGTCATATGGCAAAAAAACGGCGGGAATGTCGAGCAGCAACCCTTCGAGGTATATGCTGCTGTAGTCGGAAACAATGGCGTCGGTGAGAGGAAGCAGCTCCGCAGCGTCTTCAGCCACGGTCTGGTCCGCAGACACGAACCGGGGGCTGATGTGGCTGTACCTCGTGACATCCAGGTCATCATTGGGATGCGCACGCAGGGCCATAAGCGCATTCTGCTCTTCAAGCCATCGGGCCAGGCCTTTCAGATCAAGGTCGTGAAATGGGAACCAGTGGGTCCGTTTTCTCCGCCGGAATGTCGGGGCGTAGAGAATGAGCTTTTCCGCCGGAGGGGCGGCCTGCCAAAGGCGGTCCAACGTGTTTCCGGGCTCGCGGACAGTCTCGGCAATCAGCTCCGGAACACCGTGCAAAGGCTTGCCGCTGCCACCTGAGGCTTCGTGAGATACAGGTTGCCGCAACTGCATGAGACCATCGTAAGCAGGAAATCCCGTTTCCAGAAATCTCTCCGATGGGATGTTGAAACGGGATGCAAACAGCTCTGAAACAAGCGGCGATGATGACAGGAATAGGTTGATGGGACGGAAACGATAGTCCAGTATTTTCCGGTGAAGAAAACCGGGCCGTCTGTCGCTTTTGGGCCGGAGATATTCCCCCCGCTTGGTAGGCAGCCCGTGGTACGTCTGGATCACCAGGGAATGCCGCGGCAGGCGCATGAAGGGGTAGTCACTGGTTCCATGCGTCAGAAAAACGGCACCGGCGCTCCGCAGCATCCGGATGCCGGTCAGGGAATGCGTCAGACAGGCGCGCTCGTCACCGAACCGCTCTTTGAGAGTGCGCACAAGGACCGGGTTCCGGCTCAGCCACACCGGCTCCAGTTCCGGGTGGCGGCACAAATGTTCAAACAGGATGCGGGTATTGCCACGGTAGCCGTCCCCGTGGAAAGAGGTCAGCAAAACACGCTGCGGCACTCTTTCCTCCTCCCATGCAGGAATGCAGGAAAGGAGTCCGACCGCCCACTGGACGGGGTAGGCCGTTTTGCTGCGTGCTCCCCAGGAGTACGGGCCATTCGTGCTTTTACCGGCCTCCGGACTGGTTGTGCTAATCGATTGGCCTGTCATGGGATTTCGTTCTCATCCGATTTTCGTCAAGCGGTGGCAAGTTCCTGGATTTTAAGCCGCACCCGCTGCAGGTCATGACCAGAGTCGATCTCATCCCACCAGTGATCGCTAAGATCGGCCACCTCAAGTTTGATCTTTCCGGCTTCAACCAGGTCGCGTATGGCAAGCTCATAGAAATAATCCGTCTTCCCCGATTCCACATAAGCCTGCAGAACGGGAAAAAGCGCTCTCCATGACTTCAGGGAGAGGGAGCAGATATTCACGGTTTTGAAGATGGCGGATTTGGAAGGTGCATGGCCATTCAAATGGAGTGATTCCAGATGTCCGCAGGGGGTGGCACGGGCCGTGGTGCCATGGTGTATCTCCGGATCGAACCGGGCCAGTGCAATGCGGTCCGGGCGGGTCATCTGCGCCAGGGCATCCGGCTCAAATACAAGGTCCGACTCCACCAGAAGAAAAGGTTCGTTCAAGGCATGTCCGGCCAGCCAGAGGGAGTGGATGTTGTTGGTCGAGTCGTATTGCGCATTGTGGATCGTCTGGATCTCAAGCCGGGACCCGCACTGCTTCAGGAAATCTTCTATGAGCCCGCTGCGATACCCGGTAACGATTACAAGCCGCCTGAAACCATGACGTTCCAGAGCTTCGATGACACGTTTAAGCAACGGCTTGCCACCCACATCCACCAGGCATTTCGGGATGCTGTCTGTGAAAGGCCGGAGCCGTGTGCCCCTGCCCGCCGCCAGCAGGAGTGCGGTGGTGACCCGGGTTTCGGATGGGTCTGTGCGGCTGCTTTTTTCTGTTGGATGCGGTTGGATTTGCATTGCCTAAGGACTTTGGGTTATCAGAAGTAGAGGCGGTAAAGCAGGTTGAAGCTCCTGCCGGGTTCAGGGAACAGCTCCTTGATCCGGGAGAGGTGGTTGAAGTGTTCCTCGTCCAGCAGATTGTCCACGCGCAGGGAAATGGTGTGCAGCAGTCCCGCATGCATGAAGCGGTACTGGGCGTGCAGGTCCAGTATGGTGTAGGCACCGGTGCGGGTTTCGAATTCACCGAGACGGTCCTGGGCCGAGGCGTGGCGCACGCGGGACCCGATGCTCAGGGAGCCGGGGGCCCAGGTGGCCCCAAAGGAGAACGCGAGCGGCGGGATCATGGGAAGGGGCGCCGTGTCGCCGTCAAAGCCGGTGATATCCGCTTCGTCATCATCAACATTGCGCTGCCCATACGTATAGCTGACTATGCCGTCGAGGGAGATGTTGTGCCTGAGCCGCAACTCCGCTGAACCCTCGAAACCGTACATGAGTGCCTCCACACCCTCAAAACGGTACTCTGTGAGTGTGGGATCGGTGACGCTTGGCCTGCCGGTGCTGCGGGGATAAATGTAGTTGGAAAAGGCGTTGCGGTAGAGCGAACCCTTGAAGCGGGTGCGGTTGCCGCGGTGCGACAAGAAAAGTTCGGTGCCGATGCCACGCTCGGGGTTGAGGCCCGGGTTGCCTACCTCGAATGAGTAGACCGCCAGATGCGGACCCAGGGAATATAGCTCGTCCATTGTGGGAGCCCGGAACGAGTGGATGAACGTGGAGCCGGCCTGCCATCCGCGGCCGAAATCATAGGCAACCGAGGCCGATGAAGCCAGGCCCGTGAACGTTCGACGGCGGATCTCGCCGATAACAGCGCTGGTGCGCTCGCGCTTCGGACGCGCATGGTGGACGTCCAAACGCAGCCCCGCGTCCACTTTCCAGGGGCCAAACCGGGCGCTCTGTATGGCAAACACCGCACCCGAAACCCCGATGGCGTCGAGTGTGCCGCGGTCCAGCACCAGATAGTCCTGGAATTCGCCCCAGACCCCGATGGTGCCTTCTTCGAAAAAGCCGATGCCTTTGTGCCGGCCTGTGAGGGATGTGTTGGCGGTGTGGGCGGTGTACTCGGTGCCGATGATTTCAGGGGCTTCGAACTCCTTGTGGTGGTAGTAGCGATAGGAGAGGCGGGCCTCCACCGACTCGAAAAAGCGTCCGTCATAGACGAATTCGGTGCGTGACTCGGCCTGAAGCCGGGCCATCTCAATTTCGACACCGTCCGGGTGTCCACCGCCGGGGTCTGGCGGGATGCCGTACCGGCTCAGGAATGAGGTCAGTGCCAGACCGGTGTAGCCCCACGGGCGGATGTAGCTGAGCCCGGCGGCGCTGTTGGTGGACCGGATGAACGTATTGTCGATGCGGCCGCTCGGGGTGCGGTAATCCTCGCCGAACCGCCCGTTGAGATCCAGGTTGAGCATCAGATCGCTGGCAACCGGCATCTTGACATTGCCAGAGCCGGACAGGCCGGTATTGACGGTTGAGCCCATGAGGGAAACATCGCCGGTGACGGAGGAGCGCCGGGATGTGGGAATCAGGTCGCTGACGACGTTGATGACCCCTCCGATGGCATTGGAGCCATAGGCCAGGGCCGCCGGACCGCGTGCCACCTCTATTTCATTTGCCGTTATGGGGTCAATAGTGACGGCATGGTCGGCTGTGGTGAAGGACACGTCGCCGGTCCGTTCGCCGTCCTGCAGGATCAGCACGCGGGAGTCGCCAAGCCCTCTTATAACAGGCCGCGACGGTGCCGCCCCCATGGCCCGCTGGGCAAAGCCCGGCTGGCTGGCAAGCGTTTCGGACAGTGTGCTGCCCAGGTTTTTACGCAGTTCCATTCCTATTACGGTGATGGAGGCATCCTCCAGATGCGATCCCCGCAGTTCATCTGCGCGTCCGATGACCTCAATGGCACGACCCGTAAGAGCTGTCGCGTGCATGGTGAACTCCAGCTTGTCAGGTTCCTCCACATCCACCATAATGGTCCGCTTCTGGTCGGTGTAACCGATCCGGTGGAGGTAAAGCGTGAAGCTGCCCTGTGGCACGTTGCTGATATGGAAACGTCCTTCCCGGTCGGATGTGGCCGTACGGTTGAGTTCTTCGAGGTGCAGGTAGACATAGGCCACCGGCTCGCCGGTCTCCGCGTCAAGAATCCGGCCGTTGAGGGATACGACTTTGATTGCCGATGCCCAAACGGCGGCCGGCAGCAATAGTGCTACCAGCAGAGTTGCTTTCAACAGGAAAAGATGACGCATTGGGCGTTTATATCAGGTAGTTATTTAAATGATTGCAGGCAGAAACGAATATTTCTGTGGTTTCAGCCGCTTTCAATCACTGTCCGGCTCCTCTACTTCCACCTGGAAAGCAACGGAGGAGAAGTCGGAATGGCCGCCATGCCAGAGATCGAACTGGATGGTGGTGCTTCCGGGTTGGTTTCCCTGAAGGATAAGCGACCAGGGGCCGTCCGCGGCAGGATGTGTGACACTGATGACATCACTGTTACCAACAGTATGTCGCAATTCATAGCCGCTTCTTTCCGGGATGAAAAGGGAGCCGTCATCGTCCATGAACTGAACCGTGATGGTACCCGTGGATGCGCCGGCAGGTACATATATGGCATCGCCGGTTGCGTAAGTGACGACACTGGACTCCTGGGCGGCTATCATGTTGCCGTCAATGCTGAGAACGACACCAATGGGAGAGTAGTGGTCATGGCCGCTTCCGCATCCACCCAGAAAGAAAAGGGTGCCGGCAAGCGAAAAGATGATAGTTGGGATAAGATATTTGGATTTCATGTGCATTAAATTTTTGGATTTTTAAGTTCACAAAGTAGGTCCATGACAGTTTTAATCATGCCCTTGTGTGCAGGCGGGTGTCTGCCATGTTCGTTTTGTGATTCTGGTTTTTTTTTGCTGTGTGGATGATGATTGTATGGAAAGTGGCTTTTTGCTGACTTCTCGGATGCAAGCCTGTTTTTTTCAGCAGTGATCCATGCAATCCGGAACAATGTTGGCGAAATGACCTTACGCAATCTGAAAGGTGCGTGATCGACAGCAGTCCGGATAAGGCGCGATTGCTCACATTGTTACACGGATGTGAGAGCTGACGGGACCCATTTATTCGTCAAAACCGTTGAGAATCGGGTTCATGCAACTATCATGGCATTGCAGGCCTCATCAAACCGGGTTTGGACGGGATGGGTGATAGCGGCTCAGGCGGAGATGGGCGGAGCCCGGCCTTGGTTGGAGGAGTTGAGGCTGCAGGGTAAGAGTATGTCCAGCGTACCCTGTTCCTGATCATTGGCGATGAGGGGAGCTTTCGTGGACTCCATGTCAACGGTGAGGATCTGATAAACCACCAGGCAGTATAGACAGTCGTGGTTTGTCAGCTCGGAACGGACAGACTGATAATCTTGTGCCTCACAAGAGAGTAGAGGATGCACGTGCACAGCGGAAACAGTGGAAGCAAAGGCAATCAGCCCCGCAACCAACATAACCTTCAGATATTCATTGAATTTGTGCATACAACTAACAGAATCAAATTGACCCTAAATATAGTAGTTCGCGAGTTAGCGATAAAGTTCAAATGCAACTTTCTTTCAGAACGTAACGAGATATCAGAGATATGATTGTTCGCAGATTGGTCGAATGTCGCGAAAAAACGTTGTCGGGGACTGTGTCATGACTTAAACAAGATTTTGGGTATATACATTCATCCAAGTCAGTAGCGGTATTATTCCTTTACTTTTTTTTACAAAGCAGTAATGGTTATTTGACTTGATGGGGAAAAAAGTTTTATATACTGATACAGATCAGTCTTTTCAGGACAAATAGTTGTTTTGCATAGAATATGACGTAAGTTAAGGATGTTGTTTATCCTGTTTGCGTATTGTTGAATTCCATGAATCCATCAGAGCATATCACACGGCTGCTTCAGGAGGTATCAGAGGGCGACGCCACGGCTGAAAAACAGCTGGTTGGTATGGTTTACGATGAGCTGTATGTGCTGGCCCAAAAAAACCGCCGTGTCTGGAATAATAACGAGACGCTTAACACCACAGCCCTGGTGCATGAAGCCTATCTCAAGCTGATCCAGCAGAAAGAAAAAAATTGGGAAAACAGGGTCCATTTTTATGCGGTTGCCTCTAAAGCAATGCGATGCATACTGGTAGACCACGCAAAAAGGCAGAAAACCGACAAGCGTGGTTCCGGGTCGGTAAAAATGCCACTGAACGAGATGCTTTTGTGTCCGGCAGAAAAATCGGATGAGGTGATCGCTCTTGACGAGGCGCTCAAACGGCTGGCCAAAATCGATGAATCGCACTCAAGGATTGTCGAATACCGCTTCTTCTGCGGGTTCAATATCGAGGAGACGGCCGGACTCATGGGGATTTCCCCGGCCACGGTAAAACGGAACTGGAACCTCGCCCGGACCTGGCTCTACCGGGAAATCCGGAGCAGCATCACCTGAATCCGCCAATTCGATGCTAACAGATAAACCGGGAGGGCAAAACGGAAAAGTCAAAAGCATACTGGGATCAGCTGGGCAGTCTTTTTGCCGAAGCGTCACTTTTAACCGCTGAGGAGCGGACCACCTTCCTAGATCACCACTGCCAGGACGACATGCTGCGTGCTGAGCTGGAATCCCTGCTCGAAGTCCATAATCCTTCGGAACAGTATTTCAATGAGCTGGCCGACAGCCTGGTCGGACAGGCGTTTGATCAGATCGGTGACCTGCCACCCGACGACGGGATGGTTGGAAACTATCGCATTACAGGTAATATTGGCCGTGGCGGAATGGGTACGGTGTACCTGGCCGAGCGCGCCGACAATGCTTACGATCGAAAAGTGGCTCTGAAAATCCTGCGCCGCGGGCTTGACACCGACGACATTCTGGCCCGGTTCCAGAGCGAAAGGCAGATCCTGGCACGCCTCAACCATCCAAACATCACACATATTCTCAATGGCGGGGCAACCGGCGACGGCCGTCCATGGCTGGCCATGGAATATGTGGAGGGAACCCCGATCACGGAATATTGTGATGCGAAAAAGCTGTCCATTGATGAAAGGTTGCGGCTTTTTCTTCGGGTGTGCGATGCGGTTCAGTATGCCCATCAGAACCTTGTGATCCACCGTGACCTGAAGCCATCCAACATCCTTGTGACACCGGAGGGCGTGGTCAAACTGCTTGATTTCGGCATTGCCAAGGTACTGGCCGAGCCGGACAGTCCCGGTCAGCAGGCTGCCATAACAAAAACCGGGTCGCAGCCGCTTACCCCCGGCTTTGCAAGTCCGGAACAGTTGCTGAATCAGCCGGTCGGGACGGAGAGCGACGTCTATTCGCTCGGGTCGCTGCTGTATCTGCTGCTTGCCGGCCGGATGCCGTGGCAGAATAACGGTATTTCGGCGGCAATGGAACGGCTTTCCAAACGGGAGGATCCGCCTCTTCCCAGCAAGATCGTGGGACGGCAGTTGCTGAAAAGGGGATCGGATGCATCCAGCGCTGACAGCATGCCGGATACAGAAAATAGCAGGCCGAATGTTGAAATCGCGGATCCGGCGGTTGTTGTTGAACAGCGAGGGACGGACATGCCGCGTCTCAGGCGCCGGCTGAAAGGCGACCTGGACACCATCATCCTCACGGCACTCAGGATCGAACCCGAAAGGCGTTATGCGACGGTCAAAGCCTTTGCCGATGATATAAGAAGATATCTGGGGAATCACCCGGTTTCGGCCCGCCCTGATGGCTGGCAGTATCGCGCAGGGAAGTTCATCAAAAGGCACAAAACGGGGGTGATTGCTGCGGTAATGTTCCCGCTTCTGGCCATCGCCGGTCTGCTGGTACATGGTGTCCGGATGGAGCTGGAGCGTGACAATGCCCGTATCGCGGCCGAACGCGCCGAACTGGAAGCTGAAAAGGCACAGGAAGTAGCCGGTTTTCTGACCGGGTTGTTCAGGCAGGCCGATCCTTTTGAAAGATCGGAATCACTGACTGCAATTGAAATGCTGGAGCGTGGCCGGGAGCAATTGTCTGAAGCGCCTGAACTTACGGAGGTCACCGCAGAGATGGCGGCCGTGCTTGGCAATATCTACTACCGCCTGGGTCGCTATGAGGAAGCCGATGAGTTGTTTTCGAATGCCATTGAGGTACGATATCACATACTGGGCCATCGTGACATCCCCACATCCCGGATGCTCAGTGATTATGGACTTGTGCTGTCCGCCACAGATCGCCTTGTGGAAGCCGATTCGTTGTATCAGATATCACTGGAGATTATCCGTGCGACCACCGGCGAAGTTTCCTCGGAAGCATCATCCGTCTACCACAATCTTTCGTCGCTGTATAACAGTATGAGCCGCTTTGATGAAGCTGAAGCGAAAATAATGCGGGCTATCGAAATACGGCGGCAGATCTATGGCGATCGTTCCCTGGAGGTTGCAAGCAGTCTGCATCAGCTGGGTATGACCCAGAACCGACGATCCCGTTACAATGAATCGCTGGAATCATTTGGCGAGGCGCTGGATATTCGCCTGGAATTCATTGGTGAGGAGCACCCTCTTACGCTCACCACAATTGGCAATATTGCCGGGTCACAGGCGTCGCTGGGTGAAAATGAGGAAGCTGAGCAGAGTTACTTGCGGGTATTGGATATCCGCCGCCGGATATTCGGCGACCATCATCCGGATGTGGCCGTCAATTTGTACCAGATCGGCATCACACATTGGAACCGCAACGATTACGAACAGGCCAGGTACTGGTGGGAGCAGGCCCTGGATGTGCGCCGGGAGGTCTTCGGGCCGCACCACAGCTCGGTTGCCCAGACCATCAACGCCCTGGCGGCGCTTAGCTGGCGTGCCCATGACTTGGAGCATGCCCTCGAGATGCTCACCGAGGCCGAACAGATCTACCGTGCCATTCACGGCGACGAGCACCAGCAGGTGGCCCTGATCATCAACAACCGGGCTACCACCGTTTCCGAACTGGGGCGGCTCGACGAGGCCGAGGCCCTATACCGCGAAGCTCTGGCCATGCGGGTCCGCCTGCTCGGCGAACATCACAACGAAACTGCGAACACGATACGGTCTCTCAGCCGTACAATCACTGTCAGCAACCGCTGGGACGAAGCCGAGGAGCTGATGATGCGGGCGCTGGCGGCTTATCAGGCCATCTATCCGGAGGACCATGCCGAGGTGATCGAGACGCGGAACCTTTTAGAGAGAATACGTGTCAGGAGGGAAGAGTACCAGTCTGGTATTCAGGATTAAGGCATTTTTTTTCGGTCGTGATCCAATCTGTGTGAAAAAATCGTATTAAGGGCAGTTGCAATTTCAGGGTAGTCCAACTGACTAAAATACGAACAGGAGTACGATCGAATGAGGGCGACATTTTCTTTACTGGCGATGCTGGCTGCGCTTGCCTGTCTGCCAATATCTGCCGAAGCAACCCCTGGCCGTGAAGCCAATTGCAGTGGCATTCCTTCAATGCTGCTCGACCAGGAAGCATCCTTGTCATCCATAAAAGAAGGGGCGGTAAATGTCACTTCACGCTCCCGGAGACAGGACAGAACCGCCAATCTGCAAAATTATAGCCAAATCGCTCAAGCTTCCGGCACCACTTTCATCGAATACGTTGAACAGCAATGGACAGGTTCGCAGTGGAGGGATGTCGAAAGGCTGTCAGTGACCTTCGACAGTGAAGACAGAACCACAGAAGAGACATACCAGCTATTTCGGAATAACAATTGGGTAAATGAAGAACGCTATTTGTACGAATACGACGGACAGAAAACATATCCTACCGTGCAGACCTATCAAACCTGGAGTTCCGGGCAGTGGGTCACTGAACTTGTGGAAACAGCGGTTGTAAATGAAAACAATCTTCCGGTCGAGATCATCATCGAAGACTTGACAGACCCATGGGACATTATCAAAGATCGTGAAGTTATCAGCTATGATCATGCTGGAAGGATCATACAGGTACTCCTGTATTTAGATGATTGGATTGATGGTGGATGGGAACTCGACAGCAGGATCAGGTGGACCTACAGTGAATACGGGGTCCTCCTCAGTATAATCAGTGAGTATTATAATGGAAACTGGACTGCGGACGCACAAACCCTGTATTACTACGATGATGAGTTCAACAACATCAGGCAAGTCACACAGATCAATGTCTTCACCTGGAGAAATTTGAACCGCTCAATGTATGTGTACGACAAACAGGGCAATCAAATCGAAAGGACAAGCCAATTCTGGAGCAATAGCAGATGGACGAATCTGAGCAAGACCGAAACAGAATACAAGCATGGCTGCTATCCATTGCATGAAATACGTTTTTCGGGTTCGTTTGACGGCTGGCTCCCTTCAACAAAGAACATTTTTACCTTCGGTATAGATGGTATTATGACACTCATCCTCACCCAGGAACGGATCGGGTCGGATTGGGAGGATGTGAGAAGGATCATTTTTGGGGATGCGCCGCCAACCGATGCCACTTATGATGATCTGCTGCCGGTTCGTTTCGAATTGAAACAAAACTATCCGAATCCGTTCAACCCGTCCACCAACATAGTTTTTTCGCTTCCCCACAGCGATCATGTGTCGCTCTCCGTGTATGACCTGCTTGGGAGGAACGTGGTCCGTCTGGTGGATGGACCTATGCGGGAAGGTGATCATTCGATCTATTTCGATGCGGCCGGCCTCACCAGCGGCGTCTATATCTACCGTCTCTCGGTTGGTGATCATACCGAATCACGATACATGACCCTGCTCAAATAAGCTGAGACTACGATTATGGATAACACATTGAAATTGATCAGAACAGGACTTCTGCTGACGCTGGTTTCGATACTTTCGATCCATTCAGCGGTTCAGTCACAGCTTTTGAACCTTCATAAGGATGTTGGATGGGCATTCCATGAAAATCTGACAAAGGAACGTTTCGACGCTTTGTTCCTTAGATACTCCGAAATGGATTACATACTCATCGATGTGGAGACCTATCGCTGCGGTTTGATCATCCGCCACTCCATGGTTTGGCAGCAAAACACCTACGGTACAAACTGGGCGGCACATGTCGCAATGACCCTGGAGGAGTTCAGCCAGTACAGAGAAGTGTACGAAACCGGGATGGATTTCCGACTGTACGATATCGAAGTTTTCTGGGAAGCTGGCTCCGAGATTCTTTATTCGGCTATCTGGATTGAAAATGACGAAGATTTGTCATGGAGTGTCCGGTTCGACATGACCGAATCCGATTTTACAGATGAGCGGAACCAGCAAATTAGCAATGGCTTCAGGCCGGTGGATGTGGAGCTTTATGACACTCCGGACGGCTTGCGGATAGCCGCGCTCTGGATTGAAAACCATGAAGATGCTCATTGGTTTTACTATCATGATCTTACTTCCGCTGAATTTCAGGGTCTTGTGGATCAGTATGATGAGGAGTACAGGGTTCTGGATCACGAAGCCTATCTGGTTGATGGAGAGCAACGATTTGCCGGGATATGGGAGCAGCGTCCACCGAACCGCCTGTTTATTTCAGAAGCAGGATTGAGCGAATGGGGATTCGCGAACGCTCAAAACAGATATATAGACCTGGGGTATAGGCAGCTCGATTTCGAATATTTGGAGCATGAGACCGTCCCGTACTATGGCGGCATCTGGGTGGATAATGATTTACAGTTGTTCAGTGTAAATAACGAATTCACGGGATTGTTCGATGGCATTCATGATATGATCGCCAATTATGGCATCGTGTACGGAATTCCTGGTATTTCAGTGGCTATTAACCTGAATGGAAATATGGTGTATGTTGGCGGACACGGAAATGCAAGGGAAACGCAAGAGGACTTGCTAATGATTCTGGCACACGGAAGAACCGTCTATCCCACCGCATCCGTGTCCAAAGTGATAGCAGCAACGCTCGCCGCCAAACTGGAAGCTGAGGGGCAGTTGAGTGACGGAACCGCTGTCGACCTCGATCTGTCAAGAGAGACGCGTTTTTATCTGCCGGATGCCCCGTCGCACCATACACACACGCTGGAACAGCTGCTGGCGCATCTCGGCTGTGTAGCTCACTGGGATACGTCCAGTACGAATAGCATTACTATTCCACGGTCAAGTTCACCATTTGAAAGTGCAACGGAATGGGTGGAATCCATTTGGGATATAGGCCTGGTTGAGAACTGTGTTGTCGGCCAGGACAGGAATTATTCCACGGCCAGCTTCTCTTTCGTGGGTGCGGCGTTGGAGTCGCTCACTGGCCGGACGGATTATCAACTGATTGAAGATGAGATAGCCAATCAATTCGACCTGGGTTCCATCCGTGCTCATTTTCCCGGCGGTTACAGTCAAAGCAACCCATTGCGGGCAGACCCCTTCAGCAGAAACAACGCCCGTCTTCCCTCACACTACAATACAAGCGGAACACTGTTTGGGGGAGGTATTGAGGCCAATGTGGTGGATCTGGCAAAGTTTGGATGGCTGGTGATAAATGGAGAGATCGTATCGGATGAAGTCCGTGATAACAGGCTATTGCAACCTGTTGTTGAGAACTGTAATACACCAGGCTTCGGAATTTGCAGCAACGGACTGGGCTGGCTTATCCAGGTAAGGAACAACAGAAGGGCGGCATCACATGGCGGCACAGGCGCCGCCTCAGGTGCTTACCTGCGAATATATCCCGATGACGGACTCACCATTGCCATGCTGTCAAACCGGGTCATGTCAGATTCCCTCGGTAACAGGGATGGTCTGACAAGCGACCTGGCCAGCCTGATCTTCGATCACCCGCTCATAGAGAAACAGCAAGCGCTCATCAGTGGCCGGCGCGATGAGATCAAAGATGCCCCGGATAATTTTAAACTCATGCAAAATTATCCCAATCCGTTCAATCCAACCACAACGGTACCGTTTTCAGTGCCGGAAGATATGGATGCGAGGCTTGCGGTCTATAATCTGCTGGGGCAGGAAGTCGCTGTGCTGGTGGATGGCCGGGTCACGGCGGGATACCACGCCGCGGAGTTTGATGCGACCCGGCTCTCAAGTGGTGTATACATCTACAGATTGAGTACAGGTGGTCGTAGCGTGAACCGCAAAATGCTCCTGGTAAAATAAAAGCGCTCTTCCCGCTGACATCCCAAACGAATCACACAACCATCAAACCATGAGATTGCTGCTACTGGTATCCACAATACTATGCTGTGCCTCGGTGCTCCACGCCCAGCAAAACCGATACATCGCCACGGGTGGCAGCGACAGCGGAAATACCTGCGCCGATGCCGCATCGCCATGTCAGACGATCGCACACACACTGGAAGAAGCCGCAGCGGGCGATACCCTGAATGTTGCAGCCGGTACGTACACCGAAACGATGACCATCACAAAACGTATCACCATCCGGGGTGAGGGGGCTGAAAATACCATTATCCAGGCGCACGAGGAGCCGGGCCAGGCGGACGGACGGGTGATCAATGTGCGTCCGGCATCCCAGATGGTGATCATTGAGGGAGTGACCATCCGGCACGGGAATGCCACCGGGTTCAGCGATAGCGGCTGGGGTGGTGGGATATTCGTCGAGAGATCCGACCTGCATTTACACAATGCCCGCGTCATCGACAATACGGCCTCGCGCGGCGGCGGCATCTACATTTCGAGCAGCTCCCCCAGGCTTGTGAATGTGGAGATCCTCCGAAATGAAGCTACCCAGGCGGCCCAGGGCGGAGGCGGCATGTTCATTACGGCCAGCACAAGCGCTCCGGTGCTGATTAACACCGTGATCTTTGGCAACAAGGGTCAATATGGCGGCGGAATATATATGAACAACGACAGCCGTCCAGAGCTCATCAATGCGACCATAAGCGGCAATGAAGCAGAATACGGGGGTGGGCTCTACATTTGGCTGGGCGCGCACGCCACCCTAACCAACACCATACTCTGGGGCAACGAAGCCGATGAACTGGGCAACGAAATCTACAATGCCACCAGCGGCTCGGCCGAACTATCACACAGCCTTTATCGCAACGGGCCCGATGACATAAACGAAGGAGGAGGATTCGATCTCATCGCGGGCAATCTCACCTCCGATCCGCTGTTTCGAAATGCTGAAGCGGGCAACCTGAGACTCCGGGCCGGATCGCCCGCCATCCTGACAGGAAGCAGCGCACCCTACAGCGAAACCGGAGCGGCCTTTGGTGTATTCACCGACCCGGATGGCAACGATCGCATATTCGGCGATGCAGTCGATATGGGCGCCTATGAGTTCGACGGGGCAGCCAGTTCGGTTGAGCGTCTGGCGGATGTGCCGTCGGGCGTGGTTTTGCATCAGAATTATCCCAACCCGTTCAACCCGGCAACCACAATAGGGTTCTACCTGCCAGAGACGTCCGATATCCGGCTGTCCGTACATGATCTGCTGGGAAGAGAAGTTGGGATCCTGGCACAGGGTCCGGCAGCCCCTGGTGAGCATTCCGTCGTCTTCGATGCGTCCCAGCTCCCGGGCGGAGTCTACATGTATCGTTTGACAGCAGGCAGCCATGCTGTGACCCGCAAGCTGACCCTTGTTAAGTGACAAATTTGGCGATTAATCACTCCCGGAAGCAAAAGAATAAAACCCTGAAACAGATTCTATGTGACATTGTGAATCAAAAACTTTAAACACATGCAAAAGACGATCAAACCCGCACTGTTTCTGTTCCTGATCACAATGCTTGCGCAATTGCAAGGTGTGGAATCAGCCAAATCCCAGGCGCTGCTCGATAACACCATTTATGAACGTCTGTGGATGACACCAAGATCGTTACCTCATTATTTCGAAGGTATAGTTAATCCTGGCGTTGACATCGATTTCGATTCCGCAAATCATGTTCATATGGTGCTGAACAGGCGATACCCGACCGACGGTCAAGTAAGCATCATATACATGTTCAGGCAGTCCAATAACTGGTATTACATGGTGGCTGATCAAGTTGAAGTGAGTATTCAGCTATTAGAACCTAAGATCAGGATATCTGATGATGGATTGATTCACATAACGTATTTGAAGGCGGACACGCTGCAATATCTTACCATAGATCATGATAAAAATATTACGCATCATCCGGGGATTCATGGTGCCGAACAGGGGTCCAGCCTCTTGCTGAATGACCAGGGTTTACCCGTTCTATCATATAAAATCCCTCTTGAAGGTCAGCAATCCCGCACTTTTGTAGTATCAGAATTTAACGGAAGTGCATGGATCCATGACACTCTTTCTGTCATGACTTCAGGTACCTTATTTCTGGGAACCACACTCCCCTTTACACGTTTGTTCAAGGATTCAGAAAACAGATATAATGTAATCATCTACAAAGAATTCTCCGATAGTGCCGAGTTCGTATGGAACAGAAAAGAAGGCAGTGAATGGCTAATTGTTGACCGGGCAATCGCTCCGAGAAGCTGGGGGCATAATCGGTTCTGGGGGATTGATCTGAAGACCGATGCCAACGGCAATATCCACGCATGCTATGGATCAGATCTTCAATACAGGTATCTCTGGTCGGAGGAGGATCAGCTGTTTGATGACTTCATTATGCCAGGATCAAATTTAGCCAATTGCAAAATTACTTTTGATCAGGATGAAACACCTGTTGTTTTTGGTCTCCAGTCAGGTACGCCGGATCTCCATGTTGCAAAGAAAAGTGATAATGACTGGATTGTAACCCGCATTCCAACCAATCCCACCAGATCGGCAACGAGTGTTGCGGCGAAAACAGATGTCTCAGGGAATATCCACCTGTTGCTCTATCATAATATGCCCGACATGCTGATTTACACCACGGGCAGCGATCTGCAAGATGGAATTTTTTCCGGACTTAACAGCAGCATAACTGAGGAAGCAAAGTTGGATGTTGTCATTTCTTCCAATAACCACATCCATGCCTTTTTTACAGAATTCCAACCGGAAACCTCGCTGAATGCCAGCGGCCAACTGGAAACCAATTATTATCCGGTCCGAGATGTGTTGCTGAAAACAGAGGGGGAAACCGGATTTGCTCGAACCGTTACTGACAGGGGTCCGGCTGACAGACGATTTAACAAAAAGATTGCCAAGGGCACCGATCAATTCATGAAATTCAATCATTCCGTTCAGACCTATACTGATTTCGGCGCTCATCGGATCTATACCTACGTCTCACATTTGTACACATCGCCGGACGGAGTCGAATGGACCGAGCAGCACTCCCTGGACAGTTTGAACACCTTCAATCCAAAACTGGCTTATGCCCTGGGCCGCTACTGGTTATTGGATGCAAGCGGATACCTTACTTCAGACGACGGGTTGGAATGGCAGTCAAAAGGGGCCTTATCGGAAATTTTCGACCCCACAGATATCATTGTCTTCGGAAATGATTTCACTTTCGATGACCGCCTGTATGTTCTTGTCCACAACCAGGGCAGGCAGGACAGCTCCGACCCCGCATGCCTTGTCTGCCCGACGGAGCGCTCCGGAAAGTATATGCTGATATTTTCAGATCAGGAAGGTTGGTCTTCTCACCGCCTTTTCGATCTGGACCCGGGCCTGGCTTTCCACGGATTTCTCCTGGATGATGACGGCCTGACCAATGTGGGTATGGGGGTCACTCGCATGTCAACGGACGGCATCACCTGGACCAGTGTACCCAATAATCTGGATCGGGAACCGGGTCAGATCGTAAAATCCGGCGATTTTTTCTTTCTGTTGGATAAACGGATGTATAATTGGAACAACCAGCAGATGGAAGGAAACCTTCGAATAAGCAGAGATGGCTTGTCCTGGCAGAGGTTGCCCTTTCAGGATAGATACGTAAGTGAGACAAAATACCGACTTGCGGCAACAGAGGATCGGCTGTTATTGATTAATATCGTAGATGGGATAATCTATGATTGGGGCGAGTCGCAGGGACTGTTTTCCGAAGACGCACAGATCCTGCCTTATGACCTGTTTGCGAGGGATCCGGAGGAAAACCTTTACTTTGCTGGACGATGGAGTTCTGTACCCGGTGACCTGAATTATGTAGCGAATTTACCAGGGCATGTGATCGCTTCAAACTTTCCTGATTTGTATGGGTTGTTTGCACATACAAGATCTATTATCAATACAACGCATTATCCCGGGCTTATTCAATTCTGGAATGGGAGAGAATGGGAGATCATAACACCATTGAATCGCATATTCGGGATTCCTCATGTCTATCATGATGGAGAGCGAACTCGGTTGGTAGCCTTTTCACAGCGAAGGGCTACTACAGGTGACCGCCAGCGGCGCATCGATGCATGGGATGGGGAAACCTGGACTACTATCAGCGATGCTGAGTTTAATATGACCTCGGTTACGTTAACCACATGGAATCACAACGGCGTGCCCAAACTGGTAGCCAGCGGATTGGGCTTTCCCGCTGCAGAAAAGTTCATGGGAATCTGGGATGGAGCAGACTGGATCTACTTCAGTGGCCAGTCGTACGAAAACAGACTGCCGGCCGGTTCCTTGACAACCGCTAATCACGATGGTATTGAATACCTGTATGCCGCGGGCAACCTGCTGTCCATTGGCAATGCGTCGGTCCAGCGGATTGCCAGGTTCGACGGTGAGAACTGGGAGGCCGTCCCGGGTGGGGTAAACGGGGAACCCAGACAGATGGTAACAATGCGATCAACGTCGGGGGGTGATGATACCATCGTGATGATTGGGGATTTTAATATCATTATCGGCGATAATGAAACCGAAGTCTCTGGGATGGCTATATATGATGGTACTTCATGGTCAAGGGTCGAGCCTGAACTGAATGGCACCGCGCAGGGGTTGCGCACAATGCTTGTATATGATACCAAACAAGGGCCTGTACTTTTCGCTGGTGGTCGTTATTTAATGGACCCAAGGGGTATTCTGAACGGTATCGGAGCATGGGACGGTGAAAACTGGTTTCAACTTGACAATGGTGTTCGAGGTCGTGCTCCAGAGGTGTATTCCATGGATATCTTTCTGGAAGGTGGCGGTCCTGTTCTGTACGTAATGGGTAACTTCAACAGAGTAGGTGATATCGGAGTGAACGGCCTGGCCAGGATACCTCTCTACGATGTGGGCCAACGGCTTCAGCCCCAGATCGTTAATCTGACGGATGGGCAGTCGCAGCTCATCCCTTTCCCTGAAGCGGGGATCACGCTGTTTGGGGATGTGACCAATGCCGGATGGCTGTCGGCTGCCCTGCTGGCCAACAACCCGCTCCCGGCAGATCTCCCGGATCATCTGTTGGGTATTGCAGATATCATGTGGGAGTTTGAAACGGAATCCGTGGAAGTCAGCAACATGCTCCTGGCCTTCGATGTGCCGGATGCGGAATCGATGTTTGGGAAGCTTGCAGGCAAATTTGCGCCGAATGAAGTTGCCGGCATTGAAGACGCCCTGACCTGGCTGATGCAAAGCGAAGGTGGCTGGACCGACCTTGGAGGTGTTATCGGCAACGGGCAGTTGGTGTCCGTCACCCCGACCAGCACACTCACCCGGGCGGCGATCGGTCTGCTTCGTGAGCCGGGAACAACGCGTGCTGAAAACAGCGACGTGCCCCGGGAGTTCGCACTGGACCAGAACTATCCCAACCCGTTCAACCCGTCCACAACAATCCGGTACCATATGCCAGAATCTGCCGTGGCAAGGCTGGATGTGTACGACATCCTTGGGCGGCGGGTTGGCACTCTGGTCAACGAGCATTTGACAGCAGGAGTACACTCCGTTGCTTTTGACGGCTCCATGCTGGCCAGCGGCCTGTACCTCTACCGGCTGCAGGCTGGTGACAGGATGGCCGTCCGCAAGATGCTGTTGGTGAAATAGGTCCTGCCGCTCACCGGGAATCCCGCAAACAAGGCGAATCATAAATCCTCACACAAAACCTGTCAGGCCATGCAATCACTCATCCGATTTTCGATTATCAATCTGTTTCTTTTTATGGCCTTCTTTCCAAAAGCCGGCCGACTGCTCCCGTATCGAATGGTACCGTGTCCGGCAAGCGGTGCCGGGCACTTACGAAACGCCCGGGCAAACCATCCAAGATCATGGATCAATGCGATCTTGCCGTTGTTGCTGGCGAGCGCAATGCTGTCATTTACGGGAGTTCTGGCACTGCAATCCGCGTCAGCCCAGGCGCACGTACTGCAATCGAACGCATTCGAGGTGACCACCACCGCCGACAACGGTCCCGGATCCCTCCGCGCCATCATAGAACAGACCAATTCGAACGGCATTATGGGGGATTCTATCACATTCAATATCCCGGGCGATGGTCCGCACCGGATAGAGCTGGCCACACCCCTGCCGCCCATTACCCTGCGTGTTTTCATTGACGCAACCACACAGCCAGGTTACAGCGACAGGGTTCCGGAGGTGATCATTGACGGCGGCGGGCTTGAACCGGGCGAAAACGGCCTGGATTTCTCCAATCCTGCAGTCGGAGGCATGCTGAACACCGTTAGCGGGCTGAGTATTGTCGGGTTCACCCCGGATGGCGATCAGGGAGGCGCGGCAATCAGGCTTGTTTCCGATTTCAATCAGCTGACCAACAACTACATCGGCATTGAGCCGGATGGGACGCCCAACGCGAACGGCTATGGCGTAATCGTGGAAAACAGCTCATCCAACTGGATCGGCATAACCACATCCAACGGAAATGTCATCTCAAACAACGTAGTGGGGGTTGCAATCCATGGTGCCGATGCATCGGAAAACCAGGTGCGCGGAAATCTCATCGGGACGGATGCGGCCGGGACCGAAGCGGCCGGCAACAACACGAATATCAAGGTCATGGGGAGCTCCGGCAATGATATCGGCGGACCGGCAATCAACCACCGCAATATTATTTCAGGAGCCATTTCCACATCCGGTACTACCCATGGCTGGGGGGTTCAAATCATGGGATCAGACGAAGCCGATGCTGCCGGAAACATCATCCGGAACAATTACATCGGGACAAATATAAACGGAACCGCAGCCATCCCTAACGGGAATGACGGGGTCATTCTTGAGTCGGGTGTAACAGAAACCATGATCGGTGGCCAAGCAGGTGAAGGGAATCTGATCAGTGGCAACCGGGGTGGAATAATGATCATCGAGGGATCATCCGGCAACCAGGTTATGAACAACCGCATCGGAACCGACCACGAAGGATTGAGCAGGATCGGCAACAGTCAGTTTGGCGTGCGGGTGGATGGTACCGGCAACACGATCCATAACAACCAGATCAGCGGAAATGGGTTTGGTATCAATGTGCGCGGAATGTCCGCCACAGATAACGTGATTACCGGCAATCTGATCGGAACCGACGCAACCGGACTCAATCCGGTTTTTAATCTCAGAGGAATCCAGGTGACATCGACCGGGAATGTTATCGGAAGCAGTGATCCAGGTGGTGGAAACGTGATCAGCGGAAACATGCAAGCCGGCCTTGTCATTACAAACGCCGGTGAGATTCATTCGGATGACAACATAGTTCAGGGAAATTTGATTGGTGTGGGTCTGGACGGTCAAACCAAATTACCAAACGGTCGATTCGGGGTAGAGATCCAAGGTGGATCGGGTAATCTTGTGGGGGGAAGTTCTCCGGAGGAGGGCAACACCATTGCCTGGAATCAATGGGCAGGAATAGCCGTTCATTCGCAAACGACGCCCGTAGCCATTGAAAATACCCTGCGGCACAACCGGATTTTCGGAAACAACGGGCCCGGAATTGATATCGGAAACGACGGGTTTACCGACAACAGCGAATTTGCCCCGGGTGATGGTCCCAACCTGAGAATGAAATATCCGGAAATAGTCGAATTCGAGACAGCGGGACAGCAAATCACCCTCGGGTACCTCCATCCAACCGGACCGGACTCGGCAGCATACCCTCTGACGATCGATTTTTACATACCAGACGAACTTGGTCAGGGAATGCAGCATGTGTGGACCGACTCCTGGGAGGCAGCGGATTTCCCCGGTCCGCGACAGATCAGCTTCAGCATCAGCAGCACCGAACACCCGGATTACGACGGCCGCGCCCTTACCGCCACTGCCACTGACAGCCAGGGCAACACCTCCGAGTTCACCCCGATTCCCTCCGCATTACCGATTTCAGACCGGTTTGAAGTAGCCGCTGACTTTCCGGAGATTTATCTCCACATGCAGGTCTTAAACGACCGGGATATCATTCTCGCGAATATGACACACTACGCCGTTACATCCGATGGCGGACAAAACTGGGATGTCAGGGAAAGGCCGGTCGTTCAAGGCGTCAACTTTGCAATTCGAGGGATCTACTTTCAAAATGCGAACACGGGCTGGCTGCTCGGGTCACCGGGCGTTCTGTTGAAAACAACTGATGGCGGGGAGACCTGGTCCCATCAGCAGATCGAAAATGTCAACTGGATTAACTATCTCATCATGGATGATCAGGGGAACGGCTGGTTCATGTCAACCAATGGCCTGATTTTTAAAACCGGCAATGGCGGTGAGGACTGGGAGCAGGCGCCTGCTTCAAAAGATGCCTTTTATGTTTCTGTTCATTCCATGGACGTATCGACAAGCTGGCTGCTGATGCAGACTGTGATAGACCAGCAACTGCGATACCTGGTCCATAAAACTAACGACGCATGGCAGACCGGATCGGATGTGATGTTGCCGGCCGGAATAACGCCGCAGACTATCTTTTTTACGGATGCGGAACGCGGATGGATCACCGGCGAGCATGGCCTGCTTTTGACGACCACGGACGGCGGAAACACATGGACGCCGGATGAACAACCGTTCACCTCCTCAAATCTGAGCGCCATTTACTTTGAAAACGATCAGGATGGATGGATTGGTGGCCGCTCGCACGAGCTCTTTTCAACGGAAGATTCGGGCATGACCTGGGCATTGGATTACACGGGCGAAATGCCGGGAGGTTCGGTCGTCGCCATACAGCCAACCGGTACCGGAAATATCGTTGCCCTGATAAACGGTCGGAACAGTACAAGCCTGGTTCGCCTGAAGAGGGACGATCCCACATCAACGGTGGAGGAGCGGCTCGTACCATCGGCATTCCGTCTGGGGCAGAACTATCCCAACCCGTTCAACCCATCCACGCAGATAACGTTTGAAATACCTGCATCCGGTGAGGTCAGGGTGGATGTGTTCAGCATCGACGGCAGACGGGTTGCCACGCTGCTCGAACAGTACATGCCGGCGGGCAGTCACTCGGTCTCGTTTGACGCTTCCGGCATTTCCAGCGGGGTGTATCTGTACCGACTGCAAACGGGTGACCAGGTGGCAGTACGCAAAATGATGCTGATAAGATAGCATTACCTTGTAGCCGTCTGCCTGCAACTTTCGTGGATGGTGACATGGCCAGGGAGTATATCGAGGAGGAGATCCGGGAACTGGGCGGCTGAGTGCGGATGGCTGGCTGCGGCTGGTGTCTACAATCCGATTTCCAACCGGATCACCGGATAGAAGCCGGGCATGGTGCGTTCGTGGATCTCGTAGGTGATGTCGTAATCCTGCGTGGTGCTGCCGGATCCGCTGTTGCTACCGCCGTCGCTGCCCCCGCCTACTTGTAGCGGCTGCGTGGCCTGCATGCCGGTCGGCTTCAGGCTCCAGTCGATGACGTTGCGCCGGCCAAGGACGTTGATCAGGTCCAGGTGCACATCCACCCGTACCGGACCGAGTTTTGGCCGGTATCGGAGCGAAAGATCGAGCTGGTGGAAGGCGCTGAGCCGGTCGTCTTCGGGCGTGCCGAAATCGAATTCGCCGCCGATGGTCCGCGTGCCCTTGACGTAGAGGTAGTCGTAGTAGGCCTGCCGGAACCCCCAGGCGCGGCCGTATACCGATTTCCAGTTGGCGATGACCGAAAACGGGCCGTAGACGTTTATGATGCCGCGGGCCTGGATGCGGTGCGGCTCATTCCAGGGGGCGGGCACGTTGCGGCCGAATTGTGACATCCGGAACTCGGCGCGCGTGTAGTCGTAGCCGAGCATCATTTTCATGCGGGCGGCGGGCAGGAGCTGCTGCAGGCGCACCGAGTAGCCGCCGGAGCGCAAGCGTGTCGCTTCGGTGAAGGCCTCGGCGGAGCTGCGGTCGAAGGTTTCGCCGACGGACAGGCTCCGGGACGAGCCGATGTACCGGGTGGGTTCCCATTTGAAGTAGGCCTCCAGTTTCAGGGTGGTGAGGGTGGATGGCTGTAGCATCCAGGATCCGCTGATGTGGTAGGCCATCGGGGGCTCGTCGGCCGAGGCGTGCGACCAGACGGTGAAGGACGGCACCAGCGAGGTCGGTCCCACATTGGTGATATCGTACTGGTGGATGAACTGGCGGTAGACGCCGGCGGCCACACGTGCCGACCAGTAGCCGATACGCGAGTCGACGCGGTCGTGCTGCACCGACATGCGTGGCTCTAGGAAGGGGCGAGGATGTGCGTCGATTTGTGTGAGCCGTGATCCGGCGGTGAGCTGCCATCCCCGGCCGAGGTTTGCGTGCAGATTGGAAAAGACTGTTCCAAATATTGAAGTTTCTTCGGAAGATGTGGGCAGGAAGAAGAACTCGCTGAAATCGACCTGGGAGGAGACCAGGTTCAGTTCCAGGCCGCTTTCCACACGTACCTGCCGCGAGAAATCATACTGCAGCGTGGATCGCAGCAAGCCGTGTTCGATACGGTTGAAGCCCTTGTGCCGCGGCTCGACCGGAGCATCGCCCGACATGCTTTCGTACATGGCCCGCGTTGAAGTGAACGTACCGGTACCGTCCCAGCCGGTTCGGTCCCAGATATCGCTTGTGTTGCGGGTAAACAGGTGGTAACTGTGATCCATACGCCCGGAGCTGAATCCGGCCAGGGTCGACAGCATCGTGCGCGGGCCCGGACTCGCATCCCACCGGACCTGCGCGGTAAGATTTTGCCACTCGTAGTTGTCGCGGGTGAAGAGATAGTTGTTCTCTGTTTTCATTTCATAGCGTTGATTGAGCGCGGACATGTTCACGCGGTTGCGTCCGTGCCAAACCGAAGCGCTGATGGTGTGGAAGGGGCTGGGCTCGTAGCGCACGGCGGAATGGACATCAAGATAGCGCATATCGGTGACCTGCTTGAGCGATTCGTATTCACTGAAGACGGTACCAGGGACCTGAAGCAGGTTTTCCGCCAGGATCTGGTCCACGTATCCCCAGTCGCGCATGGTCTGCTGCAGGTTCGGCTCTTGATAGAGGTCCCAAAAGTTACTTCGGAAGCTTCCCGTGGCCGCCACGGAGGGGTACGGGCGGCTTGCTTCACTGCGGCGGGTGCCCGTGCCGGATCTGCCCGAATGTGCGGCGGGACGTTCACGGTCCCCTGCAAAGGAAATATCGGCGCGGATGTTGGCGTTGACCGGGTCGCCGAGCACGGTTACGCCGCGGGTGCCGGGGGCGGGGATGTCGTGCACGAAATCGATGATCCCGGAGAGCATGCTGCCCTCCTCGGCGCCGAAACCTGCCTTGTGCAGGCGCACATCGCTGATGGCGAGCGGACTGAAACTGCTGTAGAAGTGTCCGAAATGGTAGGGGTTGTAGACGGGGATGCCGTCCAGGCGGATGCGGTGCTCGCCCTGTCGCCCGCCCTGGAGATGGATGTCCTGCAGCGGCAGTCCGTACTGCAGGCCAGCGAACAGTCCCAGGCTGCGGATGGGGTTGCGCATGCCGCCTGTGATATCCCAGCTGTCCATCGATCGCACCGTGGCGCGGTTGTCGACGCCCGTGAGGTCGGGGCGGTGCGCCTCCACCACCATGGGGGTGAACATGAACGGCCGCGGTTCAAGCGCCACCTCCGTGCGTGTGAGTTCATCCGGACGGATTTCCACCACCGCTTCATACGGATGGTACCCAAGGTAGCTGATCACGATGCGGTATGATCCGCTGATCATGCGGCTCAGCCGGAACATGCCACTGCTGTTGGTGGCGGTGCCGCCGGCGACGTCGGCCAGCAGTATCGTGGCCCCGTGCAGCGGTTTGCCCGTGCGGCTGTCGAGCACCTTGCCGGCAAACGAGCCGTAAGCGGGATCCTCGGCCACCTTGCGCACAATGACGATGGTCCCGGACGAGAGCACGATGTAGTCAAATGGCGTGTCGGCCAGGATCTCGGTCAGCAGCCGGGGCATGGGCAGCTCGCGGATGCGCCGGAAGATCACCACATCCTCGATCATCCCGGGATCGTACATCATGTCGGTTTCGGTCACGCGTGCAACGGTCTCAAGCACCTGCTGCAGCGGTTCGCCCCGGAATTCAAAGGACCAGAGGCGTTCCGTGGCCAGAGCTTCCGCCGAAAACTGCGGGTGCGAATACATTACCTTTGGCAAGGCCCCCTGTGATATTTCCCCCTGCGATATTTCCCCCTGCGACAAAGCCCCCTGGGAATAAGTCACCTGAGCATGCGCCGGTGTGGCGGCAGGTGCCATGGGGAATATCAAGACAAGGGCGAGCATCAATGCCATGGCGGGCATCAATGCAGGTGCAGTATGCAAGGCAGGGGCAGTATGCAGGGCACTGGTTTTATACAAGACGATGGCGGTATGCAGGGCCGCTTTCTTCATCGATAGATCCGGAATCCGTTGGCAGTTCGGGCGTAGCGCAGTCCTTTAACGTGGCAGATATCCTCAATGATGCGCTCGGGATTGCCGGGATCGGTGTAGTGGGCCGACAGCACTTCGGAGGCCAGCTGCCCGGCTTCGAGCTCTATGCGGATGTCAAATCGCCGCTCGATCTCCCGGAAGATCATCCCCAGCGACTCACTGCGGAAATGGAACCGGTTCTCCCGCCATTCGCCGATATCGCCGGACGGCGCCGGCTCGGGCACACGCGGTGACTCCATGCCCGTGTTCCAGCGGCTCCAGTCACCCGCCGAGAGGGTGACACGCCTGTCTGCCTGTCCCGCCGGAAACAGCACCACACTTCCGCTGGCCACATGCACGCGCGTCTCCAGTCCGGGATCGTCGCTGCGCGACCGCACATTGAACGACGTGCCGGTAACTTCAACAACAGCCTGGTTTGCCGTAACGACAAACGGAATTTCGCCTTGGGCCACTGTGAAAAAGGCCTCGCCGTCAAGCCGCACATTCCGGTTCCGGATGCCGAACAACCGGTTGTAGCTCAACGTGGTACCGCTGTTCAACTCCACCGTGGACCCGTCAGGCAGCACCCCGGCAACCCGCTGTCCGTATGGCGCCGACAACGTTTGCGGATACAGCAGATAGCCCAGCCCGAACGCGATCAGCGCCACTGCCGCCGCAGCGGCAATCCACACCGGATATCCCCAAAAACCACGCTTTATTTTCGCCCGATCTGGTTTCGGGTGGATGCGGGCCGTCTGAGGAACATCGGCCCCGGCCAGCTCAAGACGGCTGTGGACTGACGTAAGGGCCTGCTCGGTCTCCCGTGCATCCGGACGGCCGGCGCGCTGCGGGGTGCCTGCGCTGGTCTCCCAGATTTTTTCCATGTCCCGGCGGCCGGGGCCGTCCAGTCCATCGGGCAGGGGCTCCCGGGCGTGGAAGGGAGCGGGGTTGCTGTTTCTGTTTTTGTAGCTATCTGTCATTGTCGTTCCTCTGAAGCGTTGCGGTACGAATCGTAGCGGGATCGCAGGGTTTTGAGTGCCGCGGTCAAATGATTGTTAACGGTTTTGACCGAAACCTGCATCACACCGGCAATTTCATGGTGGTAGAGCCCTTCGTAGCGGCTAAGTTCAAAGGCTTCCCGCTGGCGTTCCGGCAAGTCCTCTATCCACCCCAGGATTTTCTTTTGCAGCCGGCTTTCCTTTCCATTTTCGGAGGCGGCCGGGTCCCTGGTCCAACCCTCGCCGATGAACTCGTCGGGTGCCCGGGAATCTTCCCTCAAGGCATCGACGGACTCGGGATCGGCGATTTCACGCTTGTCGCGCTGGTAGTTGTAGGCGCGGTTGCGCACGGACCGGAAGAGATATGCGCGCACCGAGCGGTCGGGATCAATGGTATTTCGCTGCTGCCACAACATGACAAAAACATCCTGGGTGATATCGCAGGAAGTGTTCCAATCCTGCGTGATTTTGAACACAAATCGGACGAGCCGGGGGTACATGGCCCGGAACAGATCGTCAAAGGACCGGCGATCAGAGTCTCGCACCCCTTCCGCCAGCCGCCGCAGCATTGTATCCTCGGTCTCTTTCATTGCGTTCTAATCGCGATACACCCGGATTTTCGATTACACCTATCGCAATATACGGATGGCGTGAATACGTATTTCTTGTACCGTGAGAATAAGAAACGAAAGGGGGGGGAAATCCCGGGGTTGGGACCTCACCTCACCGATGATGGAATTTCATACTCATCAATCTGATCGCCGTTTTCGTCAATGGCCAGAAAGTGCTGCCGTCCATCCTCATCAA
>SLNO01000008.1 GCA_007132975.1 Balneolales bacterium
AACGCGAGTCCAGAAAACACCAACCCGAACGGCACCTGACCGGCTTTACTACCACTGACCAAATCCAACTCCCATGCTGCCACATTCATCCACATCAAAAAAGTCTTCCCGGCATTTCCTGACGCGCCGGTTTGCAAATATCACTGCCCTGGCATGGCCGCTGACGGCACTGCTGTTGCTTTTGACACTTTCATCCTGCGGTGATGCCAGTGAGTACGGTACCGGTAATAACGGTAACCGCGAGCGGGATGACCATGGCACGGGGACCATCATTGTCGCCAGCAAAAGCGGTGACGACGTCCATTTTATTGACCGTGACAGCGGGGAGACCCTTCTTGTGCTCCCCACGGGAAGGGAACCGCACGAAGTGGAGGTCTCCGGGGACGGACGCATTGCCGTAGTGGCCAATTACGGCGACCGCGAAGTTCCCGGCAACACACTCTCCGTCTATGATGTGCTTGACGGGACCCTGGTCCGCACCATCGATCTGGGTGAGCATATGCGTCCGCACGGTCTCTGGTGGATGGGGGACAGCGACCATATCTTGGTCACAACCGAGGGCAACCGCACCCTGCTGGTTGTGGATGCGGTTCGCGGCGAAGTGGTCAGGTCGTTCCAAACCGAGCAGGATATATCGCACATGGTTGCCGCCACGCCGGATCTCAGCCGGGCCTTCGTGCCCAGCATCCGCACCGGCAACGTGACCGTTTTTGACCTGGAGAGCGGGGAACTGCTTGCACAGGTATACAGCGGTGCGGGAGCGGAGGGCATCGACGTACACCCGGAGGGACACGAAGTATGGGTCACCAACCGGGCTGACAACACCATCGCCATCATCGACACCGAATCACTGGAAGTTCTGGAAACCATTGTCAGTGAAGATTTCCCCATCCGCGGAAAGTTCACCCCGGACGGCAGGTATTTCCTCGTCAGCAACGCCCGGTCGGGTGATATCGGTGTTTTTAATACGACGGACAGAGAACTCGTCGCATCCATCACCCTCACGCCGCCGGTGCCGGAAGGTGTCGATGAAACGCGCTACTTTTCGGAGTTTGAGGGTTCATCCATCCCGATCGGACTCGTAGTGCCCGACAACAGTACCGCCTATGTGGCCAACACGCGTTCCGACGCGGTGAGCATCATCGACCTGGAAACCATGACCATTGCCGGACATTTCGCCTCAGGCAGAGAGCCTGACGGCATCAACTTCAGCCCGCTCAGGCCATTGCCGGAAGAGCTCCGGCAAGAGTAGTGCCGCAGCAAATTGTGGCTAAAAAAAGCACCACAGTACAACCTGCGCGAAAAAGGGTTCCGCTTAAAAACTGAAACCAGGGGAGTGTAATCAGCGTATAAAGACACGTGAATGCATTACTGTGGAACCGGGACTTTATCCGCCAGAACGGCGCTGAACCGGTTCCACACTGGACCAATAGCCATCATTTCCACCCAGTCTGAACCGTTATGCGAAACTCCGTCCTGCGCCTGATCGCACTTCCTGTTGCCCTCATCCTGCTATTCGCCCTGTTGATGCTTCAAGACCAGGGTCAGTTGCCAATTCACGATACAGTCCGCACTGCCGGGGTGGGACTGTCGGCCGTGAGTATTACCAGTCAGGAATCCGTGGATGCCTCCGAAATCAAGACCGATCCCGAGGCCAAAGACGAAGCCGCATCCACCCTCAATTCTTCAAACCCTGACGAACCGGAGACCGTCGACTTCCCGTCGGCAAAGCTGGATGAATTCTTCGGCCTCCTGTACCACAACCATACGTTCATGGGTTCTGTGGCTATCTTGTCAGGCGGCGAAATCATCTACCGGTATTCCGCAGGCTATGCCGATGTCGCCGCGGAAATCCCGAACAACCACAAGACGCACCACCGCATCGGCTCGGTCACCAAACCTTTTACAGCCACGCTCATCTTACAGCTTGAAGGTGAAGGAAAACTGAGCCTCGACCAACCGCTATCCGATTTCTTTGACGGTTTCCCGGGGGCAGACAAGATCACCCTGGCCCATATGCTTTACCACCGGAGCGGGCTGTTCAATTTTACCAATGACCCGGGCTACACCAGCTGGATGACCGAGGCCCGGTCGCGCGACGAGATGCTCGAGCTCATGCGCGGTTATGACCTGCAGTTCGAGCCGGATGCACAAATGCAGTACAGCAACGCGAACTATGTGCTGCTCGGTTTCATCATTGAGGATGTGACCGGCAAGAGTTATCAGGAAGCCCTGCAGGAACGCATTGCCGGTCCGCTGGGACTGAAAAACACCTACTTCCCCGGAAAAATATCGGCTGAGCGCAATGAATCCGGCTCTTATCGCTGGGTGGAAGAATGGGTGAGGCTGCCGGAGACCGATATGAGCATCCCGCACGGGGCCGGGGCGCTGGTATCCACGCCGACGGACATGGTCCGGTTCGTCCGCGCGCTGTTCAAGGGCGAGCTTCTTGAGCCTGCCAGTCTGGAAAAAATGACGAAGCTGCGCGACCATTTCGGGATGGGTCTGATCTTCTATCCTTACCACAATAAAGACGGATACGGACACACGGGCGGCATCGACGGATACCAGTCCAACCTGGCCGCTTATCCGGACGATGACCTGTACATTTCCATTGCCGCCAACGCCCTGTCGTGGTCCAACAACAGCCTGCTGCTTACCCTTCTTGATGCCTGGCACGGCAAACCGGTGGAACTGCCCGACTTTGACAACATTGCCCTGTCGGAGGAGCACCTGAAGGCTCTGGCCGGCAATTATGCTTCGGCCCAATTTCCGCTGCAGATCCGGGTATGGGAGGAAAACGGACGGCTCATGGCCCAGGCAACGGGACAGGGAGCTATTCCGCTGGATGCGAGCAGCGAAACGCGCTTCCGGTTCGATCCGGCCGGACTGGTCATGGAATTCCATACCAATGAGGTCGGCGAATACCTCAGTTTTACGCTGTTTCAGGCAGGAATGGAGATCCTGTTTGAGCGAAAATGATACACAAATCTTGAATTTAATTTAGGGGTGAATGAGACAAAAAGGGGGCACTTTCAGACCAATTTTTCAATTACTTCGATATATATTTGGGTGACAATCAACTTTTGCACTACATCGACTGGATCTGTACGATTGATGGAAATAATGCATAATCACAAGAGAGGTAATACTCTGATTACTGGGAGATGATAGAATATTGGCACTATTCAAAGCATGCCAGAGAGAGAATGAAAACCCGCTCCATTTCCGAGGATGATGTTTCAAAAGTTATTCATTCTCCAGACTCGGTTATAGATGAACCTTGTAAAAAAGTCTTCCAAAAAAAGATATTTGTTGAGAATACGTTATATATTTATAGAGTATATCTCAATGATTGTAAAAAACCTCCTTTGGTAATCACGGTATACAGATCGACAAAACTCGACAAATATGAAGTTTAATTTTGATAAAGAACTAGACGTCATTTATCTGAAATTTTCAGACGCGAAAGTTTGTCAAAGTGACGAGCAAAAACCAGGCATTATTTTCGACTACGATGCTGAGGGGAAGATTGTGGGTATTGAAATACTTGAAGCTTCCAAAAAAACTAAAAAACCATCTGAGCTCACCTACCAAATCAGATAGTTCTTTAGGTCAGAGAACAGTAATAATTGCCGGGCACCTGCAAAGCTACATTTCTTTACCTCTATACTGCTCAATAACATTTAGCGGAAAGATAGAGCCCGGGCAGGCAGATAGTCTTGCAAATCTCAGAATTGCGACACTCCGTGCTCCACTGTGCGGGCAGGGATGATCTCCATGCCCTCCAGCCGACCGGGATTCAGCTGTCGGTCATTTACCACATCCCGGATATAGACCTGCTCAATCTGGTCCGGGAAGCGACGCATCATCTCCCGGTAGATTTCCGGATCTCTATCTCCGGAATCACCAACGAGTATGAACCGTCGGTCCGGAAACCTCTCAATGATCTCTGCGATCTGGCCGCTTTTCTGCTCGTAGGTGTAGTTATCATTGATTATGATATCACCCATGTTCTTCCAGGTTTCCGTGCTCAGAAAGTTCTTCTGTACATCCTTCATATGCAATGTACCCGGCGGAAAACCCTGTCCCTGATAGAAGAAAAACTCCGTAAGCGGATTGAAGAACTGCCGTGGCGTGCCGGAGACATAATGGAAGGCGGCACCGTCCCAGCGCTGGTACATTTCCGCCATGCCGGGCGCAGCCTGATAAGGTTTGAAGAAGGTATTGCGCAACACAATCCGGGTACCCGCCGGCATCTCGGTGATCTTGATGGTGTCATCGATATCCGATATGACCGACAGGCCGTAGGTACCGATCAACCTGATGCGTCCCGTGCCTTCATGCTCATCCGAAACCGCCCGGATGGTGAGCCAGCCATCTGTGGAATTCTGGCTTTTGAGAAGCTCCTCAACCCTCTCCCGGCTCAGACGTATCTCGCCATTTTTAATGCCGTTAAGGTTTGTACGAAGCTGGTCACCATCCTCCCCGAGAATCCGGAACTCCTCCTGAGCGGGATCATCGTCAAACACAAAAACGACCCTCTCCCGTGATTCGCTGTCGGCGATGAATGCGCTGATCCGGCTTCGAAAGATTTCTGTCTCTTCATCGTCAAGGTCATACCGGCTGCGGATGAGCGCGGTGACTGCCCGTTCCTGCACTGGCCGCGGTTCACTTACGTAGACTTTCATGGGGATTACCCACTCATCCCCCTCCAGATACCCATATGCATAATAGAACGTGACATCTTTGAGATCGTCCTGGCCGGCTGAAATCGTGTTGTTGAGTCGTCCGCCAACCATCAGGGTAAACAAAATCAGGCCAGCGATTATAAAATGTCGATTAAAATAATTCATCCTGTACGTTTCTGCGTTTGTGCGGTTAAACTCATACCCCGTCTCATCATTTCTCATGAAACGTCTGGTGGACGGTCATTCGTGCCCCCATGGTGCCGGGGGTGGCGTTTTAAGCGGTTCGGTAAGGTCAAAATCCACCCGCCAGCTCCAGCTGGTATCCCGGATGGTTCCGTATGTGTACCGCTCACCCGGGACAATTTCGATGCGCCACCCGCGGAAATAGCCGGATTCTTCGGTGCGGGCCACCGATTTGAACTCCTGGCGCGTTGCGCTACCGCCACCCACCGAATAGCCGCCGTACATGGTGACCTTATCCTCGCTGCCGTCCCGTTTCCGGTGGTCGTGGCGCAGTTCCATGCGGTCATCGTGGCGAGTGAATATCCAGGTCCGCGACCGGTCCCAATCCTGCTCATCCTCAAGCTCGATATGGAACGGGATTTTCAAATGATGGTCGCCGCATTCACGAAAATGCACGATGAGCCGTTCCGTTCCGGTCAGCATTTCGTCGCCCTCGGGCTCCAGGGTGAGTCCGCCGGGATAGGCATCACCGCATTGTTTGGCCAGCCGCTGAAAAAACTCATCCCGCGCACGGGCAGCCACCACAGCCGCCTCATATTCCGACAGACCCGGTTCCTGTGGATCGGCAAGGGGCTCCGGGACCGTTTCAGCTTCAGGTCCGGCTTGCGCATCCGGCTCTGGTTCGGCCCCGGTATCGCCGGTATCGTTGCAGGATAACAGCAACAGAGCTGTGAGGATAAGGGTGATAACTCTGAGCATCAGCATGATTTTTTAATGGGTGGATGAGTACGGCAGCGCTTTCGCAGCGCGTGCCCGTTCCGGTAATGATTCCGGCTGAAATACGTCGCGGATCTTATAGCATGCAGCGGCGCCATCGCGCAAGGTACAAAATCCAGCAGAAACGGACATTGAATCGTGCAGCCGTTCCGGTTAATGGACGATCCGGTTCGCCTGTTTTTTTTAGGTGTCCGGACATTTATCTTGATCCCACGGGAAGCATCAGATCATTTGTGGCAGCCAAAAAATTCTCAAACACATGAAAAAAGCTAGAGATACCATTGAGGTGACATTTCAGCAGGGCGGGATGATGGAGTTTGCCGAAACGGGCGTATATCCCGAGCACCTGACAGTCTATTCCCCGAAATGGGATATGACCTGGCACGAGAATCTCAGTGGCGGCATAATGGAGGGTTCGCTTTATGCCGGAAAGGAGCTGGCGTACACCTACAAACGGATCAAGGACGATTGGGAGTTTCGGGATGCGGAGGGAAACCTGGTCGATATCGACACCATGGGACACGTAATGACTGACTGATGAATTACTCTCAAGCTTCTTTGCTGAAAATCCTTTTTTTGCTCTTTCTGGCCGTGACCACCGCTATGGCCTGTACCGGTGCGCGCGGAACGGCAGCGAATGACCACAGGGGTCCTCGCGGAACGGCGACGGATGACAATCGAGTCCCGCGATCCGATGCCATGGCAGGCTCAGATACAGTGTACAAATCGGGCGAACATCACTCTGGAGACCGCCCGGCTTACCTGCTGTTCAACGGCAAGGGGGAACCCGTCGGCTATGGCGCGCTGCTTCAGGCAGCATTGAAGAGCGACATCATCCTGTTCGGTGAACTTCACAACAGCCCGATTGCGCACTGGATGCGGCTGGAATTGGCAAGGGACCTGCACTCCGGCTCCAGAAGGCCGCTGGTAATCGGCATGGAGATGTTCGAAGCCGACCAGCAGATCCTGCTGGATGAGTACCTGTCCGGAGTGATCCGCCGCCAAAATTTCGAGCAGGAGGCGCGGCTATGGAACAATTACGCCACCGATTACCGTCCGCTTGTCGAGTTTGCGCGTGAGTCCGGCATTCCGGTCATTGCCACCAACATCCCCCGCCGCTATGCCTCGCTGATCTATCATCAGGGACCAGATTCCCTTGCGCGGCTCTCCCGGGAAGCGCGCCAGTGGATGGCCCCGCTGCCTATCCCGGTGGATCTGGAGCTGCCCGGCTACAAGCGCATCCACGAGGCGGCAATGCACCATGGCGGCGCCTATCTTGCACACTCACAGGCAGCCAAGGACGCCACCATGGCCCACTTCATCATGAAACAGCACGAAGGCGCCAGACCCCGCCCCGTACGCACACTGCACGCCAACGGCACCTACCACTCCGACAACTACGAGGGCATATACTGGTACCTGAGGCACTATCGCTTCAAGGGCACCATCATGACGGTCAGCACGTCGCAGCAGGGCGAACTGCCGCCGGCCGGAGAACCGCTGCCGGAGGATCACCCGCAGATTGGCCGCGCCGATTTCCTGCTGATGGTGCCCGAACGCATGACCCGCACGCACTGATCAGACCGGGGCAGTGCATCGTGATCTTATTGTGAAATAATCGGATTATTGATAATCTAAGTGTATGTTATCTTATAATTATAGACTTTTATTTATTCCGTTATGAGAACCAACATTGTCATTGATGACGGCCTGATGGAGGAAGCCATGAAGGTGAGCCGGATTAAAACGAAAAAAGAGGCCGTGCGGGAAGGCCTGAAGCTGCTGATACAGCGCAAAAAACAGGAACGGATCCGAAATCTGCGAGGCAAACTATCCTGGAAGGGTGATCTCGGACAAATGAGATCCGACTCTTAAATGTGGAATACCCGTAAAGGTGCAACGGCATGATACTGGTCGACACCAGCGTTTGGATTGACTATTTCAACGGAGTCCGTAACTGGCAGACCGATGCGCTGGAAACGACACCGCCGCACACCGACTGACCGCATCCACCAGAAAAAAGATGCCGGTCATGACGGAGCCCATATTCACAAGATGACTGCCTGACAAGGCACCCTGTCATTCCTTAGACTCAACCCTGTCACTCCTTGAACGCCACCCCCACTTTCATCAGCTTCAGGTTTTCGCGGATCTCGTCGAGCGTCTTCGGATCCTCGATGGTGGATGGCATCTTGAACTGCTCCCCGTCGGCCATCTTGCGGATCACCTTGCGCAGCGTCTTGCCGGAACGCGTCTTGGGCAGGC
>SLNO01000133.1 GCA_007132975.1 Balneolales bacterium
CGGCGGAGCAGCGGACAGGGCCCCGATGCCATTTATGTCCCGGATGAGGTGATCGCCTTTCGGGAGATTGATTTTTCCGACCTCAGGCCGGGATTGAATCCGGTCGATTTCAGCGCGGACGAGATTACGCTGGATGCCGATCGCAACTACCATTTCTATTTCCGTGTTGCTGACCAGTCTGAGGACGCGCAGCTGCTTTTCGCCTTCGACCAGGGTTCCAATGATAAATCGGATCTCAATTACTACCCCGTCCGGTCCATGCTGGGCGGTTACAGCACAGCGACGGGCAACCTGACGGGTTGGTCGCGGCTTCTGGGCAACCCGGACAATGCCAACGATAACGACAACAAGAACCTGATCATGACCGCGCGGGTGCTCAGCCGCGTGCCTCTCGATGAGGACGTTCCAGACCGGCCGGTTTCTGAACGATTTGAGCTGCTCTACAATTATCCCAACCCGTTCAACATGGAGACGCTGGTCTCGTTCAACATTCCGGCCAGCGTGGAGGAAGAGGTGCGGGTGCGTGTGGATGTGTACGATATCCTGGGCCGTCGGGTCAGGACGCTCATGGATGAGAACCGCTCAGCCGGGAAACAGGATGTGATCTTCAATGCCGATGGTCTCTCAAGCGGTATCTACATCCTCCGGATGGTGGCCGGCGGCAGCGCCGATTCGCACAAGCTCATGCTGCTCAAGTAAGGGCACGCTCCTCATCCACCCGGATTGGGATTCAAGATTCTGCAGTAATTTGGTCTCAAGCCCGGCTGGTCAGTTCGATCACCGTGAGCTCGGGACGCACCAGCCGAACCGGCACGCCAACCATGCCGATCCCGACATTGACGTAGAGTTTGCTGCCGCCGATTTCGTAGAGGCCTTTGGCGTAGTCGTGGAACAGGTGGATGGGGTAGAGCGGGACGCCCATGATCTCGAAGCCGATCTGGCCGCCGTGGGTGTGGCCGGCAAGGGTGAGGTCGATTCCCTGCATCCGGGCATTGTCAAAAAGATCGGGACGGTGCGAAAGCAGTATACGGAAGCTGTCCTGCGGTACATTTTGCACGGCCTGTCCGAAGCGCAGTTCGTTGGTGGACCGGGATTCGATATCGTCCACTCCGAGCAGTGTAAGCGGCTCATCGTTTACGCGGAGAGTGCGGCTGTCGTTGGTCAGCACCTGGACGCCTTGCTGGCGCAGGGCTGAGGCAACCATGGGGGCCGATGCATAGTGATCGTGGTTGCCCAGGCAGCCAAATACACCGTATTCGGATTTAAGGTCGGGGAGAGCGCGGTAGAGTGCGGGGATCTCGGACGGGGAGTTGTCCACAAAATCACCCGTGATGGCCACGAGGTCGGGATTCTGTTCGTTCGCCAGATGGAAAATGTCCCGCATCTGGGTTTCAGTCATGTAGATGCCCGAGTGGATGTCGCTCAGCTGGACGATGCGCAGGCCTTCGAGGCCGGAGGGCAGTCCGGGATAATGAAGCCGCAGGCGGTTGATCTGGTAGTCGTGCGCCGTGGCGGCAGAGGCGCCGATGGTGAAAGCGACCGGTGCGGTGGCCAGGGCCGTGCCCGCGGTGCGAAGGAACTGGCGCCTGCTCAGGCCAGGAATGCCGGTAGCGCCTGCAGCGACGGTGGTACCCGTGGAGCCGGTGATGGCGGTGGTGCCTTTGGAGCCGGACCCGGATGTGTGTGATGCAGTGGCTGTTGCTGGTGAGAGGGCCGCATCAGACGGGGAGGATGCCTCGGGAGCAGCGGTTTGCACCGCGGAGGGCATGGTGCCGGTCGAGGTCTGTTCGTTGAAACGATGCCATGCCCGGCGCGACAATGACAACAGGCCGGAGCCGGCGCTGATCGCAACCAGCAAGATAAACGCGAGTACTACAGCGCCGAAGAAAATCCCGCCCGGATAGATCACCAGGGCCTGAAAAAGTGGATGCTGGTACCATCCCATTTCCGTGGATGGAAACCGCAGTATGAAGAGAATGTTGGCTAAGGCAAAGAAAATGAGTCCGGCCGACCGGAACCTGTGAAAAGCATGCGCGGAGACTGTTCTGGCGAGCCAGCGGATGTACGAGCGGATCACGAACCATTGCATGAATCCGAAAACGGAAAACAGAATGGCGAAAAAGAAGATAAATTGGATGTATCGTTCCATGAGAAAATGCATGAATGCCGGGGTACCGGGTTGCCAGTGCGAAGACTCGGATCTTCCATTTGTATGAATTCCCGTCTGCAGGACACATAACACAAAAGTATTGACCCCCGTTTCCTGCGATTTGGTGTTGTAATGGATGAAAACGATGCAGCACGGGTCTTGTTGTCTTCCGATCCGGCAACCCGGAAAAGAAGAAAAAGATCACACAATGGTTTTTGATTGCGTTTCCGGTTCGGTTTCACCATGGGATATGTGTGAATCGGGTGCCGTCACTCCGGTATATGACAGCGCCCTCCAGACTGGTGAACCGTGTGCGGGTCCCGGCCTCCTTCAATCGCGTTGTGGCTTCGAGGTGCGGATGCCGATACCGGTTTTGCATGGCCAGCGAAGCCACCGCTTCCGGTGCCCGGACCATCTCCAAGAATGGAGTGGTGGAGCTGGTTTTACTGGCATGATGCCCCACTTTGAGCAGGTCCGCCCGCAGGAACTCACCGAACTGTATCGTCAGGAACTCCTCAGCCTCCTCCTCGGCGTCACCGGTTAGCAGCAGGCGGGTATCGCCATAGAGCACCATGAGCACCACGGACTGGTTGTTCGGATCCGGCGCCCGTATACGTTCTGATGGCGCAAGTACGAGCATGGGCATGGACGGGTCCGTGGCAATGAGCTGTCCGGTGGCGAGCAGCCGCACAGGGATGTTTTTTTCGACGGCAAGTCCCATGTAGCGGTGATACAGTCTCGTGTCGTGTGGTGCCGGCGACTGATAGATGGTATCGATGGGGATATGGCGCATCAGGGTCACAATGCCGCCGATGTGGTCGGCATGTGGGTGGGACAGGATCACACCATCCAGCCGTCGGATGCCCATGGCTTTCAGTTCCGGGAGGATGGTCCTCTCGGCCGAATCGGAAGTCGGGGACCACACGCCTGCATCGTAGAGATAATGGTATCCGCCCGGTGTCCGAAGCAGGACCGCATCCCCCTGTCCCACATCAAAAAAGATGACTTCCAGTACCGGCGGGCGCAATTGCCCGTACAGCTGGACGGACTGAAGCATCACCAGACAGAAAAGCAGGCCCGCCGTCATTTTGAGCCGGACTTCGGGCAGCCGCAGCGCTGCGAGCAATGCCGTTGCGAAGAACCAGACCCCGAACAGCCATGGGCCGGGCAGCGTGCCTTCGATCCATGATGCGGGATGCGCGCCGATCTGTGCCACGTAAGCGGTCAGCGCGGTCAGGATGAAATCGCCAGGCATATTGGCAATCAAGGCAAGGTTCGGCTGTATGAGTGAAATCCCAAGGCAGAGGAACGTCCACAGGAACATGAACTGCACAAAGGGTACGGCCAGGGTGTTGCTGAGGGGACCGGCAATGGAGAATTCGTTGAAGTAGTGGATCAGCAGGGGATAGAGTCCGCCCTGGACCAGCACGCTGACCATGACGAACTGAAAGAGCGCGCCGGTCTTGCGGTATCTGTGCGAAGGCGGGAGCATGTACCGGGTGCCGGGAAGGGTGGTGAGGATGATGATCACGGCCAGAAACGACAGCTGAAAGCCAACGTCGAACAGCATCAGCGGGTCAAGGAGCATCAGCACCAGCGCTGCGGCGCCAAGGATGTTCATGGAGGTGCCGGGTTTGTGGAACAGCCGGGCCAGCATCATGAAAAAGGCCATCAGCGAAGCCCGTGAGACGGATACCGAAAAGCCGGTGATGCCGGCGTAGAAGAGCAGGAGGGTCCCTCCAAGTACGAGTCCGGCAGCCCGCAGCGCGGGGGAACGGCGGAACCAGGGGAGCACAAACCAGACCGGCATCAGGATGAACCCCACGTGCATACCGGATACGGCCATCAGGTGCGCCAGACCTGCTCGGGAAAAACCGGTGCGAAGTTCCGGATCGAGGTCGGACCGGTCGCCCAGGATGATGGCCCGGGCCAGCCCGGCATTGGCTTCGGAGAATAGGCTGTTGACGGCGGAGCGGATGCGTATCTGCTGACGAAGCCAGAAAGCAGGAGCGCCATGGGGGTCATGATGCGGAATTGCGGAGACGAAAATCTGAGTGTGGATGCCGCGACGCGCCAGAAATGCGCCATAGTCGAACTGGTTGGGGTTGCGGGGGGAGGGTGGCGGCTGCAGGTCGCCGTGGAAATGGAGCCGGGATCCGGCCACGCCGCGCAGCGTGTCCGAGCGGACCAGGATTTCGGTCCGAAAGCCCCGCTTCCAGGTCGGCATCCCCCTGATCTGCACCGAGTCCACGTCCACCGTCATCATCCGGTTGCCGGACCGGGTGGACCGGTCGCCGCGGACAATCCCGTAAAAGAGCATATCCTCTTCACTGAAATGCTGCAGGAGCAGCTCGTCCGCGTCCGCCGGGATCTGACTGCGGCCGTACTGAAACATCCCGAAAGCCACAATTGTGGAGAGGTAGAGCAGCGGCAGCACCCGGAACCGCAGAAGGTGTCCGGCCGGGCTCCGCAACGAGAGCACTGTTATGGCGGCACAGAGCAGAACCCCGGCCGATGCCGTGGCGCACAAAACGATGGTATAAAACAGCGGATCGGCATCCGTCCCAACGGCCCGCTCCAGCAGCGCCTTTCCGGCAATGATCCCCGCGGCATAGAACAGTGCGATGCGCAGCAACGGATACGCCCCGGGGTTGATCGGTAGCCTTTTTGGTGCAGACATGCCGGAGCCTTCACGAAATTGTGATGAATAGCGGTGTTTGTCAGATAGAGCGGCAACCGCTGTAAACCTTACGGAGCCACATCCACAATCTCACAAAATGAAGGCAAATGGCACGGAGTGGCGATCAGGATGGCCTTTCGCTGCGTTTCGGTTGGGCTGGTTGAAACTTGTCGAGTCCAGTGGCTGCAGCGGGGTGGGGTCTGGAATGGTCCCGGCTTTCAGAATCGACGCTTCAGAGAGGGGACTGCAGAACCGCCTTCTCAGAACTGATCCCGGAAGAGGTTCCTTGTCTCCTGGATGTGGATCGCGATATTGTTCCGCAGTTCGAACAGGCGCCGGTGCAGTTCGAAGTAATCCTCCTGATTGAGTGGAGTTTCCCTGAGGCTTTGCAGGTGCAGGAGGGTCAGGTTGGCCCTCTCCAGGGCTTTTTTGCAGTAGGCGATGTTGGCCCCCAGGACTTCCAGGTCAAACCCCATGGAGTAGGCGGCCGCCAGTTTGGTGCTGATGTGGAGAACCTCGGAAACCAGGTGGATAAACCCCGGGTGCTGCATGTAGTGCGGTTTGCTGTCGTTGAAGACAAGCAGGTCGGCAGACAGGTCCCGCGCGTCGGTGTAGATGGCGATGTTCTCCAGGGATGCATAGTCAAAGGACGACTCCTGCTGCTCTTCCTCGTCAAAGATATCCTCAAAAATGCTTTCCAGATCCTCTTCCTCCTCATCGTCCGTCACATCCTCACCCTCACCCGGCTCTTCGAACAGGTCGCCGTTCTCTTCCGGATCCCAGTCGCCGGCCGGATCGTCATCCTCATCCCGGAACAGGTTCTCTTCCTCTTCGTCTTCATCCACCTGATCATCAAACGGGAAATAGGACTCCTCCAGAAGCAGTTCCTCTTCAATGTAGGCATCCACGGCATCCAGTTTGGTGGGGAAGTCACGGATATGGGTAAGCCAGCGTGGATGGTCGCGGGGTTCGGACTCAATGAGCTCGCGCAGGTGCTCGTGGCGGCGGGACATCTCGTTGATGTGGGCTTCCCACTGGTGTTCATCCCAAATGTTGTGGTGGTCGGAAGGGAACATATCTGGTTTCATTTGAATCTGCCTGCTGCAAAATACGCAATAGAAACGAAATGGCATCCCGCTTTATTTCAGATCTGCAATTGCTTGCGGTCGGGATTCCGGCCATATCTAAAACGGGTTGGCACGGATGCTTACAGCTCCAGGAGCACACCTTTCATCACCTGTGTCATCTTCGGCTCGGCCATATCCGCGGCCTCCAGGATATCCTCCATTTTCACCGGCTCCAGGGCATCCGGGAAGCACTCGTCGGTGATCACGGAGATGCCAAGCACGTCCATGCCCAGGTGCACGGCGGCGATCACTTCGGGGATGGTGCTCATGCCCACCACATCGGCGCCGATCATACGCAGGAACCGGTACTCCGCGCGGGTTTCGAGCGTGGGTCCGGGCACCGAGGCATACACGCCCTGGTGCATTTTGATGCTGTTTACAAGCGCCACTTTTTCGGCCAGATCGATCAGGCGGGGAGTGTAGGGCTCGCTCATGTCGGGGAAGCGAACGCCCAGGTCGTTGTCGTTCGGACCGATGAGCGGATTGTCGCCCAGCAGGTTGATGTGGTCGGTGATGCACATGATGTCGCCGCGGCGGAACAGCGGGTTCATGCCTCCGCAGGCATTGGAGACCAGCAGCGTGCGGGCGCCCATGGCATGGGCCACGCGCACCGGGAAAACGATCTGCTGCATGGTGTAGCCTTCGTAATAGTGGAACCGGCCCTGCATGGCCACCACCTTTTTGCCGCTGAGCATCCCGAAAAGCAGCCGGCCGTGGTGGCTTTCCACCGTGGAGACCGGGAAATGGGGGATGTCATCGTACGAAATGGCTTTGGCAACGTCAATTTCCTCAGCCAAACGACCCAGACCGGTACCCAGTATGATCAGGAATTCCGGTTTCAGGTTCGTGGCTTTTTCCAGATACGCAAGAGCTTCCTTTCTTTTGGCTCGAAACTCCTGCACCGTTTCAAATTCGGGCATATTCCAGTGTTTAGTCGTCCAGGTCGTCGATCAGGTCGTCCAGATCCTCAGCGCCCGGCACGGGTGATGTCTTTTTTGTTTTCTTTTTCTTCTCTTCGGCGCCGTTCCTGGCATCGGAAACATCCTGCGCGTCCTCCCTGGGCAATGAGAAGGTGGAGCTGTCATCGCGCCGGAATGACTCCAGCGACTCGGTGGCCAGCTCAAGATACGATTCCATGCCCCGGATGATCTCGTGGCGGCGCTCCAGAAGGCGCTGGATACTCTGCCGGATGAACTGCCGCTCCTGCTGGGCATCGCGGACGATCTTGTCGGCTTCCAGCTCTGCCTTGGCGATTCGGTTCTGGGCTTCCTGCCTGGAGCTGTTGACACGCTGCTCGGCCGATTCCTTGGCGGTCTGGAGCGTCTCGTGAAGCGCCTCTTCCACTTTCTGGTAGTGCTGCAGCTTCTCGGTGAGCCGCTGGATCTCCCTCTCCTGGTCACGGCTCCGGTTGGAAAGGTGCTCCCACTCGTTTGAAACGACGTTCAGGAACGACTGCACCTCGGCCACATCATAGCCGCGCAATGACTTGGTAAAACTCTGCTGCTTGATCTCCAGTGCTGATAATTTCATAGTTGTATCCCGGCTTTGGTTCAGCACTCAATTTAAGAGTGTGCACGCAGCAATACAACACCGAACCGGACCGGATTCACTCAGCGCAGCTTGTTTTTCAGCGGCCGGTCGTCCTCTTCTCCGGGCTTATCGCCAGGCTCCGGGTTGCCAAGATCCGCATCCACAATAATGGTTTCAATGTTCTGCACACGCTTGACCAGCTGCTCATGGCGCATTTCGAATTCCTGGAGCTTGCGGATGAGGGCATCGCTCTGGGCCGGCGCCCTGCGTGACAGAATGGCATCGCGGATGAGCTGGATTATTTTCAGCACGATGAACCCACCGACACCAAAGACGGCGATAATGGCAATGATCGGTACAAGAATGTCACTTGAAAGCAGGAAAAATAATGTTGTCATGGTCGGCTTGCTTAAAATTGGGAATACGTGATAAGAGGAGCTGCGCCATGCAGCTGCCTGTCTCATCTTACGGGAATTTAGCGTCCCCGGTTACACGTCATAATCGCGGCTTCCGAAGATACTGGTCCCCAGACGGATCATGGTGGCCCCCTCCTCGATGGCAATGTCGTAATCACCGCTCATGCCCATCGAGAGCTCATCCAGCCGGACATTCCCGGCTTCATGCCCGCGGTGCCCGTCGCGCAGCTCACGCAGCATGCGGAACTGCCGGCGGATCTCGTCGCGGTCGGCCGTAAGCGCCGCCATGCCCATGAGTCCGTGCACGCTCACATGCTTCAGCCCGGCGGCATATTGCAGGATCTCCGCCAGCTCCTCCGGCTCGCATCCGCTTTTCTGATCCTCGCCGCTGATGTTGACCTGGATGAGCACGCGCACGACCCGGTCCACCCGCGCGGCTCGCTTCTCCAACTCTTTGAGGTACTTGGCCTTGGAGATGGAGTGGATCCAGTTCACCCGTCCCGCCAAGTCCTTGATCTTGTTGGTCTGGACGGTGCCGACCATGTGCCATTCGATATCGTCAGGCAGGGCGGACATCTTGGGCACAAGCTCCTGCACCTTGTTCTCGCCGAAATCCCGCAGCCCTTCCCCGTAAGCTTCCATGATGGTCTCTTCGGGATGGGTCTTGGTCACGGCCACCAGCCGCACTTCGCCGGGGTCACGCCCGCACTTTTTGCAGATGTCGGCGATTACTTCGTTGAGCATGGAGAGATTTTTTTGGATCACAGACGTGTCAGATAACGGGGTGGATGGGCTTCCGGGCCCTTTCAAATACGATTCCCTTTAAAGATACGTTTTTAGGAGGAACATGGTATGGAAAGGAAAAAGTTTTATCTGTCCCAGAAAAATGCTACCTTTCTTTTCTGACCAAAAAGCTGACAGCGACCAATATCGTGTATCGAAACAGAGACACTTTTTACAGATACGATTCTGCCTGCGCCGGCCGGGCATTCGAGCAGAGAGGGGGCTGCTCCTCGGGAATATGAGTCACACCTACCGTCATATCCTCGAGTATCTGGAAGAATGGGCACCACAAAGCACCAAGCTCGAATACGATAACGTTGGATTGTTGGTAGGAAGTGAAGATCACGAAGTCAGCCGCATCCTTGCCTGCCTGGATGTGACCCCCGAAGTTGTGGAAGAAGCCGTTGCCATGGAGGCCGATCTCATTGTGGCGCACCACCCGCTCATTTTCCGCAAGCTCTCCCGCATCACCCCGTCAGACACCACCGGTTCGCTCATCTACCGTCTGATAAAGAACGACATTGGCGTATTGGCCGCGCACACCAACCTGGACGCCGCGCCGGGCGGGGTCTCTTTTGTGCTGGCCGACCGCCTCGGGCTTATCGAAGTCCATTTTCTCGCTACCGAAGAGCAGCCGAAATCGCTGCGCAACGGCGGAAATTCGGGTGCCGGACCGGCCAGGGCCGTCCGCCAGACCGGGTTCGGCGCCATCGGGAAGCTGCCGGAGCCTATGGATGTCTCCGGATTCCTTGATCTGGTGGGCGAGCGTCTCGGCAGCAGTGGGATCCGTTGCTCTGGGAACCCATCCACCATACACAAGGTGGCCGTTTGCGGGGGTGCCGGTTCGTCCCTGGTGGATGAGGCGCGCCGGCAGGGCGCAGATGCCTACATTACCGCCGACCTGAAATATCACGAATTTTTTTCCGGCTCCGATGCGTTTCTGCTTGTGGATGCCGGACACTATGAAAGTGAAGTGCCTGTAGTCAAGGCACTCTGTGACCGGCTTCGCGACCGGTTCCCGGATCTGGAGGTGCACCACACCGCCGTGGACACCAATCCGGTCCGATACGTTTTTCAAGAACAACCCCAAAAATGAAGTAAACAGCGTAAGCACACCTATGGTAGAAGTACTTCAAAACCTGACCAACCTGCAGTACATTGACAACCGGATCGACGAGCTGAAACGGCTTCGCGGCGACCTGCCCGAGGAGATCCTGGACATTGAGACCGAGATCACCCGGCTGGAAGCCCGCATAAAGCGCTCAAATGCGGAAATCAAGGACCTTACCCTTGAGAAGTCCAATCTGGAACTGGAAATCACGGAGGCCGACACCCTTGTGGCAAAGTACGAGGAGCAGCAGCTCACCGTCCGCAACAACCGTGAGTACGATGCCCTGACCAAGGAGATCGAAACCCAGAAGCAGATCAAGGAAAACGCCCAGACACGCCTCGAAGAGATCGCCCTTCAGTCGGACGAAATCCAGAAATCCGTCGAGGAGAGCGAAGCTAAGCTGGAAGAGACCCGCAAGCTGCTCGATGAGAAAAAGGGCAACCTGGACAAGCTCATCGATAGCACCAAGAAGGAAGAAGAGGAGCTTATCGAGAAAAGGGATGAGGCTGTCAAGAATCTTGAAGCCCGTTATCTCCGCAGTTATGAGCGGCTCCGCAAGGGGCTGAACAACGGCATGGCCGTGGTGGCCATGGAGAAAGGCTCCAGTCTCGGTATGATGCTCCCTCCCCAGGTGCAGGTTGAGGTCAGAAGAAAAAACAAGATCATCTTTGATGAAAACTCCGGCCGCATTGTGGTGGATCCCAGCTTTTTCGAGGAAGCCCGCAAGCAGCTGAACATCAGCTGACCGTCGGAACATGTTGCCGGACGCCGGTCCGGATCCGCTGCCGTCTGCCAGACGGAGGGGCACCGAGCCGGCCAGAAACACCCGGAGGCAGTTCAAAGCGGCACCGGCAGCCGCATAACCGGAATCCGGATTACGGATCACGTACGTTAAGCAGCAGGTCAATCGTTTATATTTTGGACAGGATTGCCGGGTAACCGCTCCAGCCGCATCGGTTCGCCGTTCGGTCGGGGAGGAAAGTCCGAACACCTGCGGACACCGCGCCCCGGGAAACCCGGGGAGTTCCGCTTGCGGGACATGGAAAGTGCCACAGAAAACAGACCGCTCCGGCTTGCCGGAGTAAGGGTGAAAAGGCGAGGTAAGAGCTCACCGCCCGTGCTGGTAACAGCACGGGGCACGGTAAACCCCGCGGGGTGCAAGGCCAAGTAAGACAGTGCGCCGTCCGCCGCTATACTGTCGGGTAGGCCGCTAGATCCCTCCAGCAATGGCGGGACCAGACAAATGGTTACCGGCCTGTTCCGCTTCGGCGGAGCTGGCTACAGAATTCGGCTTACAGGCAATCCTGACCTTTTTTTTCCACGGAATCGATCCCGGGTTCTGTCCCGGGCCAAAAATCAGCATGCCGTCCCGGGCCAAAAACCGCACGCCGCCAGGGCTTCAGTCCACCTCTCTTGTGAAAGGCACGGGTACCACGGGCATCTCCCATCGGCAATCCTGCCCCACTCAGATCCCGGCCATTTTGGCCCGCTTGATCTCGCGGTCCCGGTCCCGCTTCTCGTCCTTGGCCGCAATCGTCGCCCGCTTGTCGTATTTTTTCTTACCGCGTGCAAGCCCCAGCTGCAGCTTGGCCAGGCCGCGGGTGAAATAGAGCTTCAGCGGGACAAGTGTCACGCCTTTCTGCGACACGGCCCGGTCAATTTTGCGGATTTCCTCCCGTTTGAGCAGCAGTTTGCGCTCCCTGCGCGGGTCGTGATTGTTGTACGATCCGTGCTCGAACGGCTTGATGTAGAACTCCTTCAGCCACACCTCCCCGGCCTTCATGTAGGCAAAAGCGTCCCCGAAGCTGGCATTGCCCTGGCGCAGCGACTTGACCTCCGTACCGGTAAGCACGATACCCGCCTCGTACGAATCGTCGATGGTGAATTCATGCCTCGCCTTCTTGTTGGAGATGGTGGGCGTGCCGGGTTTATGGTCTTTTTTTGCTGCCACGCTGCGTTGTACTGCCTGTTGTATTTGTGGTTATTCCGTACGTAAAGATACGCAATCCCGGGGTCACTCTCACTCGGCGACCCCTTCCGGGATCTCGCGTCCCATCTGCACGTAGATCCCTTCGATGAGCTCGATGTGCGTGAGTGCCTGCGTGTTGCCGGGATCCAGCTGAAGCACGCGCCGGTAGTGACGGAGGGCGTCACCCATGCGCATGCCCATGGCCAGATGGTCGGCTTCGTGCGTCAGGTAGTTGGCATAGGCCAGGTGGACCTCAACGAGCAGCTCATCAATTCCGCGAGCATCGCCGGCATCTTCACTGCCCTGATGAGCATCGGCCTCTGAGAGGAGCTGCAGTGCATCCTCAAACTCGTTTTGCTCAAGCAGCAAGGCCACTCTGCCTTCAAGGGTCGCGGGCTCGGTCCGCATTTCGTTTTCCGTGCCGGAACAGGCGGCGGCTATCATCAAAAGCAGTGCTGCAGGGATTATTACGGTCAAAAAACGCAGGCCGTTGACGTCCGGCCGAATTGCAAATGATACGTCAGGGGTAGCTGATGTCATAGAAAATAGATCGGATTTGGACTAATACAGAGCAGGAACACGATCATGCAGATCCAGCCCAGCACTTTTCTGCCGGGTGTGAGCGGCTCTTCGAACAACACAGGTGGATGCTCGATTTTAACGAGGAAAACAATGAAAAGTGCCCAAAAGATCCAAACCGTGAAGCCTGAAAATATGGAGGGGTCAAAAATCAGCAGAAGAAGCAGGTCCGCCATAAGCACGAATATCCAGCCGACGAAAGTCCAGGTCCGTTCCATCCGGAACCCCCGGGCGATCAGCAGAAGCGAAATGAGCGCCCAGATCAGCCAGGAGGTGAGGGTGAGCGGGACATTGGTTCCCACCAGGAACGTCTGGATCAGGGGAATGGCCCCGAGGCCGGCCAGCACCATCACCACAAGGAAGAAGCAGCGCGCCACGATACGGTGCCGCTTGTAGCCGATGAGGGTGTACAGGATGTGGCCGCCGTCGAGCTGACCCACCGGCAGCAGGTTCAGCGCCGTGAAAAACAGCCCCAGCCACCCGGCGAACAGGAACGGGTAGTGGTACAGCTCCCACATGGGCGGCACATTGTCGAAAAAAGAGGCCAGGATGGAAAAGAGCATCGTATTGCCCAGGACCATGACATCGGGATCCCGCGTGTTGATATCCGACAGGGGATCTTCCGGAAACGTCCCGTGAACCTCGATGTATTGGTTCAGCCGCTCGTGACCGGCAAAATTCTGCATGAAATCGGGTTCCGGCAGCGTAGCGAAACCGTACAGAAGTATGATCAGGGCGGCTATGAAACCGGCGATGGGTCCGGAAGCCCCCAGGTCGAACATGTGCCTGGTATAGTGGATCTGGCTGCGTATGCGGATGACGGCCCCGAGGGTTCCGATGGGGGAAATGGGGAATGGGATGAAGTACGGCAGGGAGGTCCGGATTCCGTGCCGGACTGCGGCAAAATAGTGCCCGAATTCGTGTACGGCCAGAAAGCCCAGCAGCAGAGAGGCGAACAGCACGCCTTCCCAGAACACCATGCCCATGTAGAATCGCAACCCTTCCCCGGAAAACAGCACAATATCTTCAGGAATGCCCGCGGTATGGCCCACGAACAGCGCTCCGGTGAGCGATGCCGTGAAGAAGGTCAGCACAAAAAGCAGGGAATGCTTGAAAATGACACGCTTGCCGAGGTCCTGGTTCAAGATGGCTCCTCCCCGCGTATGATGGGCAGTGTCATGCAGCGAGCCCCGCCACGTCCCCGGCACAGTTCGTTGCCCTGGAATGTGATAGCGTACTTCTCACCGGCCGAGGGACGAAAGGGCCGGTCTTTCCACTGCCGGATGAACTCGTTCTGGTGGATCACCTCGTAGCCGTGCCGCGCAAGCTGACGGAACGTCTCGGTATTGCGTTCGTACCCCACGATGACGCCTGGCGCCAGTGCGAAGACATTGGCCCCGTCGGTCCACTGCTCGCGCACCTGTATTACCGGGTCCTCCCCGCCGCATTTGATGAAGGTCATGCGCCGGCCGAGCAGATTCTCAAGCGTCTTTTTGAGCGATTCGCGCCGGTTGACGGCGATGCGCCCATCCACCCGTGAAAAAACGGTGATGTTATTGGTGCGGTCGATGATGGCGGGCGGGAAGGCGATGCACTCGTCCGGGCTGGCGAAAGTGAAAATGGTGTCCAGGTGCATCGAGGCGCGCTGTTTGGGCATGTCCACGGCCACCACATGGCGCACGCGGTGGCGGAGCAGCTTCTCGGTGATGCTCATGAGGCCGCTGAAAGTGGTGCGCTCGCTGATGCCGACCAGCACGACCTCCGGCGAGGCTACGAGGATGTCGCCGCCTTCCACACTGTCCTGCTTGCCGATGTGGATGATCTTTTTCCGGATGGATGCGAACAGGGGGTGGAACCGCGCGATGGTCTCCATGAGCAGGAACTCGCGGACCCGGGCCGGTTTGGCGGCGCGCGAGAGAATGATGCATTCGTTGACGACGGCGGCCAGGTCGCGGGTGAACATCAGGTTGGGGGCGGGATCGAGCGAGATGCGCGGCAGTTCCGCGGTGACTCCGGTGACAATGAACTCCATGAGCGATTCGGGACTGAGCCGCAGCAGATCATCGCGGAGCAGGCCTATGTTGGTGTCCGGCAGGGACCGGATCAGCTCATCGGTGAAAAAAATACGCGCCTGTTCCTGTCGCAGCGCCTCCAGGGCGAGGTCGCAGATCTCAAAAACACTGCCCGAAGGGACAGCTGAACCGCCTGACATGGCAACCTTGAAAATGTCGACCATGTCCAGATGCTCCTGACGGGCATCGGTCTCATAGATGATATCATCGAACAGCAGCTGCTCGCGCCGCTCGGGATTGACCAGGGTAACCTCTTTTCCGGGCGTATGGACAATCACCGCCTCCAGCAGACCGGTTTCGGAGTTTACATGCAATGGCATCTGTTTGGATCGATTTAGGTTCACAGAGCCGCGACGGGCTCGCACGAGAGACATGCAATCATACCCATGTTCATCAGCTGGAGACTTTCATGCTCAAAGCAAGTGCGGCATGCTGCGTGATTCACTGTGTTGCAGCCGGTTCGCGGCATGGTGAAAAAGGAACAACAGTTTCGGGAATGTCAAAGGTAACGGCTGACGCGGTAAGCTCAAAATGATTTTAAACGATTGCGGCGGTCAGGATGTTACCGATGATACATTAAAATCTCCAACGATGAACGTTTCCACAATCAGGAAGACAGGAACCATACCGGCCAGCCGTGATGAGTTGCGGGCATTGCTTGCCTTGCTCGACGATCCCGACCCGTTTGTGAGGGAAAAAGTGGATGAACGCCTTTCCCATCTGGACGAATCGAGCGTGCCGGTCCTTGATGAGTACCGTGAGAAGACTGTGGACCCGGAGTTGCGCAGCAGGATCACCGAACTCATCCACGAACTCACCTACACTTCGTTTGAGATCGAATTTATAGAGTATCTTGAAGGCGGCGTCACCTCCCTGAAGGACCTTGAACACGGACAGCTGCTGCTGTGCCGTCTGGACAACCCGACCCTGCGCACCGAACTCTACCGGCGCCAGCTGGACCGGATGGCGTCCCGGCTCGCTCCCTCCATCCACCCGGAACTCGCACCCGGCGAACTGCTTCAGACCTTCGTCTCCTTCTTTTTCGAAAAAGAGTACTTCAAGGGAGCCGAAACCGACTATATGAATCCATGCAACTCATTTCTGCACAAAGTGATGCAGCGCAGGCGGGGCATCCCGATAGCGCTGAGCATGGTGATGCTTTTCGTGGCCAGGCGCCTGGATCTGCCGTTCTACGGAGTGAACATGCCCATGCATTTCCTGATCAAGTATGAGGCGGAAAACCAATCCACCCTCATCGACCCCTTCAATCGCGGCCGCGTGGTGAGCATAGACCAGTGCTCCTATTTTCTGCGGAACCACGGGATACAGCCGCTTCCCGTGCATTTCGACAAAGCGCCGGAGCGGGAGATGCTGGCGCGGTCGGTCCGCAACCTGATCAACAGTTTTGAGAGCGGGAACAAACCCGGTCGGGTGGAGGAGCTGCAGCGCCTGCTGGGGTTCATCATGCAGACAGGCGACCGGGAATGACGCGGTTTGCCGGAAAGCAGGAATCCGGGTGGATGGGGCTCGGGGCCTTTTCCGCGGATGGGACTCGGTACCAGTCACGCGGGACCGGCAGGATTCAGTGCCAGCCAAGTGAAGGGGTTTCGCAGTGGTATTCAGGGCCAGTCAAACGGGAGGGGGGAAGGCTCAGGGCTTGACCAGTGGATCGAACGTGCGTGCCAGGGCGGTGAATTTCTCCGATTGCTCCCGGTTTCCGCCTCTTCGGTGGATCTCGGCCGCGATGATCAGCACATCCGGATGCGTAGGATATTTGTCGACCATAACGCGGAGCAGCTCGGCCGCACGTGCGAAGTCCTTTTCCCCCAGTGCGATTTTGAGATGGTACAGCTCCAGCGAAACGGGCAGGTCCGCATCCCCCAGTCTCTCAAGGTATTTCTTGCAGCGGGAGTAGATGGTGCGGTCGAAGTAGAAGGTGATCAGGTCGTAGTAGAGCTGGCGGTCTGGCGGGAGCGGGTCAAGTTGCTCTTCCAGCGTTCGCAGCGTTTCGCGCTGGTTGGCCGCGATCAGGATCCGCAGCATGGCCTTGAGGGCATCGGGCGGGAACTCGGTCTTCATCACGCGGGTCTTCTGCTCGCTGGTGAACAGGGTGTTGAAGTATTCGAGCAGGTGTTCTTCCGGGTAGAAGGGGTTGATGAGTTCACCGAGGACCACGAACTGACGCAGCGGGTCGGTGCGGATCTGGTCGGATGGGAACCTCGGGGCGATGTCCCACTCCTTGTGGAAAAGGGCCGAGTTTTTCCAGAACGCCTTGGTGAAGCGGGCCAGGCCCAGGTCGCCGGTGGTTTTGCCGCCCAGGTGCACGACTTGCTCCCGGTTGTCGATGACGATGCGGTACCCTTTTTTCTGGATGCGGTAGCAGAAATCGGCGTCGTCGAAGTAGGCCAGCCCGTAATCGCGGTTCATGGAGAGCCCGGGTTCGTTGCGGAAGGCCATCAGGTATCCGTCGACGGCATCGGTGTCGATGAAGGGCTGGTCGTCGGTGTGGTTGTCAAGCTGCATCGGGTTCCACGTGTTGTGCTCTGTACGCGGGGCGATGAGCCCGATGTCCGGGTTTTTCTGGAGTTTGAGAGCCAGGCGCGCGGGGACGGGGTTGCGCAGCATCACGTCGTTGTGCATGACGATGACGATGCCTTCCCCGGCTTTGCTGAGCCCCTGGTTCACGGCGCCGGCAAAGCCGATGTTTTGTTCGTTCCTGAGCAGGAGCAGGTTGGGGTGTTCGCGGAGCAGGTTGCGCAGGTAACTGGCGGTGTCATCTACCGAGCCGTTGTCAACAACGATGATGCGGGTGCGGTCGGCGGATGTCTGGCGGAACACGGATGTGAGACAGTCTTCCAGCACAGGTCTGCGTACCGTGGAGGTGGGGATGATGACGGTGAGTTGCGGCTGGCGGCTGAGCTCGTCACCAAATGCTGATTTCGGTTTGAATTGCTCCTCCGGATCTGCTTCCTGTTCGGCTGGTGCAAGTGCGGGTGTGTCTTCCTCCTCTTCCTTATCATCACCTGCGTTCCCGTCCGGTCCGGGTTCATCAGTTTCCGGTTCCGGCAACTCAATGGCATCCAATTCATCGTTGCTGTCCGCGTCGAACGTAAAGCCCGGTTTATAACGGCCGTCGGGCTCTGCGGCGTCATCTGTGTCAGCGGTGTCATCTCTTTCGGCGAAGTGGGCGGCTTCCTCAGGTTCGTCTGGCTTCCGGCGGGTATCGGGGTCGCTGGTATCAGCGGGTGGCGTGTCGTCACCACTCAGATCGATGAAGAAGTCGTCGTCATCTTCTTCTTTCGGGGTTTCCCCGGTCTCTGTGCTGTACTCGGTATCTTCGGTTTCCTCGGTATCTTCGGTTTCCTCGGTATCGGCGGCTTCCTCCGGAGTATTTAAAGGTTTGCCGCCAGACTGAATACCGGCAGCATCCGGCGCACCTGCGTCCGGTTCGTCGGGTTTTGGGGGGACTTTCTCCCGGTCGTAGCCGTGTTTGAGTTCGGCCGCCTCCACATATCGCCGCATTTTCTCCAGTATCTGGATCTTGAAGAGGCGCGAGCGGCGATGGTCCGGTTCGGCCGCAAGGATCCGGTTCAGAAGTTCCAGTGCCGCCACGCTGTTGCCGGATTTGAAAAGAGCCTGCGCTTCCTGGTACAGCGGCTCGGCACTGCCCTCGTCCTCCTCAGTGTCGGTGTGACCGAACGATCGCAGCATCCGGAACGCCTTCTCCTGTCCGGAAAGCGACAGCTCGGGGATGCGGAACATGGCCAGCGCACACTCCTTCTTACTGCGGTCATCCATCTCCATCCGTCGCGTTTCCCCTTTTGAAAACAGTCTTGCGGGGATGGGATCGGAGTCGGACATCAGCCGGATCGCCAGTTCGGTGGCGTGGCGCGTGGACCAGTGCGGGTCTATGAATTTGCGGATGGACCGCATCCTCCCGAGGTTGAAAAGGTAGTTTCGGTCATATGGGACGCGGTCGTTCTGAAGCAGATGGAGCCAATCCATGGGTGATTTTGGCACCGGATCGTCCATGGCTATGGCCGTGTGGGCGCTGGATGCGAGCAGGGCTTCGACCGATTCATCAAGCCACTCCTGATCCACCGTGTGCAGATTTTCCGGGATCCAGAGGATGCGTCCGCGCACCTGCTCCAGGGCGCCGTTCAGTGAGTTGCCCCTGCCGCGGGGGGCTTCCTGCTCAAAGAAGTAGGTTTGATCGTGCTGGTAATACTCGATAATGGAGCGGATGGCCTCGGTGGTGCCGTCGGTGGAGGCATCGTCGATTATGATGAACTCGCAGGGGATGCGGGTGATGGAGTAGAGCGCCTTGAGGGTGGGCTCTATCCACTCCTTTCGGTTGCGAAAGACACAGATGACGGATAATGTTGGCTCTGGAATGTGCACGGCATCGGATTGCGTCCATTGATCGGTTTGCGGGCAATATACGATGTTCCGCAACCATATACGTAATGGCTAATTTCGGTGGATATGTCTCCCTTTTTTGAAGCCGGAGCCAGGCGTTGACGTCGGGTTCCGATCCTAGGTCGAATTTCAGTTTTCTGACCAGGGCACAGCTTTACATTGCCGGGTGATCAGTTTTCGGGATCGGCTTCGTTTGCGCCGGTGTCCTGGTCGTCATGTTCTATGATGGTGTCGAAGCCGCGCCGGCTCAGGTCCCAGTACAACACGCCGATGGCTGCCACGCCCACAAGCAGGCAGAGCAGGGCGTAGCCGTAGTTGCCGAAGAGGAAGTGCCCGAAGCCGAAGAGCGCCATGTAGACCAGTACTACGCCGGCTGCCCAGTTGCCCAGCAGCGGCCAAAGCGATCCGTCGGACTCCACATCGGGGTTCTGCGCTTTGAGCGGCCCCCAGCCGGGTCCGCCCGGACGCACACGGCGGTAGAACTTGCGGAGTTTTTCGCTGTCGGTCGGCTTGGTCAGGAACGTCACTGTCAGCCACACCGCGGTGGTGATGGCCACAACGTAGAACAGGTTGAGCGGGAAGGGATCGGTGATGCCGGGGACCTGCACGCCCAGAAGGACCAGGATCACCAGGAAGATGGGTGTCAGGGAGGCGGCGAGTTCGCTCCAGGCGTTGATCCGCCACCAGTACCAGCGCAGGATGAGCACCAGGCCGAGCCCGCCGGAAGCGGTGAGCACCAGTCCCCAGGCCTGCTTGATGGTGTCGAGCTGCGTGGTTACGATGAAGGCGGTTACGGCGAGCAGTGCGGTTACGATCCGCGAAACGGCGACATAGTAGCGCTCGTCACCGTCCGATTTGATGAAACGGCGCCAGAAATCGTTGACCAGGTAGGAGGTGCCCCAGTTCAGGTGGGCGGCAAAGGTGCTGGTGAAGGCGGCCAGGAAGGCGGCGAAAAGGAGGCCTAACAGACCGGCCGGCAGCACGTCGCGCATGACCAGGACGAACCCTTCACGCGAGTCATCAAGTTCGGGATATAGCACCAGCGAGACCAGCGCCACGATGATCCAGGGCCAGGGACGCAGACAGTAGTGGGCGATGTTGAACCACAGGGTGGCAAAGAGCGAGTGCTTTTCGTCCTTGGCGCTCATGATGCGCTGGGCTACGTAGCCGCCGCCGCCGGGTTCGGAGCCGGGATACCAGCTCGACCACCACTGCACGCCGAAATAGGCGGCGAATGCGCCGACGCTCAGGGTGAGCACGGCCACGCCCTCGGCGGTCTGTCCCACCGTGGGCAGGAACCGGAAGGTTTCTTCCGGAAGCTTCTCCTGCAGGCCGGAGAGGCCGCCGATTTCCGGGATGTTCACAGCGAAGTACGCCAGTATGATGGTACCGCCCAGGGCAATCGTAAACTGGAAGATGTCGGTCACGGCCACGCCCCAGAGTCCGGAGATCAGTGAGTAGAAGGCGACAAAAATGATCAGGAATCCGACCAGGGCCAGCGGGGCGCTTATGGTGATGCCGATGAAAGTGAACGAATCCTGTCCGAACAGGGTCATGCCGGGGAAGAGCACGTTGAAGATCGACTCCATAGCCAGGCTTACCCATCCCAAAATAATACAGTTCATGAGCAGGCCGAAGAAAATGGCCTTGATGCCGCGCAGCCAGGCGGCTTCCTTGCCGCTGTAGCGCAGTTCAATGAATTCGACATCGGTCAGCACGCCGCTGCGGCGCCACAGGCGGGCGAAAAAGAAGACCGTGAGCATGCCGCCCATCACGAAATTCCACCAGAGCCAGTTTCCGGCAATGCCGCTTTCGGCGACCATCTCGGTAACGGCCAGCGGCGTATCGGCGGCAAAAGTGGTGGCCACCATGCTGGTGCCGATGATCCACCAGGGCATGTTCCTCCCGGAAAGGAAAAACTCGGTGGTGTTCTTGCCGGCGCGACGGTAGAAATAGAAAGCGATGCTCAGCGACAAAACAAAGTAGCCGGCCACCAGCATCCAGTCGAGTGTGGTAAGTGTGGAAACCATTCCCTGTAATGATTTGAAATTATGTATGGAAGGACTTTGGTGCCTGTCCTCATGTGATAATAACGAACGGAATATGGGACATTGGCCGCCAAAATTCAATGGGAATCAATAGAATGATCATTTTTCGGGACCTTTCGATAAATGATATTTTCAGCATTTTTCCGTATTTTACATGGTTATAAGAAAAACGATGATCAGCAGACCGCAATAAGATGAGCCCTGTACAGCAAAACGGTATTGCGCGGGAAGTGGCCTCGCGACGCACTTTCGCCATTATATCGCACCCCGACGCCGGTAAGACAACCCTTACCGAGAAGCTGTTGCTGTATGGCGGAGCCATCCACGAGGCAGGGTCTATCAAGCAGCGCAAGGCAGCCCGTCATGCCGCATCGGACTGGATGGCCATCGAGCAGGAACGCGGCATCTCTGTGACATCATCCGTCCTGCGGTTCGAAAAAGACGGCATCCGCTACAACCTGCTGGATACGCCCGGTCACAAGGACTTCTCCGAGGACACGTTCCGCACGCTCATCGCCGCCGACTGCGCCCTGATGGTGATCGACGTGGCCAAAGGGGTGGAAGAGCAGACCGAAAAACTCTTCGAAGTGTGCCGCCTGCGCAAGATCCCGGTGATCACTTTCGTGAACAAGTGCGACCGTCCCGGTATGGAACCGCTCGAAGTGCTCAGCAATATCGAAAGCAAGCTGGGCATCACCGCCGTGCCCGCCAGCTGGCCGATCGGATACGGGGTCGATTTCCAGGGAGTCTACGACCTCATCGGACGGGAACTGCACCTCTATAAAAAGAACAAGCACGGGGCGCTGAAAGCCGACGCCGAGCTGCTCCCGCTGGAGAATGGTCTGAGTGAAAGTACTTTGGGGGATAAGGTTACGAGTGACTATCTCGAAGAAATCGAGCTTATTGGCGACGAGTATGCAAACATGGACCCCGAAGCGTTCCGCAACGGCGAGGTAACGCCGGTCTTCTTCGGGTCGGCGCTCAACAACTTCGGCCTGGACCTGTTCCTGCAGTATTTCGCGCAGCTGGCGCCGGTACCCCAGCCGTATGTGGACATGAACGGACAGATCCGCGATCTCGACCGTGATTTTTCCGGGTTTGTCTTCAAGCTGCAGGCCAATATGAACCCGGACCATCGCGATTGCACCGCCTTTGTGCGGGTCACCTCCGGCATATTCGAGCGCGGGATGGAGGTGCAGCTTGCCGGAAACGGCCGCAAACTGCGCATGTCCACCCCTCACAGCCTCATGGGTGAGGAGCGGAAACTGCTGGATATCGCCTATCCGGGCGACATCGTAGCGCTCTTCAATCCAGGCGATTTCCGGATTGGAAGCACGCTGCACGCCAGCGATCCGGTGAACTTCGATGTCATCCCGCTCTTCTCGCCGGAGCACTTCCGCAAGGCATCCTCCAAGGATCCGTTCAAACGGAAGCAGCTGCGCGAAGGACTCAAACAGCTCTCCGAGGAAGGGGTGGTCAACGTGTTCGAGATGCCGAACGGGGTAGGCAACGAGCTTCTGCTGGGCACCGTCGGGGCCCTTCAGTTCGAGGTGGTCGAGCACCGCATGAAGAGCGAATACAAGGCCGATATCGTCCTGGCGCCCACATCCTATATTGCCGCGCGATGGCTCCCCGATGACGAGAAGGTGATCGCCAAACTCAAAGCTTCCTACTCTACCAATGTCACCTTCGACATTGAAGGCAATCCCATTGTGCTGTTCGAAAGTCTCTATGCGCTAAACAGCGCCATCGAGGGCGTGGGCGAGGAGAACCTGCTCCAGTTCAAGAAATAGCACATCCGGCGAAATTGGTTCCATTTTGTCCTGCCAATGTAAGAATCGGCTCCTGGGAGGGTCATATTTCAGGAAACAATGACCCTCAAGGAGCGGGACGATGATGCAGCGCAACTGGTTTTTCTGGATGGAGTCCCTGCAGATCACGGCTGCAGAGCGCAGGGTGATACTCACGCTCATGGGAGTGCTTCTCATGGTTACCGGGATCCGCACTTTCCATCCGGGACGCACCATCTATGATGAACACTACTATGAACCGGTGATTGCAGAATTCCTCCGTCTTGCGGATGTAAAGGAGGAGGAGAGGCGCGTCGTGCTGGCCCGGTACTACCCGCCGGTGGAAACACCCACAGGCACCTTGCCGACATTCGGGATTGATCTGCCCGTGACCCCGCTGCGGGCTGCATTTGAAGGGGAGTTGGGAACGTCCGTCACAACGGGAGGATTTCGCGGGGATGTTGATCCCGGTGGGGACGCGATGCACGATTACACAGCGAGAACCATTTTAGCCACAGGGGATTTGAAAGCCGGATCAGCGCTATCTGCAGCGTCGGATAACAGAGGGGCATTATCAAGCCGTCAGGACAAAAGTGGCCGGAGCCGGGCAAGCGGCGCTTCGGGAACGGGTGCGGAACTCAGGGTCAATATCCAGCAGGCTGGACTCGATGAGCTGGTTCTGCTGCCCGGGATTGGCCCGGTCACGGCGGGACGCATACTGGCCTACCGCGAGGAACATGGTCCGTTCCGCAAACCCGAAGATCTGCTCAATGTCTCCGGTATCGGGCCCCGGACCCTGGAAAACATACTCCCGTTCATTGTGCTTGAACCGGGGCCTGTTCCGGCAGAGGCATCAGCGGCTACGAACGGGGAAGTCAAACCTGCAGAACCGTAGCCCGTTGCCTCGACCTGCTGACACCAGCCGCTGCCTCGACCTGCTGCCACCAGCCGCTGCCTCGACCTGCTGCCACCAGCTGTTGCCTCTACCCGCTTCCAACACCCACTGCCTCGACCCGCTTCCACCACCCACTGTATATAAGAGTTGTACAATGATCCGGGTCTGGATTCCGTCCGGGTTACCCTGATTCCGGGAGGGGATGGTATAGTACAGAATGTGCAGCACCGGACAAGTCTTTGCCGGAACACACTTGGCAGGAAAATGGTTATTTTAAGTACTGTATTGGACTGAAATACGTTAGGAGTCCGGGCGGCCGACGGAACAACTTTAATCAACTAATAGAATAGAATGAGCATATCCATACTGTGGGTGGATGATGAGATCGACCAGCTGAAGCCCCACATGATATTTCTGGAGAAAAAAGGGTACGAAGTAACACCTGTTACCAACGGGGAAGACGCACTTACGATGGTCAGGAAACAGAAATTTGACATCATCTTCCTGGATGAGCAGATGCCTGGCATGGACGGACTGACCACGCTGACCGAACTGAAGAATATGCAGCCTGGCATCCCGGTCATCATGATCACCAAAAGCGAAGAAGAGGAGATCATGGAGGACGCCATCGGAGGCAAAATATCCGATTACCTCATCAAGCCGGTCAACCCCAACCAGATCCTGCTGACAGTCAAGCGCATCCTTGACCGGCACCGCATCCGCGACGAGAAATCGGCCCAGTCGTACCTGCGCAGTTTCAACGAGATTACCGCCATGATCAACGAGCAGCCGGAGTGGGACGACTGGATCAGGATCTACCGCAAGCTGACCAACTGGCAGATGGAGCTGAAAGGATCCGAGGAGGGGCTGCAGCAGGTGTTGCAGGACCAGATCCAGACCGCCAATGCCGAGTTCGGCAAATTCATCCAGAACGAATACTACGACTGGCTGCGCGCCAGCCGCGAAGACCGGCCCATGCTCTCGCCCGATCTTATAAGCGAAGCGGTGATCCCGACCATGGAGCAGGGTAAAAGCACGATGTTGTTCCTGATCGACTGCATGCGCTACGACCAATGGCTGGTTTTCGAACAGATGCTGGCCCCCTACTTCAATATCGACACCGATTTCTACTACTCCATCCTGCCAACCGCCACACCCTATTCGCGGAACGCCATTTTCGCCGGACTCTATCCGTCGCAGATCGAGCGCCACTACCCGAAACTCTGGACGCAG
>SLNO01000094.1 GCA_007132975.1 Balneolales bacterium
ATGAACATGACAGCCTCCGGCTGACACACAGGAGGATGATTAAATCCTGTCATGTGAATTCATTCTGTCCTTATGAATCTAAATTGATTTAAACAGATGAACCGAAGGTCGCGAAGCGCTATGTCCATGACCGGGCATCTCCCGGTCACACAGTAGTATGATTAAAACGTCATGGGCATTCTATGTGACCTTATAAATCCAACATTTTAAACAGATGAAAAACTGAAACCCTGCAGATCTTTCCATCATTTTGGCAGGCAGCATGCAAGAAGCCCGTCAGGGCTAGCCCGTGGGGAGCACTTCAGACCGACGGTACTTCAAGCTATTTGCATCTCAGGAGTTCCTTTTGCCAAAGTATTCACGATACCATGAAACGAATTCGGCAATCCCGGTTTCCACATCCACCCTGGGCCGATAGCCCGTATAATCGAACAGGTCTTCCACATCGGCCCATGTGCGCGGCACATCCCCGGGCTGAATATCCATCATATTCTTTTCAGCCTGGAGACCAAGCTGTTTTTCAAGCTCTGATATATACTCCATAAGGGCCACAGGCTTGTTATGGCCGATATTGAAGACCTGCCAGGGAGCAAAGCTGTTGGCCGGATCCGGGTTTTCGGAATTCCATTCTGCACTGCCAGACGGTGGCTTTGGGACCAGGCGGACAATGCTTTCGACGATGTCGTCAATAAAGGTAAAATCGCGCTCCATGCGCCCGTGATTGTAAACGTCGATAGGTTTTCCTGAAGTCATGGCCTTTGCAAAGAGAAAAAGGGCCATGTCTGGTCGCCCCCACGGACCGTATACTGTGAAAAAGCGCAAACCGGTGGTTGGTACACCGAACAGGTGGCTGTATGTGTGTGCCATAAGTTCGTTTGCCTTTTTAGTGGCTGCGTACAGGGAGACGGGATGATCGACATTATCGTGGACCGAGAAGGGCATTCGGGTATTGGCCCCGTAGACCGAACTGGATGATGCATACACGAGATGCGATACCGGATGATGGCGGCAGGCCTCAAGAATGTTCAGAAAACCGGTTATGTTACTGTCGATGTAGGTGTGAGGGTTCTGCAGACTGTAACGTACGCCGGCCTGAGCCGCCAGATGCACAACGGCATCGAAGCTGTTCTTTTCAAACAGATTGTCCATTGCGGCGCGGTCTGCCAGGTCCATGCGGACAAAGCGGAACTTGTCGTGATCGAGCACGGAAGGGCTTCCGATTGCCGGTGTGTCCAAGTCCACATCCACCCCCAACATTGCAAGCCGGTCTTTTTTCAGGCGGGGGTCGTAATAGTCATTGAGATTGTCAAGTCCAGTGACGGGGTGTCCATCTGCCAGCAGGCGTCGGGTGAGGTGGAAGCCGATGAAACCGGCCGCACCGGTAACCAATATGTTCATGAAGCGATGCGTATTACGGGATTATGACCGCATCGGAGTGTGGTTCCGGCGGCAAACATTTTTCAGGAATTATCTGACATCATACCCTGCTCAGGTAGACGATGTCACTCTTCGGTTTGGAGTCTGTGGATGAAGGAGTCGTCGAAGATTTCTAGCACTCCGGTCAGCACGTCGTCGGCCTTTTCGATGGTATTCAAATTTCCGATCTGGACAGTATAGAGCCCGTTCGGAAGCTGATAAACAAGAAACGACAGACGTTCTGTTTCATAACCGCGCTGGGCCAGGCCATCACGTGTTATTTCCAATGCACGATGGGTCAAGCGGGCACTTCGGGCGGCAAAGGTCTGGATGTAGAAGCCAGGTTGGAGGGTTTGTGTCAAATAGGTAAGACCTGCGGCATCGTGGATGCGGTCAATGCGCTGGATATCAGAATCGAACTGAGTTCCCATTTCGTTGAGTTGCGTCTCCAGCATGTCGATGGTTCGCCGGGCCTGCTCAACGTCACGCTGAGAAGCCTTTTCCTCCAATTCGCGGTTGAGTTGCTCAAGACGCTGGTCCTGACTGTCGAGATCGGCAAGGATGCGGTCCCACTCGTCTTCGCGTCCGGCTATGGCGGCATCAACACTTCTGCGCCATTCCTGAACACCTGCCTCTTGTGAGTACCAGCGGGAATGGGGACGACGGCTGCTGCCAAGATTGAATACGAGGCCGGCAGTGAATCCAGCCAATCGGTCTGACATGTAAGACCCTCTGATATTGGAGTAGCCATCGATTTCATGACCGTGGCCCAGTAACTGGTGTGTGTAGTCAAGGGACAATTCCATTGTGCTGCCCATCCGGATCCGCGTTCCGATACCAAACCCGTAATGGCCATGATCACTCGAGCGATCTGGCAATCCGTCCAGATTTGACCACTCTGTTCTTCCATATCCTGCCAGAAAGGAGATGTAGGGATTAAACCAGGACTGCCCGCTGTAAAGCCTGGTGAAATTCATGAAATACAGGTTCAAACCGCCTGAGACAGACTGGTAGGTGTTCTCGTATGAGGAGAGTCCGTCATCGTTTTCTATGGTGGTATACATGTAGCGCACACTCGCGGACAGGGAGGGGTTGAACATGTACTCCAATCCCCCTCCGAAGGCCAGGTTAGCCCAATCGGATCTCACACCGGTGGATCCCGAAAAAGGGGTAAAGCCCGTATCGTTGCGGGCCATTGTAGTTCCACCAAAAACCTGGATACTCAATTTGCGAAGCTCCGGGCTTGCTGGTAAACGGTCCTGACCCTGTGCAAATAGGTTGGCCGGCAGACAAGCCAGGATCATAACAGCGGCAACAAGTAAAGCCGGAATGTAATGATGAGAAGTGCGGGATACCCTCGGAGTGTTCATATCTCAGAAAATTTGGTAATCTCTATGAATAAGGTCATTCATTATCGCGTGAAAGCCGGTAATACTTTGTTAAATATAGTGTGGAACCCAGACAATAACAATAAGGGCGTCAAGTGAGGCTTCTTCAAAAAATAAAGCCCTTCAGGTGACCATTCAGATCACTTCTTCTCACAAATTACATCCAGCCCAGGCATGACATCACTCTGAGAACGCATCATTGCAGCGAAAGACAAAAGACGCCCCTTCGCGGTCAGATAAAGATGAGATTTGGCGCCCCTGCCTGCCGGGCCCGACGGAACCAGCGGGCACTTTGCCGGTCAGAGCTGCCCAGTTTAACTGAAATACCTATCTTGACGCCTGCCAGTCGCTGTGTTTCGTAAAGCCCGGAACGTCCTTGCCCGTCAATGCGGATGGCCGGATTGTAGAAGGTGTAGTAGTAGGTGGCGGTGGCATCGATCCGGTCATTTATTCGGTAGCGGGTACCTGCTCCCAGGCCATAATGACCATGGAAATTGCTTCGGTCGGAACGGTCACGCAGATTGGATAAACTGCTGCGGCTGTAGCCGGTGCGCAGGGTGACATACGGGTTCAGGCTCTCTGTAAGGAAAGTGACATCAAACAGTTTGAACAGATAGAAGTTTACTCCCAGGTTGAACATCTGGTATTGGTTCTTGAACGGGGACGCCCCGGTCCTGTTCTCAATGGAGGAGTAGACATAGCTGGCTTTCAGTCCAACATTCAGTGAAACCATATACTCTAAATCCACACTGAATGTCGGATTGTAGTAGCGTGAGGCGCTGGCAAGCGAGCCGGTGTACGGTGTGAGTCCGCGGCCGATCGCACCCATGTAGGTACCGGTATTCAGCTGTACGTTCCAGCGGTTCAGCTCTGGCATAGCATCGCTCCCGGATTGCTGCGCCGGTGCGGGCATGTTTCCTGTCACGATGATGAGAGTCGCCAATACAAGGATTGACGGTCTAAAGTATCCGAAAATGGTGGATTGTAACATCTTCATGGATGTGTTTGCCTGGTTCCAGTTAACAACCTCAAGTATATCACTAATCCAAGCTGAAATGCAAACCGCAGACTCAGGCTTTCCAGACCTGCCCTTCCTTGACTTCTGGACGACCGTTCATGGAGTTGCGAGTATCGATGATGCAGCCGGCCCAGCTGGCCAGTGCGTCATAGTCCACATCAGCATGGTTGGTGGAAATCACAACGGCATCGAATCCGGAAACGGTCTCCTGATCCCAGGTAATCGATTTGGTGCCGGCCCAGTGACCGTGCTCACGGCTTGGCTTGATGACCGGAACGTGCGGATCATAATAGGCAACATCGGCGCCAAGGTTGGAGTAGAGATCCATGAGTTTGTAGGTTGGCGACTCGCGATCATCATCCACATCGGGTTTGTAAGCCAGGCCGATCAGGAGGATGCGGCTGCCATTGACCGATTTTTTGTGCGCGTTCAAGGCTTCGATCGTGCGGCGGAGTACGTAGTTGGGCATGTCGGTGTTGACCTCGCCAGCCAGTTCAATGAAGCGGGTGTTCTGCTCATACTGGCGCGCCTTCCAGGTCAGGTAGAACGGGTCAATGGGGATGCAGTGTCCGCCAAGACCGGGTCCGGGAGTGAATTTCATGAAGCCGAAAGGTTTGGTTGCGGCTGCATCCAGCACTTCATGCACATCTATGCCCATGGCGTGGAAAACGACCTTAAGCTCGTTGACAAGTGCAATATTTACCGACCGGAAAATATTCTCGGTGAGTTTGACCGCCTCAGCGGTGGCTGTATCGCTGACGGGGACGGTCTTGACAATGGCCGTATCGTAGAGCGCACAGGCGAGCTGCAGGGCATCCGGGCCGTGTCCACCCACCACTTTCGGAATTTTTGAAGTGTTGAAACTGACGTTGCCCGGATCTTCACGCTCGGGGCTGTAGGCTACGTAGAAGTCGGATTCAGCGCTCAGGCCGGAGATCTCTTCCAGCAATGGGATAATAAGCTCTTCGGTTGTGCCCGGCCACGTGGTGGATTCCAAAATGACGAGCTGCCCGCGGCGCAGGTGAGGGGCGATGGTGCGCACAGTTCCTTCCACATAGGTCATGTCGGGCTCGCGGTGCCCGTCCAGCGGTGTCGGCACGCAGAGAAGCACAGCGTCAGCTTCGGGGATGCGGCTGAAATCTGCGGTGGCGTCACATATGTCAGATGCTGCCAGTTTCTTCATCATCGGTTCGCCAAGATGTTTGATGTATGAGCGTCCGGCTTTGATGGCCTCTATCTTGTCGACGTCGATGTCGAACCCCAGGACAGGCATCCGTTTCTCGTGGAAAGTCCACATGAGCGGCAAGCCAACGTAGCCAAGCCCGACAATTCCTGTTACAAAGGTGCGGTTACCGATCTTTTCGAGCAGTGATTCCAGAGATGTTATTTTTTTATTCGTCATGATCTATGCAGTAAAAGAAATGTGACTATGTTGTAGCAACTTGTTTACACGAGCTTATCAACTTGCCGGCATTTGGAACAGGCCTGGCAATGCATTGGAAGGTAACAAGTAGCTTTGAAAAAAAAGAATCCGTCAAATATGATTTCTGACGGATTCTATTTGCTTACGAATGTGGATGCCGATCAGCGGCTCGGTTTTGGGTGATTTCTCAAGAGCCGGAGACTGTATTGGCGGTATTTGCAATGAGCACACCTCCTGGCCTATCCCCTTTTGTGAACTTTTTAGTCAGCTTGACATTAGACTTCACCTTTTTTTTCGAGACTGATGAGCCATCTGATTTGGCGGCATTAGCTTCCTCTTCGGCAAGAAGCTCGCAGGAATAGCTTGGGACGATGCGTTTCAGCTGGCGACGAACCTCCATTACGTCCTGCTGGATGGCGGCTTCAAACAGGTCTTCGAGCAATCCCTCAAACACATCATCGGCCAGACCGCTGGTTTTTGCCTGGAATATCTTTGAATGCCTGGTTGCGTTGGTACCCTCTTCATCAGTGAGCAATTCTTCATAGAGTTTCTCACCAGGACGCATGCCACTGTATGCGATCTGGATATCGACATCCGGCGTATAGCCGCAGAGCCGGATGAGGTCACGGGCGAGATCCACGATCTTGACAGGTTTACCCATGTCCAGCACATAAATAGAACCATTGTTATTGAGCCCGCCGGCCTGCAGCACAAGCTGTGAAGCTTCCGGTATGGTCATGAAGTAGCGGGTCATTTCAGGGTGGGTCACCGTGACCGGGCCGCCCGATTCGATCTGCCGCTTGAAGAGCGGCACCACACTTCCCCGGCTTCCAAGAACGTTGCCGAAGCGTACGGATACAAAAGACTGGTTCTTGCCGGCGCGTTTTGATGCACGGTGCACCACGTTCTCAGCCACACGTTTGGAGCAACCCATTACCGAAGTCGGGTTCACGGACTTGTCGGTTGAAACGTTCACAAACCGTTCCACTCCATACTGCAATGCCAGCTCGGTAAGGTTGCGGGTGCCGCCGACATTGTTCAGGATGGCCTGGTCGGGGTTGGCCTCCATAAGCGGAACGTGCTTGTGGGCTGCTGCGTGGAACACCACTTGCGGACGATGCTTGGAGAAGACATGTTCGAGCGTCTGGTAGTCGCGCACATCAGCAATGATCGGTGTGAAAGCTACTTCAGGAAAGTATTTAAGGAACTCCCCTTCCACCTTGAAAATGCTGTTTTCACCTCGTCCGAGAAGCAACACATGTTTGGGATTGAATTTGGCAAGCTGCCTGACGATCTCGCTGCCTATGGAACCGCCGGCTCCGGTCACCAGAACGGTACGGTCATACAGGTAGCGTGATATGGGAGCCACGTCAAGTTCGACCTGGTCGCGGCGCAAGAGGTCGGTCACATCCACCTTTCGGAGTTTTGCGAGATTGAAGTTTCCACTGAGCAGTTCGTACAGGCCGGGCATGGTTTGCGACTCAATACCGGCTTCCTGGGCCATTGTGATCAACCTCCTCACCACATCACCGGAAACTGTTGGCATGGCGATGATGACTTTATCGACCTGATGCCTTTTAGCAAGCTCGGGCAGGTCGTCGAGGGCCCCCAGTATGGCGTATCCCAGATACCACTCCTTCTGTTTCATGGGGTTGTCATCGAGGAAGCCGACGATTTCCATATAGGATTCTGGATGGCGGCGGACTTCGCGGGCCAGCATGGTGCCGGCCTCACCAGCACCGGCCACGAGAACCCGGGACACTTTTCTGGATGATTGACGCACATCGGTCCGCCGCACGGTCTCACTCCGGATGCGGGAGAACAGACGCACGCTGCTAAGCAGCATAATGGTGATACCTGCTTCGATTACTGGCACGCTCCGCGGAACATAGAAGCCCTGCCGCAGGAAGAAATTCAGGGCAAGGACCATCATGGTCACTACGGCAACGCCCTGAATGATCCGAAAAAGGTCCCAGACCCCGATCTTGCTCCAGCTTTGACGGTGAAACCGGAAAAGGTAGAGCACCGCTGCTTTGATGGGCAGTGCCATCAGTGTCAGCACGGCGATATCTGATGCATGCTCGGTAACCTGCATTTCAATTCTGAGAAAGTAGGCCAGCGGCAGTGCCAGTGTCCATATTCCCAGATCTGTAAGGTATTTTCCCAAAATTCTCATGATCAGGTCCCTCTTATTTACTTTCCCTTGATACACTCATTGATCCCTGACTTGCTCCCTGCAGGTTTAGTTTTGCCCCGGCAGGAGCGTGGTTGTTAATCTGGTCAGTGTTGCCAGATCTTGGGTTGTCCTCATCAAAATCACCCGAAGATTGGCTGGGCTGCACAGAAGGCGTATCCTTATGCTGCTGAGGCGCATACTGAAGTTCCCTGGCAATGATTGCAAACATGTTTTCCATGTAGTGCTGGGTAGTTCCGGCAACATGCGGTGTGACCATCACCTGCGGCATGGACCAGAAAGGATGCCCACTCGGGAGCGGCTCTTCTTCAAACACGTCAAGAATGGCCCCGGCTGGAATTCCGCTGCGAAGGGCATCTATCAGGGCTTGCTCTTCAACTACTGGGCCGCGAGAGACGTTGATGATGATCGAGCCCGGACGCATGCGATTGAGCACACCTGCGTGTACAAGGCCACGTGTCTGCGATGTCAACGGAACGCTAATGACAAGGATGTCACACCATGCGGCAAGCTCCCCTATCTTATCCACACCGTATATCTTCTCCACGCCCTCAGGCGCATCCTCGCGCAAGTCGCATCCGCGGATGGTGAGACCGAACGGAAGTGCGCGGGTGATAATCCGGGAACCGATGTTACCCAGACCAACAATGCCCAAACGCGCTCCGCTTAGTTCCGTAAGCCAGAATCTCTTCCACTCTTTTTTCTGCTGCTGGTCGCGAAACCGGTGGAACTGTTTGGCATGAAGCAGTATTCCTCCCATCACAAACTCGGCGATTGCGGCGGCGTTCACTCCGGAAGAGGTTGAGACTGTGATACCTTCCAGGTCGATGTTCATGGCATCCAGAACGTCGCGGCCGGAGCTGGTCAGGTGGATGCGCCTGGGCCGTGGGGTTCGGGCCAAAACATCCGGGAGCCAGTCGAGCTGGGGAGTGACCAACAGGTCGTACGCCACACCGGACACCACATCCTCCGGTTTACCGGCAAAATGGCAGGCCGTGCCCGGCAGATAGCGGGAAGACAGCACCTCCAGGTGCGTCCGCTGCCGTTCAAGCACTTCCGGTTTTTGCAGGAAAAGGGCGTAGCGCTGTGTCATACGGTCAATGCCTCCCTTTTTGTGGATACAAAATTGCGAACGGCAATCACCAGCTTGAGCCGGTTTTCCTCAAGCTGCTTTTGACTTGATTTTCGGAACCCGTCCACACACTCGTCAAGACGCTTGATCTCATTGGGCAGGTTGATTTTGCCCTTCAGTTCCTGCACATCATTGATACCCATGCGGAAGGAACGCGAAAGGATGACCATGTCGGAGTTGAGCCGGACGTGTTCGCCGATAATGAGCTTGGCGGGCACAGCGTCTTTGCGTCCAACCCTTGCGATACCACCAAATCCGAAGCGTATGTCGTGATTCTGGATCTTCCGGGCGGCATATTCCACAATTCCGCCGCTGAGCAGCTCGAACATGAAATCGAGTCCCATGCCAAGGTGCAAATCGTTGAGGCCCAAATGAATCTCATCAATACCCGCACTGAACTCAAGGATGTCATCAATACGGGTCAAAGACTGAGGCGTTTCCATAAGCAGGCACAGGCGGACACGGCCGTCGATGATGCGGATCACTTTCTCGACTTCCTCGGCCGTATTGAACATCGGCAGCATGATCACGTCGGTACCCGCCTCAATGGAGGAGTTTATTTCCATGTGGGATTCCGGATGGACCGGGTTGATACGGGTCATGATTTCGGCGCCGGGCACCCGATTGCGGACCGCAGCCACATCATCGGAGGTGCTTAGCGCCATATGAGTGTCCAGAAATCCCTGGCGTTCGTACTTGCCCATCCACTCCATATCCACGAAAATACGGTGTACGCCACTTTGCCAGGCGTACTCGGCCATCTCGGGATCATTTGTGATAAACATATAGATCATGAATTCTCCTTAAGATCTTTTTGTGCATGAGGCGCCCATTTATCACGGTAGGCTCTCCAGTTTTTAGATTCGTCTCCGTAGATGCCCTCTGCTGTCACTACAACTGCAATTGTTTGTAACAAGATAGCTATATCACGGAAAAATGTCGAATTGCGGGCATAATCCGTATCGTATTGAAGCTGCTCCTCCCAACTGAGGCTGCGGCGGCCGCGTACCTGTGCAAGTCCGGTGATGCCCGGACGGACCATAAACCGGTCTTCAAACCAATGCGGCACCACTTCCAGCTGTTCGGGGATAACGGGCCGGGGACCAACCAGGCTCATTTCCCCATTGAGGATATTTATCAGTTGCGGAATCTCGTCGAGGCTGGTTTTGCGCAGAAAACGTCCCGCCAGTGTGATACGCTGGTCGGCGCCGGCGCTGACGACCTGTTCGGCATTCTGGTCGATAGCATCGGGGTCGCGGTGCGTCATAGTGCGGAACTTGAAAACGTGGAACGGTTCGCGGTTGCGTCCGATGCGTTTCTGGCGGAAAAAGACCGGCCCCGGGGAGTCCAGTTTTATCCACACCGCCAGCAACACCAGCAGCGGCGACAGGATCAACAGACCCGCAAAAGAAGCAAATATGTCGAAGAGTCGCTTCACTCCCCTCCTCCTGCTGTTACAAGTTTTCTGTCATGCTCGGCGGCAGCCTTTGTGCTGCTGCCCTCTGTGCTGTTACTTTTCCGGTCGTCTCGTGAAACCTTGTTGCTGAGCTCACGGTGGTTCCGGCTGTTCCGCTCACTGCCAGCGTTCCCGAAGTCTTTGCCGGAGGCAGAAGTTCCGGTTGCCTCATGAGCTGGCGGGTCCGATTGGATGAGGCCTATGGCCTCGAGAATGCCACGATTGACCAAACGAACATCGTATTTTTCCTCCGCCATCCCCTTGCTGTTGTTGCCCATGATGTCGATAAGTTCGGGCTGTCGCAGGAATATCTTCATGCGGGAGTTCAAGGCTTCGGCTGATTTTACAGGCACCAGGAATCCGTTGACCCAGTCGACAACCGTCTCGCGGCATCCCGGGGTGTCGGTGGTTATGACAGGACGGCCGGTTGCCATGGCCTCCAGCACCGAGCGCGGAGTGCCCTCACGGTAAGAAGGCAGTACGTAAACACTGCAGTTTTCCAGATATGGTCTTACATCCTTTACCCCTCCTACAAACGAAACCACGCCTTTTTCCTTCCATCTCTGGAGCTCATCTCCGGGCAGGGCATGCGGCAACAACGGGTCATGCGGTCCCACCACAACAAATTGTGCTTTTGGGTAATCGGTTTGGAGCATCTCCGCAGCGCGAACAAATTCGCGAACGCCTTTATCCTGCAGAAGCCGTGCGATCATCAGAAAGGTAACGGGATTATTGGGCGGCATTGGCGGCGGTGACGAGGGGAACCTGTCCAGGTTAATACCTGAACCATTGGTCTGCGTGATTTTTGCGCCGTCTTCGGGACCGATAATGCCCAAGTCGCGGAACAGGGCCAGATCGTCCGGATTCTGGAAGAAGATTTGGTCTGCGGCTGCGAGTCCGCGCCTGTAGAGAGTTACGGCCACCTGCCGCAGCAGCCGCTGCTTGAGCGTTTCACCGGTGAACAGGTATCCCATTCCGGTAACCATGGCGGCAACGACGGGCACGCCGCTGGCTCTTGCAGCCAGTGATCCGTAAATCACAGGTTTTATAGAATAGCTGTAGACGATGTCTGGTTTCCATTCTGCCATGAACTGCCTGAGCTGGCGGTAGTATTTCCAGTCGGAGCGGGGATCCACGCCGGTGCGGCTGAGGCGTATCAGGTCCCATGTGATTCCGAGATCTTCCACTTCAGGAAGAAAATCATACTCGGGAATCAAGGCGTGGACCTTATGCCCCAACTCCTGCATCTCACGGATGAGGTCTCCTCTGTTGGCGATCAGGGACCGGGCGTTAGCCGCAACGAAAAGGACTTTCTCAGGCAAAGTTTAGGGAGTTATTGTTTTCAGATTGCGAAATAAACAGCATATGCTGGTTTGAGAAGCTAGAAGACCTTATGCCAGACAGTGGCGCCCGGATAAAATGCCGCGTGTGGCAGGGACTGATGATCTTGGGGATCTTGACGAACAGCTCTGGTCCGGTCACAAGGGTTACACCCTCGACATCGGTCTGTCTCACCATGACGGTCAGTTTCTCTGTGGCAGGGTTCTGGTTGTTCATTGAAGTTTTTTGGTGGGAATTAAGAGGTACGGTCATGCAAATTGATCCGACTGATCATGATTCCTGAAATCTACAGGAATCCAGCCATTTACATGTTTAAACCCATACCCACAAGCTATTCCCAAGTGCCAATAAATCCAAGTGTTTTGTGATTAGAATATCTTAACCGAGGTCAATTTGAAATGGCGCTTATTTGTCAAAAAGCAGTGTTTCTTTTCTGGCTGTGACCCTGACGTTATTAAAAAGCCTTAATGTGCTCTGAAACAGCGATTGATGGCATATTGTTATGCGGGTCCTTCATTTGTATAACCATGCTGTCAGCACTGGTACCGGTGCATAGGATAAGTAATGAAACGGCTGGTACCTTTTAGAGATAGCAGAGAGCGTGCCCGGCAGGTTCAGTTGTCCTTCAAAAGTGTTTCGTATATGCCGTTCCATTGTTTTGCAATGGATTCGACACTGAAGTTTTTCTGGACATGCTCTCTGCCGATGCGGCCCATTTCCTGAAGCTCCGGGGCGGTCTGCGCCATGAGTCCTTGCATGGCTTTGGCAAGGGATTGCTCGCTTTTGGGCTGGCAGATGTAGCCAGACTCGCCATGCCTGACAATTTCGCTGTTGCCGCCCACCTCCGTGGCGACGATGGGCAGTTCCGTTGCGGCCGATTCCAGCAGAACCATCGGAAAGCCTTCCCAGTCGGAGGACATTACATAACCGTCGGCCATGTTCATGAGGTCCTGCACGTCATTGCGGCGTCCGAGCAGGGTCGCGGATCCATCCAGCTTTTCCTGCGTTATCTTTTCCTGGAGCATCTCTTTTTCCACACCGTCACCGACGATATAGAGGCGGGCTTTCAGATCCGAATTCTGCAGCAGGAGTTTCCATGCCCGCAAGAGGTTAGTGAAGTTCTTTTGCGGCGACAGGTTGCCAACAGCCAGCCATGCGAATTCACTATTAAGTGAGAATCTTTCGCGCATTTTGTCACGCACTTCTACATTTTTCTTGAAATGCTCCAAATCGATCCCGTTATAGACAAGGTGAAGGCGGTCGGGCCGTGATGCCTTTTTCTTTCGGTGCACTTCCAGGGCGGCCTGGCTCATGGCGGAGACGTATTGGGCACGGTTTCTTGTGATTTTGTACATCAGGTACCGCAGAGAATAGCCTTCGTTGGTATTGTGGACCGTATTGACCAGTACCGTTTTGCCTTTGAGGAACAGAGTGAGGAACCGTGAGAAGAGGTTTGACGAGACGATGTGGCTGTGGATGACCACCTGATTCTCTTTTTTAGTCTCGTTGATCTCGGCGGCCAGTTTTCTGACATTGCCCGTGAATTTGGGGAAACTGGTCCCGTAGGCCAATGAGGAGCATGATACACCTGCCTTTTCGAGTTCCGCTGTGAACTCGTTTTTATCCTTGATGGTGATGAGGCGGATGTCCCAGTCGAATTTCCTGAGGTGCGGTATGATCCGCAGCAACTGGGTTTCGGCGCCTCCAACCCCCATGGTATCGATGATAAAATAGATGGTTTTCTTCATGAGCAACCTGTCAGGATTGAGAATGGATGCGGCGGACTTGCTGTTACGGTTCCAGGTCAGGCTTTCAGGAGCCGGGACTTCCAGACGACGCTGGCCCCTTTCTTTGCCTTGTCGAAGACTACCTGTCGAAGCGGATAGAAATGGGGGGCCAGGCAAATAGCCACACACACGATTTTTGCACGGTGGCGCATACCGGTGCCAAAGTTGGTAACACCCCAGGCAAATGCAATCACCATGCCTATGAGCATGAACAGCAGTGCCATTTTGGCGGGATCCTGTCTGATAAGTGGAAAAGATTTGTAAATACCCCAGAAGATTATGAGGTAAAGCAGGGCATCAAAAAGTCCCACGAAGTCCCAAATCGAGTTCATCATCCACGGAAAGGGAGTAAACAGGAAGAAAACCATCCGTACAGGTGTTTGCCAGATCACATCCACAGGATTATTGGCAGACATCCCGACCAGGTAAGCCGCTCTTCCAGTGCGCTCTTCGCCGCCTCGCCGCTCAATGAGCTCTTCCACCCCAAACTCACCGATAGCGCCTTCACCTCCCAGTGTGGAGAGTCCCCAGCCTGTGGTGTTCAGATAGTACAGCCCGGCAGCGGTTACCAGCAGGGCAAAAGCTGTGTGCATGATGGTGTAGGCTTTGCCTGAGAAGACGGACCGGGAGATCACCCACATATGGTAGACAGCCAGCGCAAGCAGGGCCATGAGTGCGGCCATGTGCAGTGCCGTGCTCAGGGCAAATCCCACGATGGACAAAACAAGATAATGGGGTTTCTTGAGCTTGTACCACGACACAAAATACATGAAGCCCAACGTCATGAAATAGACGACAAACGATTCACGTATCGGATTCTGCGAGTAGACCACCAGCAGCGGAAACAACGCCAGAATAAAGGCATTTTGCAACGCTATCTTTTGGGTCCATAGCATTTTGGAGATAAGATAGGCGTTGTATATCGAGAAAACCCCGGCCATAATGTTCACGGTACGGATGATGGCCCGGTCTTCTGTCCCGAAAACCGAGTAAACGATGGCCATCATGTACGAGTACAAGGCAGAGCCACTGGGATATGGGGGCGACAGAAGTTCTCGCGTCGACAGGTTATGATAGAATGCAAGGGCACGGGACTGAAAGCGTCCGGCATCGGCAGCCGTCAGATATGGGAGTCCGGGATAGATATACATATCCAGCACCATGACACCCACCCGAGCCAGCAGCGCAATGAGCAGGATTTTTTTTAGCTGCGCCTCTTCCTTGGTATAGTACTGAATGAGCAGTATGGTCAGCAGAACTACTGACCAGGCGATGACGATGTCGTACACGTAAAAACCGGTTTGTAGATGTTCAGTTGTTGTTCACGATCACCCGTGAGTCGATCCTGGAGTGGATATAGTCAAAATTCTTCTTCCATACCGCAATGTCCGACATTACGCTCTCCCGATCCCTTTCTTTGTACATATGAGAGGTATCCCTGTTCAATACACGCTGCAATGCGACCTGGTCGTCGCAGTTTATGTAGATTGTTTCGTCAAATACCCTTTTTATGCGTTCAATCAGGATATCGACAAGATCTGCGATTCGTTCGTGTTCCGCGGAACTGCTTTTGTTAAGCAGCCGGCAAAGGGAGTAAATGGGGCCCTGGTCATAGATCCGGTGCGTTTTCGAAGAGTCTTTCTTCATGATCTCAGCCAGCTGCAGCTTGTAGATGATGACAAAAAAAATCTTTTTCTTATTGTAACCTTCGATGAGGAATACATGGCGGAGAAAAAGGGGCAGGTCCATGAAAAGAAATCTCACAAAAGCGAGATTCTTTTGGAAAAAACCCGGGTTAATGGCATGGTACCGATTCTGTTTCCTTACATATGTTGTTTTTCCTGACCCGGCCACCCCATAAATTTCAGCCATCATAAGTTTGCAGACTGTTTTTCCTGTTTTCGATAACCAACTGGAAAAATGATAAATATTTATCGGATATATCTGCAAGGTTAAAATTGGAAGTAACATAAACTTTACCTTGCCTGCCCATTTCTGCTGCCAGATCCGGACGCTTCAACAGTTCCGCAATATTATTGCCGAGGCCCTCTTCATCTTCCTTTGAGCAGACAAAGCCGCTGATGCCATGCCTTACAACCATGGCCACATCGCCGGCGTCGGTAGTGACCACCGGTTTTTCCAGATACTGTGCCTCAAGCGCTATCCCCGGCACACCTTCGGTATCGCTTGATATGAAAAGAACGTCTGATGCCGTGATGAATGGTTCAACATCGCTCTGGTATCCCCAAAATGTTACCTTGTCGCTGACTCCAAGATCACTGGCCATACTTTCGGTCTGCTCCCGAAGAACGCCATCACCGACGATCCACGCCTTTGAGCCGGATACGATCCCGCAAACATCAGAAAAAACTTTCAGGAAACGGTCCGGACGTTTTTGCCGGGTGATGTTGCCAAGAAAGAGGACAATCTTGTCATCTTTCTTGATTCCAAGACGGCTGCGTACCTGTTCCTTGCTTTCCGTTTGCCTGAACCCGTCAAAATCGAAAGCTCTGGGAATAGCTGTCCCAGGTCCCCGGTAGGCGTAGAGATCTCTGTAATCCTGCAGAGCTTTTTTGCCGACTCCGACGGCTCCGTCGATCCGTGGGGTGATCACATTTCTGCTATACCACTGGCGCAACTTTGAAGTATTCCAGTAAGCGACGCTGTCGATGATTCTGACCACGAACGGCGCCTCGCCCCGATAATAGCGCCATTTGGTTATTCCACCGTACTTAACGGCACGCGCACCGTTGAGAAGAACTACATCGGGACTGTATTCTGTAATTGCTGCTGCCAATTCGCGGCATATTTTGGGCTGAACGGAGGGAAAAACTTCGAGGGGGTTGCTTTTGCGGCCGTCCAGCAGGATGTCGTTTTCATCAATGGGCAGTACGGATGATTCTCCAGCGGTATTGTACAGGAATACGCGTTTGCAGGTATGTCCGTTCAAATTGAGGTAGTCCTTGAAATGCTGTGCAAACATTTGGGCCCCTCTGCGGATCGGCTGGTTGTCAACGATGAGCAGTTTCATTTGCAGCTATTTCAGCACTTCCCATTGTGTCATGTCGTCAGGGGACGATCTGACATAATGATGGTCAATTATATACCCGGCGTCCGCTTTTTCCTTCAGGTAAAGGTCCAACTTGCGGAACCACTCATCCAACCATCCTTCCTCCTGGTATTTAAAAAAGAGCACTTCGTTGAAGTCTGTAACGGTCAGCTTCTTGTCCGGTGACAGTTTCTTTTTGATGAGCTTGCGCAGCCCGGGTGGGATGAACTGGACGGCCCTGGTCATAGCTGTTCGCAAGCCGAGACCTCCAGGTTTCTTTTTCAAGCCATTTCCGCCAAGTTCGCTTCTTTTCAACTGATCCAGGAGCACGTCCATCTCCGGTTTGATGATCAGGACAGTGACCTTGTTCGCTCTTTCTATCAGAGTTGTGATAACATCTTCTTCATATCCCGGCAGGAATTTCTTGAAGGGTCTCATCATGTCATAGTGCAATACGATACCCTTGACTGGTTTGTCCATTGATGACACCAGACTGCCGTCGTAGTCCCGATGACAAAGCTGAAACCAACCGGAAATATTCTTGGGCAGCAAGGAACGCATTTCGCCGTTAATTGTATCGGCTGCAATCAGCTCCTGCAAGGTTGATTTTCCGGATGAGGTGGGCCCTGTCACTACTACAAGGTGATCAATATGAAGATCTTCAAACATTTTCTTTTTCCATTTTTTCTTTCTGGATGGCACCGTCCTGCGAGGCGTAGTCCCAATCCTTTTTCGGTATCCTCCAGTCGGAGCCAAATTTGAATTCGAGGTAAGGTTCAGGCTGCTCGTAAATAAGGAGGGTCTGAAATGCCGGCAGCAGGTTTTTTTTCATGAGGTCAAGCTGCCACTGGGGGCAGTCCATATCCACCGTTTTCATGAAATAGCTCCGGTATATATAGACGATCGGATTGATGATCATCCACATGAATACTTTCAGGTTGATATTGTCGACTTTTTTCAGCAGACCGGTAAGTTCCTTTATGGTTTTCTCAAAAACCTTGGCGAGGAAATTCTGGTTTTTATAGTCGGAATAGGACTTGTAGTATCTGCCGTTTTTTTTGTAGATGAAGGTAAGGTCCACCTTTTTAAAGCTCTTGTCACCGTGCAGTTTTTTGAGGGTATAATCGTATTTGGAAGTGACAACCATGTAGCCGTTCTCAAAGAGTTCCCTGATATTTGCCAGGCGGATTTTCGGCCGTTGGTCATACATGCAGGTAATGTCGATGTCGTTATCCCACTCAAGAAAGTGCCCGTCCCTGACCAGACCAAGGAGTGTTCCCTGGTCAACCCAGGCTTTGTGTCCCTGCAACAGGTGTTTTTCCGCAAGGAGCAATATTTTCAGGTCGTTATAGCCTATTTTATACATTTTTTCAATTCTTCGTAAATGATCTCATCCGAGAGTCTTTTGGGGTTGTTCATCATCCTTTCGTGGTTGATGTATTTAAGATATTCTTTCAATGTATCTTCACTATCTACTCCCACATCCCTCAAATTCACCTTAAGCTTGAGTTCTTTTTTGAGATTCGTGAATTGACGGACAAGTTCTTCAACGCTGCCCACCTTGAATAGCTGAAAGAATTCAGCCTGTCTCTGCTGAGAAATATGAGGGAAATTCATCTCCATGAAGAGTTCCATATTTATGGCGACGGCCTCTCCGTGCGGAACGTCCATTCTTTCTGTCAGAAAGTATGAAAATGCGTGAGGGCCTGTGGTTTTGGATATGCTGATAGCCTTTCCTGCGTAGTATGCCCCAAGGGCCATTGCCCTGCGGCTGTTTGCGTCGGGATGCCAGACGGCACTTCGGATATTGGGATACAAGAGTTTGATCGCCTCCCTGGCAAACTCCCTGCTTGATTTCGTGCCTGATCGCGCCCATAGTGATTCGATGCCCTGACAAAGCGCGTCCATACCACTGACTGCGGTCTGTCTGGGCGTCAGGGAGTGCGTAAGGGCAGGATCAAGAATTACATATTCTACTTTGAGTTGGGGACATACCAGCGAATACTTGCGTCCATTTTTGAAAAGCACCATGAAATTTGTTGCCTCGCTGCCCGAACCCGACGTTGTGGGTATCATCACCATTGGCGCGGCCGGTCTCAAACTGGCTGCCGTCGGCACATAACGCTTGAGGGCTTCCTGGTTCTCAAGATAGATGTTCACAAGTTTTGCGAAATCCATCACGCTTCCACCACCCGCTGCCACAATAAGGTCTGGCTTCTTACTGTTGAGATTTTGTACAGCCTTGACAAGATCATTTAAGTTGGGGTTGTTCTGGAAGGTAGAGTACCGGGTAACCGCGACGTTATTATCTGCCAGTTGATCGAAAAACTGCTTCAGAGGCAATGTTTCATAGGACCTGCCGCCTGTGAACAACAATAAAGTACGTGGCTTTACTGTTTCAACAATTTCGTGCATGGCGGCTGTTGAATCGACGTCAATAAACTCCTTCATCCGATTGTTTGCTCCATGCTCAAATTGTTCATAAGGTCTTGCTTATTTTCGATCGGGGTGCGTGTGGGGCGTCCCAGGTTCTTGCGTGCTCCCTTCTTGACTTTTACTTCCAGGAGAGCGGGGCCACGGGTTTCGCGGAGCCAGCGAACAGCGTCCTCCAGCTCGTTGATCCCGGAGACGCATCGGCTCTCACGGTAGCCGCAAGCCCTTGCAATTGCGGGAATGTCCATGTTAAGGCCGACCGTGGGTTGTCCGCCCACAGAGTCGTGCGCACCGTTATTGACCACGACGTGACGAAAGTTGGAACCGCCGCAATTGCCGATAATGGCCAGTGCTCCCATGTGCATGATCAGGGCGCCGTCTCCATCTACACAATAGACATTTCTGGATTTGCATTTCATGGCCATGCCCAAAGCGATCTGTGAGCAGTGTCCCATGGAGCCAACGGTGAGGAAGTCCCTGTGGTGCCCGGAGTGTCTGCCGGCGCGTATCTCGAATATCTCCCTTGAAGGCATTCCGGTTGTAGAGACAACGACGTCATGATCGTCGAGTGAACCGACAAGTATGCCGAGAGCTTCCTCGCGCGTCATAAGGTGTTCGTCGGGCGGTGTTTTCTTAGTAGCGGCATAGTCCTCAAAGGTTCCTTTTTTTACCACCAGGACTACGGGCCTGCTGCCGTTTTTCGCCTGTTGCAAGAGTCCATTAATGACATCAGGCCAGTCATTTGTCTCCGGGCCGATAGCTGCCCAGGGCATCTCCATCCCTTCCAGAAGTTTACTCTGTACCCTGCCCTGCTTGACATGCTGCGGTTCGTCGTGTACTCCCGGTTCGCCGCGCCAACCGATCATAACCAGCATGGGTATGCTGTAGACCTCCGGATCGGCAAGAGACAGCAAAGGATTCACGGAATTGCCCAGGCCGGAGTTCTGCATATATACCAATGGGATTTGTCCTGTTGCGAGGTGATGGCCGGCGGCGAGAGCTACCGCCCCGCCCTCATTGGCCGCAATGACGTGGGCATCCGGTTCCAGAAGATCAGTGATGCATGCACAGATGTGTTTGAGCAAAGAGTCCGGAACACCGGTAAAGAACCGTATCCCTTTTTGCTGCAAGCACTCAAGAAACTGCTTGTTTGGTATCATGGCTATTTTATTTCCGGTATAAGCTTTTGGATCTCGTCGATAGACATGAGATCCTCGCTTGACTCCATGGCGCGTTCGTGTTCAAGTATGTTGCGGGCTGTTTTGACCATTGCCGGGAAGGAACTCCGAAGCAAATGGTTTTCGTATACGATCATGTTCACACCGGCGTCCATCAAGTCCCTCTCATAGACCTCATCATGACGTGAAGGGACGGCAAGAAGAGGGACGGGGTGCTTCATTTTTTCGAATTTTTTGCAGAATTGCAGCACATCCTCCGGCCGGCCCGGAGCCGAGTGGATCATGATGCCGTCAACCCCGGCACGCACGTACGCCCTGGCTCTTGCCATGGCATCATCCATACCCTTGCCGAGAAACAGGCTGTCGATACGCGTAATGATCATGAATTCGCTGGTGATCTGGGCTGACTTGCCATACTGTATTTTGTTGCAAAAATCCTCGACCGATGATTGCTTCATAACGGTGAAGTCTTCGTATTTCTTTCCGGATTCGCTTGCAACATTATCGTGGATAATGATGGCGGAGACGCCCAGCCTCTCGAGTGTCCGAACGGTAAATCCGAATTGCTGCATGCTGCCGCCGCTCTTGCCGTCGAATATGATCGGTTTGGTTGTTACCTCAAGCAGATCATTGAGGGTGATCAGCCGAGAGGATATATCCACAGCATGACCGTCGGGCTTGCCTTTGACAAGTGAATCGGTAAGACTGCAAGCCCACATGCCGTCAAATTCTTTTTTCATGCCGTTCTCATTGACATGGATATGTTCGGCTACAAGCGCTGTAATCCCGCTATGGGCTTCAATGATGCGCACTGTTTTCTTGGCATTGATAAGCCTTCTCAGTCTACGCAGCCGGATTTCCGGTGTAGTTCCCACCTCCTGAAGTGTTTTGTTCAGCTTTGTCGAAGAGATGCCTTTGGTGTATGGCACCTCCACCAACTGACCGCCCCACTCCTTTAGCGTCTCTATAACCTCTTCGCGGGTTTTCTTGAGCGGGCCTTCGCGCCAGTCATCACCATGGACCACGTAGTCGGGTTTGAGTTTTCTGAGATTGGGGCGATGGTCGCGTTCTGTCTGCTTGACGACCTCGCTTACGTTCTTGAGGTTCTCCACAATTATCTTGCGCTGTTCATAATCCAGATATGGCAGTCTCTTATAACTCGCAACAGCCTCATCTGTCAGAAGTCCAACAGTGATTTTCCCAAGTTTGGAAGCTTCTTTCAAGATGTTCAAGTGACCGGGGTGTACCATATCGGCGACCATGCAAACATAAACTGTCTTCATAACTGTAAATGATTATTATTTAATTAAGGTCTTTAGCGACTGCTTCGGTTTTTCTCCTGCTGATCAGGACGAGATGGCTGTTTTGTAACCGATGAAACTCCCTGACATTCAATGATTGCTGCATTATCAGTCACCATCGACAGCCAGTTTCCGTCTGTTTCCACAATAATCTTTCCACGCTTCACAGAAGGCGGGTTGTCTGCCTTCAAATATCCTGTCAAATATTTTTAGAGCCTCTTCGGGCAAAAAGGCAGATGATACAACACCCGGCCACTTCATGAAATCAGCTCTGTCAACATAGCTTCTTCTATTGACCCCGATCCTAAGGGGTATTTCGTCAACGCCCAAGGCTGCCAGTGCGGCTATTCTGTGGTGCCCCTTGCTGATCACGGCACAGTAGTCATTGTCTCTGAAAAGAAGTATGCCTGCTATGTCTCCGTCGGGTTTGTCGGAACGGACGTAGCCGTTTTCTTTAATGTTCCCATAAATGTGCTCAAGTCGCTGAAACTCCAGTGCTACCTTGTTCTCGCTCACTGGTCCGAAATGGTGCCAACCTTCATAGTTCCCTGACCCTCCATGGCTTTTGTTCTCTTTGGATATGAATTTTTTACGGTACTGATAAATGTCATCTGATGGGTCGCCATCCCATGGATAAACGTAGTTCAAAGCGGGCATTACTGCAACAGGCGTTTTACGATAGATCTCGAGCAGTTCTCCAACCGATGAAGGTTGCACAAGTTTGAAGTAATCTCTGAGAATCTCGTTGTCTTTGTAGCGCAGTGCCGTAATGAATGGGTGGAACGAATCACTTCCGCATGGAAAGGCCATGGCCCGGAGTCCACGGCATTTGGAAAGCGGCACTTCAATGAGTGCCGGCGATTGCTTGGTGCGCCTGACAATTTCAAGAGTAGCCAACGGCAAACCAACCCAGTTAACTGGCGGTAACCTGTAGATTCTGGTCTGCTGCCTTTTTTTCAGTTTATTTTTCAGGATGCGTTTGAGCGAAGCCGGTATCAGACTTTTAAGTAACTTGCTCATAAATCATTTCCACAAGAGTGTTCATTGCAACCACAATCAAAAATAATTGCGAAACAGTGGTTTACAGTAATCATAACCATAATAACCATTATTCATTTTACTTCTTGCGAGACTTTTCTGGTACGTTCCAGCTCCGAAGCTATCTGTCGGGCTATCACAACTATGTTGCTGTCATATTCGGGTGTTCCGCGATACTTTTCAGGGGCACGTGTCATTTCATACCCCTTGGGCAATTCGATGCTATTGTCCAGAATGGCCTGGAAGTATGATGCCACATCATCAGGATCGGGTCTGTAGCGGTCAATGTTCCTGAGCATATTACCAAGTTCTTCGTACGATGCGGCATAATGGGCACTGTTGCAGATACCCCATGACGCGGTACCGAGATAGAAGACCGGTTTATCCATGGCAAGCGCCTCCATGCCAACCGTACCGGTGAGGGTAACTACGGCCTCACAGCGGTCAATAAGCTGAGTGGTAGGTGTTTCCATGTCGGTAAAATAGACGTTTGGCAGTCCTGCGAGAAACTCAAATTCCCTTGGTCTGACCTTGTCAATGGTGCCACGGTGCGGCTTAACCAGAATGACCCAGTTCAGAGGAAGGACCCTTGCAATATTCTGTACGGATATTTCCTGGTTTACGTGGTAGGGAGACAACTGAGATGTAGAGTTCTCGGGCTGCAAGTGCCAGGTGTACAGCACGGCCGGTCGCCGGGCCAGGTCGGCAGACACGTCTGCGCGCTTTGCATTGATGATTTCGAGGTTTCTCTTTTTTCTGCGTGAGAGCTTCCGCCTCCTGGTCCAGACTTCGCCGGACCTGGTTCTGTCATCCACATAGTTAATCAGCCCTTCTTCTTTCCATCTTTTTTCTTCTTTTCTCATGAAAAGCCACTGTCTGTACAGATTTCTTCCCACATGAAGTGGCCGGAAGAGAGATTGTGTTTTTCTTGCCAGGGCTGACTGCTTGCCATTTTTACGCTTTTTCAGATTCTCTTCGGCATCGTGTCCTATGTAGATTGAGGCCATCTTTTTCACGGATTCTTTTTCCTTTCGGCCGTCATCTTTTCGCGGATCTGACGGCATCATTCTACTCAGTTCCAGATAGCGTTCTCTGATGGCATCATGCCTGTAAAACAGATCGTTGTAGATGGTAAACCGCTCGCCCAGTTTGGCCTGCGCGTAGAACATGTATGGTATGCCATAATATTCGGCGGCAGCCATCAGGGATACGCGAAAGAGACCAAGTGCCGAGATGTCAAAGACAAAATCTGCCTTTGATTGTGAAATCCATTTGTCGGCATAGTGGAGGCTTTTGACAATCAGTGCTTCCGCCTGCTGCATAGTCAGATTCTTTGCAGGTCGATAAATGTCCTGTTCAATGCAGACCAAACCCCGCTCGGCAAATAGCGCATTCCAGACAAAGATATTTTTATCGTATCGATCTGTAAGTTCGCGTACCCTTTCCTTTGATAGGGAATCCAGTTCGGGCTTGTACATATCGGGCTCACCGTAGCATTCGTCAAAGCCGCCAAGCCCGGTCACACTTGATAAATTATCGCCGATTACGGTGGCAAATGATCTGTCGATGGTCCCATCTTTTTTCAGTTGACCCGCTACATCCGCCATAAGAAGCGATCGCGAACGTCGGCAAACAAAAATGGCTTTGGTTGACATGTAATATGAGGCTAATTGCTGAGTTTTATTTGAAGCTGATGATCAGCTCAGGAAACGGTTTATTTGTCTATCCGTCCAGAGTAACGGAATGTTTTCGGCGTTTCCTGAAAATGTAGGATGGCATCATACTAACATACAGATACCGAAAATAAGAGTATTTGGCAACACCATTGACTTTTTTCTCTTCCTTGTACGCTTTCATGATACGGTTGTTTGCAAACAGTTTAAGCAGCCGTGCCGTCTTCCCGTGGTGTTTTTTCAGAAGCATGGAAACCGTTTCACGCTCAGCTTCCGCCGTGTTCAGGTTGGCTTTTGTTGCCATGTTAACCGAGTCCTTGTGATAGCGGGCGCCGATATGTGCGCTCCAGGCCATACCGCCGCTTTGGGCTATGCACCGCA
>SLNO01000022.1 GCA_007132975.1 Balneolales bacterium
AAAAGTTTCTTTTGCCATGATTGGTGATCTTTTATTAGGTAAAAAGTTTGCTCATTCTTGTTGTACGCTGCTGAAGTACTGCACGATTCGAGCCGCTACTCGGATTTGAACCGAGGACCCCTTCCTTACCATGGAAGTGCTCTACCTCTGAGCTATAGCGGCTTGTTGGTGGAGCGGGCGACGGGACTCGAACCCGCAACATTCAGCTTGGAAGGCTGACACTCTACCAATTGAGTTACACCCGCGCATTGTGGGGAGGACAGGATTCGAACCTGTGAAGGCGTAGCCAACAGATTTACAGTCTGCCCCGTTTGACCGCTTCGGTACCTCCCCGGGAATTTCAAAAAGTGAAAGAACTTCGCGTGAGCCAGTGACCGGATTCGAACCGATGACCGACGGTTTACAAAACCGTTGCTCTACCAACTGAGCTACACTGGCAATACATTAAGCATGTCAATTGCCGGTACATGCCACCCGGTGTTCGGCATGGCAAACATCAGAAATGGTTAAAAATGCAAAATAACCGCAATTGTCCGCACATATCGAAAGACACCTAAATTAGTCATATCTGCAACACATGTCAACAAAACGGTGAAAAATAATTTAATTGCGTTTCAAGGACTCACGGCCGGTACAGCAGGCAGACCGCCATGGCACAGATCCCTTCCTCCCTGCCGATCATGCCGATCCGCTCGGATGTTGTCGCCTTCACCGAAACGGCATCAAGGTCCACCCCAAGGTCCCCGGCAATGCAAGCTCGCATTTGGTCGATGTATGGACGCAGCTTGGGGCGTTCCGCCACCACAGTACTGTCAACGTTGCCGATCAGGAATCCTTGTTCTCGGATGCGCTCCACTGTTTTTCGCAGCAGGTCGCGGCTGTCTGCCCCTTTCCAGGCGGGATCGGTATCCGGGAAATGCGAACCGATATCACCCATTGCGGCCGCCCCGAGAAGGGCGTCAGTGATGGCGTGCAGCAGCACGTCGGCGTCCGAGTGCCCCTCCAGTCCCTTTTCAAAAGGGATTTCCACGCCACCCAATACCAGCCTCCTTCCCTCAGAAAGCCGGTGAAGATCATATCCGTAACCTGTCCTGAACGCTTTCATCTGTTTAAAACTTTTGATTTATAAGGTCAGATAGAATGTCCATGACGTTTTTAATCATGCTCCTGTTTGTCCGGGAGATGCCCGGTCATGGACATTTCATATAATTAAATGGATTTCGGTGTCATGGCTAGCGGGTTAATCTGCCGCGGTTTCGCTTCATCCCCGGCTGGAAGTCTTATTTTGGTGCCGGTCCAGCCACTGCCCGGCAAAGATCAGGTCGGCTGTATAGGTGATCTTGATATTGTCCGGGCTCCCCCCGACCACGCGCACCGGAAAACCGGCGTGCTCGGCCACCGAGGCATCGTCTGTTGCGTTGAAGCCGTTCTTCAGAGCCACTTCATAGGCCCTGGCAAGCACATCGGTGCGGAAGACCTGGGGTGTCTGTGCAAGCCATATCCTGCGGCGGTCGGGCGTTGATTCCACCACGCCTTCCTCATCCACCATCTTGACCGTATCGCGGGCCGGCATGGCCAGCAGAGCCGCACCGTCCGAGGCAGCCACCTCGAGTGCGCGCGCGACCGCATCCATCGGAAAACAGGGGCGGACGGCGTCGTGGACAATGACCAGTGCCACGCCGGACTTTTGAAGCGCCTGCAATCCGTTGCCGACCGAGTCCATGCGTTCTTTTCCGCCGGCAACCACATCCAGAAGGACCTCCCCGGTCAAGCCTGCGGCGGCGATGCAGCCGGCGGCGATATCGCGCACCTGGTCGCGGATGGGGCCGGAAGCAGGGATCACAAGGTGTCTGACCTGCGGAATCTGCAGGATCCGGGCGATGGTGTGGCCCAGGATGGTCGTGCCGCCGATCAGCATAAGCTGCTTGGGAAGCCCGGAATCCATCCGGCTTCCCCGGCCTGCGGACGGTATGATGACACCGGCGGAACGGGGCATCGGTCAGATGACGAGCATGGCGTCGCCGAAGGAGAAGAAGCGGTATTTCTTGTCGACCGCCTCCTTGTAGGCGTGCATGAGGAAATCGAAATCGGCGAATGCGGCGGCCAGCATGAGCATGGTGGATTCGGGCCGGTGGAAATTCGTGATCAGCGACTCGGTGATCTTGAATTCGTAAGGCGGATAGATGAATTTGTCCGTCCAACCCATGGCCGCTTTTGCGTGTCCGCTTGCGGTGGTGCTGGTCTCGATGGCGCGCACGGCCGAGATGCCGCAGGCCACCACTTTGTGCTTTTTGGAGTTGAGCACATCGTTGATGGTCTTGGCGGATTCTTCGGAGATGTAGTAATTCTCTGAATCCATGCGGTGCTTTGTGAGGTCCTCGACCTCAACCTGCCGGAAGGTACCCCAGCCGATGTGGAGCGTGACGGGCGCCATGCGCACGCCCTGGTCCTTCAGTTTGGCCACAAGCTCCTCGGTGAAGTGCATGCCGGCGGTGGGAGCGGCCACGGCGCCGCGCTCCCGGGCGAAAATGGTCTGGTAGCGCTCCTTGTCGGCCTGCTCGGGCTTCCTCTTTATATAGGGGGGAAGCGGCATCTCGCCCAGCTCGTCCAGCATCGCATAGAGCTTCTCATTGGGTTCGTCGGACAGGAAACGGATGGTACGTCCGCGGGAGGTGGTATTGTCCACCACTTCCGCCACAAGTTCGTCGCCGAAATAGAGCTTGTTGCCGATGCGGATCTTGCGTGCGGGCTCTACCAGCACGTCCCACAGCTTGTTTTCCGGCTGGAGTTCGCGCAGAAGGAACACCTCGATGGAAGCGTCCGTTTTCTCTTTTTTGCCCTTCAGGCGGGCGGGAAAAACTTTTGTGTTGTTGTAGACCAGGCAGTCTCCCTTGTTGAGATATTTGTGGATATCAGCAAAAGTCTCATGGGTGATGGACTTGTCGGCCCGGTTCAATACCATCAGTTTCGCAGCGTCTCGGGGTTCTACGGGATGGGTAGGGACTTTGATCTTCTCAAATTCGTATCTGAAATCAGTTAATTTCATGTTGGTCATGGCAATTTCGAAAAATGTAAACTCGTGTTGTAGAACTGCGAAAAGTTTGGTAATATAGTGCTTTTAGGGGCGCTTTACAAGCTTTATCTGTTGACGGAGGTGTGCCAGAGCGGTCGAATGGGGCGGTCTCGAAAACCGTTGTACACTTTGTGTACCGGGGGTTCGAATCCCTCCACCTCCGCCATTTGCAAGACAGGCATGGCGTTGCAGGGCGCCTGGCCCTGCAATTCGTGGAAAAAAGGCAAAAAAAAGTGTTCCGGCGGCGTAAATCGCTTGACATAATTTGAATGTTTTCGTTACGTTTAGAGTATATTGTGATAATGCCGCCTTTAGCGGTCTCAGCTATTGGCAGAATCCGCTTCAAACTGAAATACCATGAAAACCTATCCGCTTATTCTTTTTCTCATCGGGTTGCTCTTGTTCCCCTTTTCGCTGGCGGAAGCGCAGTTCAGGCCTGAAAACGGATCCACACTGAACCGCACCGGACCCATTGTGCGCACTCAGGATCAGGACCGCAGTTCACTGTTCGGGTTGCAGGATTTTCAGATGAACCATTCCTACGAAATGACGATGGGATCGTTTGGCGGCAATATGTACAACCAGAATATCTACACGAACACCATGCACATGATGTTCAGCGAAAACCTGTACGGCCGGGTCGACCTTTCCATGTCGCACTCCCCGTTCGGAGCCGGTTTCATGGGTCAGAACCAGACGCAGTTTTTCATCCGCAATGCGGAGCTGAACTACAAGCTGAACGAGAACACCCGTTTCCAGATCCGTTTCCAGCAGATACCTGGCGGACACGGATTCGGTTACCATGGGTCTCCCTACGGCTACTACTCTCCCCACTACCGCAGAAGCCACATGCATCAGCCCTTTCCAGCATGGTAATAAAAAGTGATCCGGTGACTGCTGAGAACCATTCCATTCCTGCTTGAATGACAGAACAAGAGCGTTCTCACTATCTGTTGCACGCCTCATTGGGTTTTCTGAGCATTCTTCTGCTCATCCTCCTTGCAGCCCTTTTCACCCGCATCGTCTTTCCGCGCATGGTATCGGAGCGCACCGAGGTGAGCACCCTCCTCAGCGAAGTGATCCAGGTGGAGGTCCGCAATGGCTGCGGCATTCCCGGACTGGCCAGCCGTTTCACTTCCGTCATGAGGCAGAACGGCTTCGATGTGGTGGAATCGGGCAACTTCGACACGTTCGATGTCACACGTTCGTTTGTGATCGACCGGAGCGGGAACATGGACAATGCCCGCAGGGTGGCCCGGGCGCTCGGCATCCCCGACGAACGGATCATCCGGGAGATTTCACCCGATTTCTACCTTGACGCAACAATTGTGATCGGCTCGGATTACGAGTCACTTAACCAGTAAATAGCGACGCAACCCAACAAATCGCCTATGAACCAAACCTCTTCTTCCAAATCCCGCACTACTGCCAGCAAAAAACCCCAACTTGCCCCTCTTGTATCACTCATCAATGAAGCCCTGCAAGAAAAGAAAGCTGAAAAGCTGCGCGTTCTGGATGTACGCAAGCTGACCACGCTGACCGACTTTTTCATCGTATGCCAGGGTGGTTCCGACACCCAGATCCGCGCCCTCGCCAACAATGTCACCGAGAAGATCAAGGAACAAACCGGCGAGCACGTATGGCGCAAAGAGGGCCTTGAAAGCAAGAAATGGGTCGTTCTGGATTACGTTAATGTCGTCGTTCATATTTTCAATGAAGAAACACGTGAGTTTTACGCGCTGGAGAAAATGTGGAATGATGCCGATATCACCGAAATTGAAGATACCCCATCGTGAACGGGCCGCCGGCCGGCCCTGCCGCTCCCTGAGCTTCCTGATCTCCCTGATCCCCGGACCGTTTGCGTCCCCCATTTTCAGGGTCACCCTTTTGATGCTGGCGCTGATGATCACCACTTCGGCTTCCTGCGCTTCCGGGGATAAGAACCGGCCCGATCCACCCGGAGCCTCCACTCTACAGCCGGAACCGCCTCCCGCCGGCAGCCAAATCCGTCCATTATCCATTATTTCTACACCAAACCACCATTATCATGCGCGTTCTAGTCACTGAACCCCAGCCTGGAAAAGGAATTGAACTGCTCTCCGCCCGCTACGATGTCACCGTGGGCGAGCGCGGCGAATACGACAGCGAAGAGCGGCTCAAAGAGGTGATCGGCTCCTATGACGCCCTGCTGAGCTGCCTCTCCACCCCGGTCACGGGCGAAGTGCTCCGGGCAGGCAAGAAGCTGCGGATCGTATCCAACTATGCCGTCGGGTACAACAATATTGACGTGGAGACGGCCAAAGAGCTGGGTATCCTGGTATCGAACACCCCGGATGTGCTCACCGAGGCCACGGCCGACTGCGCCTTCGCGTTGCTGCTGGGTGTGGCGCGGCGCATGCGCGAGGCCGAGGACAGCCTGCGGGCGGGCGAGTTCGACGGCTGGCACCCGTTCGGTTTCCTCGGCACCGAGATCAGCGGCAAGAACGCGGGGATCCTTGGCATGGGCCGGATCGGCCGCGCCTTCGCCAGGCGCGCACGCGGCTTCGGCATGAAGGTGCTCTACCACGACAGCAAGCAGCTTTCAGCGTCCGACGAGCAGAAATACGGAGCAAAATGGGTGGATACGGTCGATGAGCTGGTGCGGCAGTCCGATTTCCTCTCGCTTCACTGCCCCCTCACCCCGCAGACCCGCCACGCCATCAACAGTGAGCGCCTGTCCATGATGAAGCCGGACGCCATCCTGATCAACACCGCGCGCGGACCGGTGGTGGACGAGGCCGAGCTGGCACGGGCGCTGCGCGAGAAGCGCATCGGCGGGGCCGGGCTCGATGTCTTCGAGGAGGAGCCGAAAATCCACCCGGACCTGCTCACCGCGCCCAACTGCGTGCTGCTTCCGCATATCGCCAGCGGCACGCGCGAGACGCGCGCCCGCATGAGCGCCCTGGCCGCATCCTCCATCATTTCTCATCTGGAGGGCAAGCCCGACGATGCCATCCCCACACTTGTCTACCGGCGGTAATCCTGACCGCATGGCGCCGGCCCTTTCCATCCACGAGGAGTCGCGCACCATCCTGGGCCTGGGGCTGCCGCTGGTTGGGGCCCAGCTGGCGCAGATATCCATGAGTTTTGTGGATACGGTGATGGCGGGCAACTACCACCCGGACGATCTGGCGGCGGTGGCTATCGGTTCAAGTTTTTTCATGCCGTTTTTTACGATCGCGATCGGCATTTTGATGGCGCTGAGTCCGATCATTGCGCAGCTGTTCGGGGCGCGGGAGCTTGATCAGATCGGCAAGAAGGTGCGGCAGGGGCTCTGGCTTGCGGTCATGATATCTGTGCCGGTGGTCATTGTGCTGAACAACCTGGGTCCGGTCATGGACCGCCTGGGCTTCACCGATGAGGTGATCCGGATCACGTCGGGCTACCTGTTCGCCGTGTCGTGGGGGGTTCCGGCCGTGCTTGCCTTCATGGTGCTGCGCTTTTTCAACGAGGCGATGGGTGTCACACGTCCGGCGCTGTACATAACGCTGATCGGGCTCGTCTTTAACATTGCCGGCAACTACACGCTCATTTACGGCCGGTTCGGGTTTCCGGAGATGGGTGCGGTGGGCACCGGGTGGGCCACGGCCATCGTCTTCTGGGTGATGTTCCTGACCATGCTCGGTTACACGGCAGGGAAGAAGGCCTACAGAAGGTTCCGGCTGTTCCGGGATGTGCGCCTGCCGGAGCGTCGGCATGTGGGCGAAATATTGCGTATCGGCACGCCCATTGGCGTGAGCATGGGCATGGAGACCAGCATGTTCGCCGTGATGGCGCTGCTGATGGGCACGCTCGGCACCACCGTTGTGGCCGCCCACCAGATCGCCATCAATTTCGCGTCCATCACCTTCATGATCCCGCTGGGGCTTTCGATGGCCATCACCGTGCGGGTCGGACAGCTTTACGGCCGGGGGCGCATGGCCCATTCCCGGTTTGCCGGATTCACCGGAATAGCACTCTGCACGGCCATCATGTGCTGCGCTGCGGTGGTCATGATGGTGTTTCCGCACCAGATCGCCTCCATTTACACACAGGATCCGGAGGTGGTCACCATGGCCGCCGGGCTGCTGATCATGGCGGCGATATTCCAGATATCCGACGGACTCCAGGTGGGCGGATCGGGGGCGCTGCGCGGACTCAAGGACACCCGTATCCCCATGATCGTCAACCTCACGGCCTACTGGGTGATCGGCATCCCGCTGGGTTACTGGCTGGGGATCACCATGGAATGGGGTCCGCGCGGACTCTGGGCCGGGCTCATCGCCGGGCTCACCATGGCCGCCATCCTTCACAACTTGCGTTTCCATTTCATCACCCGCCATTTTCGTGATCAGAAATATTCATGACCGTGGCCCGGTCACACATGAGTATGATTAAAATCGTCATGGATATTCTATCTGACCTTATAAATCCAACATTTTAAACAGATGAAAGGACAGGACGAACCGCAACGTGACGGGACCGGCATTTTTTGACGCCCTCCACAAACGATTCCGCTGCGTTTCAAGTTATGGGG
>SLNO01000110.1 GCA_007132975.1 Balneolales bacterium
AAAGCTTAAACCGGAGCGCGCTGAGGACTTTGCCCGAAGGGCGGATGTGTACCGGAAAGAGCTGCTCGGGCTTCATGAATATGCAAAAGAGAGGGTCCGGAGCATTCCCGGGGAACGCCGGATCATGATCACGGCCCACGATGCCTTCCAGTACTTCGGCAGGGCATACGACATAGAGGTGCGCGGCCTTCAGGGACTCAGCACGGCCACGGAGTTTGGCCTTCAGGATGTCTCGCGCATGGTATCGCTCATAATAGAGCGAAACATCCCTGCCATTTTCATTGAAACGGGCGTGAGCACCCGTGCGATAGAGTCCGTGATTGCCGGAGTGCATCAACGCGGGTATGAAGTTCAGCTTGGCGGAGAACTGTTTTCCGACTCCATGGGCGCCATTGGAACCCCCGAGGGAACCTACGCGGGTATGTTTCGTCACAATGTAGAAACGATTGTGACAGCACTGAGTGATAAGCTGCAACCTTCATGATATTAAAAACAAACCCTACCGGGCGATTTCCTTAACCGCATTAAGATGCACAAAATCTACAAATGAGCAAGGAACAAACGGAAAACAAAACCTCTGTCCCTTCGGGCAGCCCGCCGATCGAGGTTCATGACCTCACGGTTGCTTATGACCAGAAACCCGTGCTGTGGGATATCGATTTCGAGCTGCCAAAGGCAAGCCTGACAGCCATTGTCGGTCCCAACGGAGCGGGAAAATCCACCCTGATCAAAGCCGCCATGGGACTCATAGAAGCCTCATCAGGGTACACCCTGATCTACGGAAAGCCACTCGACAAGCAACGCAACCGCGTCGCATATGTCCCGCAGCGCGAATCCGTGGATTGGAACTTCCCGATCAGTGTGATGGATGTGGTCCTTATGGGCCGATATCCCCATTTGCGGCTGTTTCAGCGTCCGAGCCGGCGTGACAAGGAAATCGCCATCAAAGCGCTCACTGAAACGGGTATGGATGCCTATCAAAAAAGGCAAATTTCGCAGCTTTCCGGCGGACAGCAGCAACGCGTATTCCTGGCCCGCGCACTTGCGCAGGACGCCGATATCTATCTCATGGACGAACCTCTTGCCGGGGTGGATGCGGCCACAGAAGACGTTATTTTCAACAAGCTCAAGGAACTTCGCGATCGCGGAAAGACCGTTGTTGTGGTACACCACGACCTGCAAAGCGTACCCGAAAACTTTGATCGCACCATGCTGTTGAATCTGCGGATGATCGCTTGCGGACCGGTTTCCGAAGTATTCACCGATGACAATCTCCAGAAGACCTACGGCGGCCGGCTCAACATCCTGAGCCAGATGATTGAAGAGAGCCGGCAGCAACGGTTTGTGAGGGAGACCGACAGCTGAACCTACCAACTACCACCGGTGAACCGCCCCTACCCTCTCTCATCCAGATTTGTTTTGAAAACCTGATCAATGGAAGTTCTGATCGAATTTTTCTCCCTGCAGGACCCGAACATCCGCTTTGTGCTGGCAGGTACCATTTTGCTTGGCCTGTCCGCCGGAGCACTGGGGTGCTTTGCGATCCTGCGCAGGCGTGCACTGGTCGGCGATGCCGTGGCACATGCCATTCTGCCCGGTGTCTGCCTGGCGTTTATTATTGCAGGAGGAAAAGACCCGCTGATGCTGGTGGCGGGAGCATTTGTTTTCGGCTTGCTGAGCATGGTCACCATGGATTTTATCTCCAGGAACAGCCGCATTGCACCCGACGCTTCCATAGGCATGGTCCTGTCCGTCTTTTTCGGCTTTGGCGTGGTACTGCTGACATTCATCCAGACCACCGGTTTTGTGGACCAGAGCGGACTTGACGATTTTCTGTTTGGACAAGCGGCGGCCATGGTTGGCAGTGATGTCAAGGTGTTCGGCGGACTGAGCCTGTTGATCCTCATCGTTACCGTTATTGTCTTCAAGGAACTGAAGCTTATAAGTTTTGACCCCTCCTTTGCCCGAAGCATAGGCTACCCTGTGAAACGTATGGAGTTTCTTCTGGCCCTGTTGATGGTTTTGATCATTACGGCCGGTATACAGGCGGTTGGAGTCGTTCTTATGGCATCAATGCTCATCATTCCAGCCGCGGCTGCCCGCTACTGGACAGACTCACTGCGTGTGATGCTGCTGATAGCCGCCGGTGTTGGCGCCCTTTCCGGCGTAACCGGATCCTTTATCAGCTACACGGCCCCGGCCATGCCAACCGGCCCATGGATGGTGGTAAGTGCCGCGCTCATTTTCTTTCTCTCATTTCTGCTTGCTCCAGGGAAAGGTGAGATTGCCCGACATATCCAGAAAATCCGGCTTTCGCACAAAGTCGCTTATGAAAACATCCTCAAAACACTCTACAGCATGGAAGAAGAGGACGGTCGGACTGACAGGCTTCGCCCCGCAAAGGAACTGCGAAAGCGCAGGCACCTGTCCCGGAGGAAGATGAGGCGGGTTCTGTCCACTCTGCTCCGAAAAAAACTGATAACCCGGTTTGGCGGGACACCGGATGGATTTCTGCTGACGGAGACTGGACGAAAGGAAGCCAAACGTCTGGTGAGGGTACATCGCCTGTGGGAACAATATCTCAGCCAGCATCTGCAGATCGCCGAAGACCATCTGCACGACGATGCCGAGTCCATGGAGCACCTGATTACCTCGGATATTGAGGCTCAGCTGCGGAGGTCTTTGGGATCCCCCGCACTCGATCCGCATAAAAGTGCCATTCCGTATGACAACGATGAGGATGAACCTGCCGGAAAAAAATCCGGGGCTAAGGCCGGGGGCAGGGCCGGGTCCGGGTCCCAATCCGGGAAGAACAGACGAGGAGGTGCTTCATGATTTCTTCAACGGCATGGATACTGATCACTGCCATACTGGTGGCTACCTCCTGCGCACTGGTAGGCACCTTTCTTGTGCTGCGCAAGATGTCGCTTATGGGTGATGCCATTTCACACGCCGTATTGCCCGGCATCGTGATCGCGTTTCTTCTGACGGCCAGCCGCAACACCTTCCCCATGCTTATTGGGGCCGGCCTGTTCGGCCTGTTGACCGTATGGCTTACCGAGGAACTGAGCAAAAAGGGGCGCATTTTCCACGATGCTTCCATGGGTATCGTTTTCACAACGCTCTTTGCCATCGGAGTGATCATGATCTCACTGTTTGCCGCGAATGTGGATATTGACCAGGAGTGTGTGCTGTATGGCGAGATCGCCTATGTCCCCTGGGATTTATGGATATGGAGGGGGATGAACATGGGGCCGCGCCCCGTCTGGATCCTGAGCCTTGTGCTGTTTATCAATATCAGTTTCATCACCCTGATGTACAAGGAGCTGAAGACCTACAGTTTCAGTCCGCAACTTGCGGCTACACTCGGTTTGCCGGTCGGGCTGATTCACTACGGACTGATGGGTACTGTCTCCTTCACCACCATTGCCTCATTCGAAAGCGTTGGCGCCATACTTGTGGTTGCGCTGCTAATCGTACCGCCCGCCACAGCCTATCTGCTGACAGACCGGCTCCACCGGCTGCTCCTTCTCGCCGTGCTGTTTGGCATCACCTCTGCCGTTGGCGGCTACTATATGGCGTTATGGATCAACAGTTCCATAGCAGGTGCCATAGCTGTCATGAATGGATTACAGTTTGCTCTCGTGTTTGTGCTGGCGCCGAAATATGGCCTGCTAGGCAAGAAGCTTGCCGGACGCCGGATCCAGAGGGCCGGGTCTGAGCTGATAACTACACCCGAACCATCCAGGCACTAACAGGTGCCATAGAGCCAAATCCACAAGACGAAATGGCGGTTATATTCCTGGCAGCACGAAAGAAGAATCGGATATCGTGAGCGGGAGCAGGTCTGCCTGATTCAAAAAAGCCACGCCCCTGCATGAACAGGGAGGCGCAGCTCTCTTGCAAAATATCAGTCGTTGTCCAGGATATCCCGGATCCGCTCGGACACATCCTCAAGATGATATCTCGTCGGGTTGTCGGCGGCCCGCGAAATGGCCCGGTCCACATCCCGTCTGAGTGCCCGGAGGTGGCCGCGTATCATAACAGCGCCTTCACTGGATGTGCGGATGAACAGCCCCGGTAGTTGAATTTCCATCACGTCCAGATAGGCCCGCTGCAGATTCCTGCGGTACATATCAATGGTCACGCGATTATCCCCAAGTTCCGACCAGATTCCTTTACGCAAATCCGTCATCATGTCGTCGACGGCGTAAACCTCTGAAGCGCTGCGTGTGGCTTCCAGCTCAGCCATACGGTTAAGACGGGGCGTACTCATGAGATTCAGCAGCAGGTTGCGCTGCCCCTGCATGATTCGGTTGCCGGACCCGAACGGCTGAATCAGGTCGAGCACATCCTGATCCAGAAGGTACTGAGGTGTCTGGAACGCCTCATCAAGCAGATACTGCAAGGCTTCCACTTGCCGCTCCCTGGGAACCGGCGTATAGACCGGCCCTTCCTGGCCATACACCTTGCGTTCGCTGTAGATGCCCCCCACCCAGTTCACCACGTGTCCAAGCCACCAGTTACGATGCTGGATGACAGTGGCGTACAGTTCGGACAGTGTCTGGAAGTCGTCTCCCTCCTGCCCGGCCGCATCCACAATAAAGGTCATGATGCGCTTTATGTTTTCAATGCCGTATTGGGTGGATTTGACATGGTTGTCGCCGAGCGCCTCACGCTGCTGGGTGGGATCGTAGGTTGACAGGTTTCCGAACAACAGCATGGGCTCGTCTTTCTGCCGGGCGGCGATTTCATTGAGAAACGGTCGTTCCTCGTCGGAGGATGTAGCCTCGGGGAAGGGAGTATAGCCCCATTCAATCGAAAATTTGTCGTAAATGGAGACAATCGGGAACATGTAGGCACCGTCACCCGGCTGGGCCACGTAGTTCATACGCGCATAGTCCATTATGGATGGTGTTGTGCCATACTTGTGCGTGAACGTGGGGCTGCGAAGACTGTCAGTTGGCACTGTGGCGCTGGATTTCATGTTGTGCGGCAGGCCGAGGGTATGCCCTACTTCATGCGCCACCACCATGCGCACCAGGCGGCCCATGAGCGAGTCGGGCATGGGCAGGTTTTGCATGCGTTCATCCACGGCTCCTCCCTGCACAAAGTACCAGTTGCTCAGAAGGTTCTGAATATTGTGGAACATGCCGATGGAGGATGTGATGATCTCACCGGACCGGGGATCGTTGACATGTGGTCCGAAAGCGTTCATTACCATGGAAGGCATCCATCGCACCATCGAGTAGCGGGAATCTTCCATGCTGAAATCGGGATCGTCGACAGGGGCTTTCTTGCCGATGATGGCATTGCGGAATCCGGCCTGTTCGAATGCAGGCTGCCAGTCGTTGACGCCCTGGATGACGTAATCCACCAGAAACTCGGGTGTGCCGGGGTCCACATAGAACACGATCGGCTTCTTGGGCTCATAGAGGCCGTTTTCGTCCGGCTCCTCATCCTTGCGCTCGAGGCGCCAGCGGGTTATGTAGCGGCGGCGTTCGGCGCGGTGCTCCGGCCGGCTGAAATCGACCTGCCGGACAGAGAAGTAGCCGACGCGCTCATCGTGGAGGCGCGGCTGCATGGGAACTTCGGGCAGCAGCAGGAAACTGAAGTTGATCATCATGGAGATGGAGCGGAGGTTGCCGCCGGTCGGGACGTTCTCGGACTGCATGGTGAGCACATTGGTGACCTCCACATTCTCCGGGAAGGCACGGAAACGTTCGATATAGCTTCGGTCACTGTCCACACGTCTTCCACGGAAGCGCTCGCGGGGTGAAAACTCTGGCATGTCGGTGGTAAAAAGATCCGTCACCTCGATGAGCGAAGTAAGGCTGTCGGGCCCGATGGACTCGATTTCAAAAGCGGCAATGATCGGCTCAAAATTGGCTGCCCTGACCGCCTTGTAGATTGACGCGCTTGAGTCGGCCATGGACTGGTGCATCACGTTGCGCAGCAATATTTTTTCTCCATGTTTCTCCCAACGGAGCACATAGTTGTTGAGTCTGAGGCCACCGTATCCGGCACCTGTCTGTGCCCGCACAATCCTTGACACAAGAAGCAGTTCACGTCCAAGCAGTGAATCCGGGATCTCAAAGTAGAGTTTGCTGTCGACCTGATGAACACTGAACAGTCCTTCTTCGGTGACGGCTTCATCGGTGATGATCTCATAATATTTTGTGGCGGGACCGGGTTTTCCTACTTCCACAACGCCTTCGGGAAGATCTTCCTCAGGGTCGGTAACAGCCGTGGACCGGAATAGTGAACAGCTGGAAAAAATGAGCAATACTGGCAGCAAGAGCCATAAACGGTAGATGGGCATATCTTTTAAGTTAGGTAAAGGCGTTACGGATGCGTTGACTCAGTCCCATTTCGGCGCAATGCCGGGCAGATCAATGAACCGCTGGTCCTTTTCAAGGAGGGCAATTCTTTCCAGGTCTTCCGGATCCAATTCGAAGTCAAATATATCAAAATTTTTTCGACGTTTTTCAGCAGTTGATGCTTTTGGCACGGCAGCAACACCATGCTGCTGAACCAGCCACCTGAGGGCTATCTGAGTGGCCGTTTTGTCATGTTTTCTGCCGATTTCCTGAAGTGCGGAGTGGTTGACCAGCCGACCAATGGCCAGTGGGCTGTATGCCGTCAGGAACATGTCCCTTTGTCTTAGCCAGCCCAGCAGCGTGTCCTGAGAGAGCAGCACGTGGTATTCCACCTGATTTGTGATTACCGGTACGCCTGTTTGCTCTACCCTTTCCATCCATTCCAGGTTGAAATTGCTGACGCCCAGGAAACGAACGAGGCCTTCCAGGCGAAGTTGGTCCATCGTGCCAAGCGTATCTTCGAGGGGGATGGAGGGGTTGGGCCAGTGTATGAGCAGCAGGTCGATGTAGTCCGACTTCAGATATGCAAGTGACTCGGAGACGGTTTTTCGTATAGATGCGGGTGTGAGACTGTTGGGCCAAAGTTTGGTAGTAAGAAACAGATCTTGTCTGGGAACCCGTGATTGCTGCATCCCATCGCCAATTTCAGCTTCGTTTCCATACATCACCGCAGTGTCAATATGCCTGTACCCGATGTCTATGGCGTCACGCACCGACTCGACACAGTGGTTGCCCCTGAGTTTGTACGTTCCGAATCCAAGTACTGGAATGTGCGTTCCCCTAACTGTCAGATAATTCATTTCCGCTGGATATTCAGGATTCTGACCCCGGCAAATTTCAAGATTCTGACCCCGGCAAATAAGTGTCATTCAACAGGGAGGCCCAGGACCTCAATGACTGGACAGAACCCGGACTACATACAGCTTATTCGAAATCAGTGTTGAGCTTATAGCGCGCAATCCGGTTGTTGCCTTTATCGGCCACATAAACAACCTGACGGAAATAGGCGACACCGCTTGGCTCATTAAACTGACGCTCACCGGCGCCTGTCCCCCCGAAAGAAACATTGATGGCTTTCCTTGAGGTTGAACCAGCAGGCGGCACCACGCCCTCCTGCCCGTTGGATTGAAAAAGATAGAGGCTGTCAGTGCCGGCATCGGTGACAAAGATATGGCCACGGGCATCTGCGGAGTAGGCTATGCCACTGGGACGCACAAAACGGTCTTCTTCATAAAGAAATCGGTCTGCGCGGGCCGTATCCTGGGCCAGCAGCTGTGATCGGGGCCTGTATTCCAGACCGTCGGGAGTGAACTCGGCATTTACCCAGAGTACCCTGAACGGGATATCCCTTTCGGGGTCACCTTGAGCGAGTAGAAAACTCCTGTCCTCCGTCATGTTCTCACGCTGCGGGGCAGCGACAAATGTTGCCAGGTCGCTGATACCAACAGCGCTTATGAGTGAGGGCACGTTGGGATTCAGTGCCCTGATTTGACCGACATTTCGCATTTTTCCTGTCGGGTTGCCCTGTCCGTCAAGTACAGGCCCGTATATGAGAATCGTATTGTCGGGGGCTTCTGGCTGGCCTGTGATGTTCCTCGGACCTCTGCGGGCCATGTAAAGGGTGTTGTCGTACAGTATACCGAGTCCGGTAATTTCAATTTTATCGGCATTGTCTGTCCGTGTCGGGTCAAGTCTTCTGCGCTGTGATCCGGGCGTGCTGCGGCTGGCATCGTCAAAAGGCATGATCAGCGTATCCAGTACTACTGTGCTGCCGCTTCCAGGGTTTTCAAACTTGAATACGGCAGGAAGGTTCCAGGTAATTGTTGGGTCAACTACCTCCACAATAGTGTCATAACGGGCCGAAACATAGACATTGAGCAAACGATCCTGCAGCACTCGCTGCGCCCCGTCAAGTTCGATGGTTCGGAAAAGGCGGCCGGCCCTGTCAAGGATGTGCAAGCCGCTGGCGTCGGTTACATACACCAGTTCGTCGTACCCTACCATGACGTCGGTCGGCTGATCAAACTGATCCCAGAAAGGCAACAAGGCGGCATAGCCCACCTCGTCAAGGATCAATGTGGGATCCTGGCGGCCTTCTTCAAAAATTTCATCGGTAACGGAATCACCCTTTGTCCCGAAAATTTCATCGCATCCTTTCAGGGTGATCGCCAATACGAGAATGGCTGGAATGAGCAGTAAATATCTTGATACTTTCATGCGGAACATTCTTACAGATTAAATTTCAGGGAGAAACGGTGCAATACGCCAAGGCGCTCCCTGGCAGCGAAGCCATAGTCCAGACCAAGGGAGTAGCGCTGGACAGGCAGGTTGAATCCTACTCCAAAGTTCGGCAGGTAAATCTCATCCACACCAAACTCGTAGCCGGCGCGGGCATAGAACTGCTGCATGAACTGAAGTTCGGTACCGAGACTGAACCGTTCGGCATTGTCATTGGGATTGATGATCTGGCCGGTAACAACGACGTTCATCAGCTCGGACTGGTAAATATCGTACGCCGCTCCGAGGTTGAAGGTTGTGGGGGGCGATACCTCTTCAAAATCATCGAAAACGATAAATCCGTCGTCGTCGGTTTCCACATTTTCATGCGGACCCGGCCGGCGCCGGGTCTCCCCTCCAGGGGAAGCATCGAAACCGAAATTATTGATACCAACGGCAAACCGCAGCCCGGTATTGCCGACACGGTAGAAAAAGCCGATATCAACCACAGCAGTCCTGGTGGTGATCTCTTCGATGCGCTCATCCAGATATTTCAAAGTCACGCCATAGCTGAAAAGCGAAGTAAGTTCTTGCGCGAATGTCAGGCCGGCTGCCATGTGGATGGTCCGGAATGTCCTTCCGGTACCAAAGGGCTGAAATTCGGTGGTCTCTTCGATCTCGCCCGAGTCGAGGTAGGTAAGCGACGCGCCAAATGCCATGTTCCGGTAACGGTGCACATAGGCTCCATAGTTCAGCGAGATATCGGTGAAATAGGCCGTATGGCCGAGGAAAAACTGATTCTGATTCATCTGTGCCGCAAGGGCCGGGTTCCAGAACAGTGACGATGCGTCTTTTGAGTCAGCAATATTGGAATAGGCCATACCGGCAGAACGTGCGTCTACCCCTATTTTAAGGAACTGGAAGCCGGAGGTACCCGAACGTGATGATCCGAAACTCGGAAACACGTTTCGCGCGGCACTCTCACCAGCAAGGCAGAGCATCAGGACGATCACCGTTATGGACAGTAGTGTAAAACGTTTTTTCATGCGTTGAGAAATACTTGTCGTGAGTTTTTCCGGTTACCCGTCAGAAATTAACGGCAAAGCCGAATACGATATGCCGCTGCTGCAGGAAGTTGGCAGGATTGAGATATGAGGGCTGGTTGTTGTCGCGCGGGTCCAGATATCTGGGATCCCGGACGTTAGCCGGCACGTCAAATGCCCTGTCTCCGCGCAGCGCGTTCAGTTCTTCCTGCGACTCGGGGTAGTCAGAGCGGTATGCTTTTCCGGTAACAGGATTGATAATGGCCGGATTTTTTGCATTCAGAAGATTGGTCACCTCGAGGAAGGTGATCACGCGTGTGCTACCTATGCGGAACCAGCGCTGGAAGTTCAGGTCAAATATCCACCAGGACGGACCAACCTCTGAGAACCGCATGGACGGATCGTTATCCCTTTCGTAAATTGGCCTCCAGTCGCGTTCACCGGTAACAGGATTCCTCTGGAATTCGACAAACTCAAACGGTGTATAGCGCATTCCGCTGCGGAAATTCCCCGCAACATAGAGTTTCATCTGATTCAGCGGAGCCAGCCCGAACAGCGGATTCGGCCTGTCGTAGGTGAATGTGGCGTTGGCCTTGATGTCCCACGGGCGATCCCATGCCAGGGGTGTTTCCACGTTGAAACCGAACTGGTCGCCGGCGATAATGTTCCTCAAGGCGTCGTTGGAAGTGGAGCTGAGACCTTCGGCACGGGAATAGGTGACCGAGATGTTGCCCATGAACCAGTCGCGGTGCCGTTTGATGTAGCTGACTTCCACGCCGCGAACCCTTGCGAAGTCACCGTTGACGCGGAAGTTCCGTTCGGTATCACGCCCGGTGGCGTCCTGAATGATGAGCCGCTCGGATGTGATGAAGTCGTACTTGTCGCTCCAGAAAGCCGAGATGTTCAGGGCATCGTTTGCGGAGAGCTGATTCCTTAATCCGATTTCGTAGGAGATATCGACCTCGGGATTCAGGTTCGGGTTTCCAAGATCGGACAGGAAGGAACGGTCCTGATAGAACGGGTCAAGTCCAGCGTAAATAAAGGACGGGTGCGGGAGTTTGCTCTTGTGCCCGTAATTGAAATAAAGCACCTGGTTTTCCCTCACAGGGAATGATACGCTTATCCGCGGAAGCAGGCGCATTTTAAAACGGTTGCCGAAGAGGTTGTAGGTATCCTCGTAGTACGCCTCCCTGATCTCGTCCGCGATGGGAGCAAGCGGGTCATCAATCAGGTCATCGACATACTTGCCGGGGAACCAGTACTCAAGCCGAAGGCCAAGGTTGGCAATAAGCCCCTGATAGCGTATCTGGTCACTTACATAGAGCGCCCCCCGACGCGGCTGCACGTTCCAGATATCCGACGAAGAGCCAAGCCGCAGGGTCTCGGTAAAGGTTTCTTCATCAATCTGGATGGGAGCGCCAACCCATGGACGCCGAATACTGATCCATTGATAATCGTTGAACCTCATCTCAAGGCCGACATTGAGACGGTTGTTCCTGTTGAAGAAATAGTTGGTGGTGGTGATCCGGACGGTGTACTCCTCGGCAAAGTGATCGTGCCAGAGTGTAGCCAGCCCGCCGTTGTTGATCAGTCCGGGACCCGGCAGCACATAGCGAAACTGGTCGGAAGCGTCGAACGGCACGGTGGGCGGTGTGACAATACTCTCTCCGTCAAACTCCCCTTCCACCACGGCAGGTCTCCAGTGGCGGCCGTTCACATCGGCGCGCAGACGGGTGAACATCCTACTCACCTGAATGTCATAAAACATTCGCGGATTGAGGGTGTGCGTCCATTTCACATAGGCCACCTTGCTGTCATGCGCATAGGTGTTCGCATTATCCAGGTTCAGTGAATGGAAAAACTGGTAGCCGGGACGAATCTGCACGTCATCACCGACGATCTGGAGCATCCTAGTATTCTGGTTGACCGTCAGCGAACGCTGGTAGGAGGCTTCAAAGCGCATGGAGGGACGAATGCGCCAGGTGATCTTTCCCATGGCGCTCCACCGGTTGTCCTGTCGGGGCGACCAGAAGTTGTTGTCGATGAGTGAAGTCTGCACCTGGTCGGCCGTGTTCTTGAAAAACTCGTTGGACACATTTGCCTGGGCGGCCACGAAGAAAGTCATGGTACCAGGCGTATTGATGCCCAGCGCCGGGAGCAGCGACTGATAGAGCTGCACAGGTCCGCCCATGCTTAATTCATAGATATCTGTGAAAAAATTGCTGGATGTGGCCGTCATTCGACCGGGGTTATCCCGTTTGTGGGAGAAATAGCCGGAATAGTTCTGGCCTCCCTCCTGGGTCCTGACACTGACCACGCCCGATGTGACATCCCCCACTTCAGCTCCCACTCCACCTGTGGTCACCTCCACTTCCGCGTAGGCTCCCGCACCCAGATCGAGCCCGAACCCGGTGCCGGCCAGCGGATCCTGAGCCGAAACACCATCCACAATAAATGCGGTTTCCGAGGAGCGTCCACCCCGGATGTAGAGTCCTGTCGGGTCACGGATCACCCCTGCCTGCTGGCCCACGACTTCGTCGATCCTGCGGACGGGTGCTGCCTGTATCTCATCCCTTCCAACCCGGGATGATGTGGATGACTGTTCGATATCAAAGATGGGTCTTTCGCCGATGATGACAACTTCGTCTTCGGCGGTGAGCACCTGCTCCCGCAGGCGGATGTTCAGTTCTACCGTTTCACCCGGTTCCACCCTGATACCCGTATAAAGCTGGCGCTCGAACCCTACATAACTGAATTCGATATCATAGCTTCCAGGGCGCACGTTGGATATATTGAAACGGCCGTTGATGTCTGAAGACGCCCCCAGGGCCGTGCCCCGGATGATGACGTTCACACCGATGAGCTCTTCACCGGTATCGGCATCGGTAATGCGTCCGGTTATCTGGCCTGTTTGCGCCGCCAGCTGCGCAGCTGACAAAACAAAAAATGTGAGTAAAAATAGGCAGGTTCTAAACATCGTTACCGGATTAATCTACTGGGAAATTTAGTTCTTCGAGGAAAAATCGCATTGTGCGGTTGAGGCCTTCACCCGCTTCGATGCGTTCGAGCTGATATCCAAGGAAGATGATGGAATTGTCCGGGGCTCCGGTTGCCAGGAGTTTGGAGAATTCGACATTCGGATCATGGAATGGGAGCAACCGGAACTCAGCGTTGAAAAAGCGCCTGGTGTCTCCTGCAGGAAAGGCGGGATAGGAGCTTCGTGAGTCACGGATAATGGTAAGCGTATCAGAAAGCTCAGCGTTTACCGGCAGCAGCCTGGCGTTGCGCGGTATGTTGAATCCAATGAAACCACCTGGCGGGACACTCTCCATACGCTCAAAAGGCAGGAAGTTGAAGATCGGGTCGTCATCATCCAGCCGTTTGGTCGGGATGTTCACGAACATGGTTCCACCGTTTTCGAAAAACTCAATAGTAGAACGGAGCGCATAGGTTATGTTTCGGTCGATATCGTCGGATACCCAGTAAATATGGTCCCATTCGGCAAGTACCTGGTTCAGTGTTGGGTCGACCGGACGGTGGAAAGCCCTCGAAATCGGTACTTTTTGTCCGCCGGAGGCCACACCATCAAGCGTTTCAATGTAGTCGAACTGGGTGATGCCGATATCCCTGAGGACCTGTCTGTGGCGCGCCATGGCGTCAGGCCTGGCCACGCCGGCATAGTCGTTGATGAAGAGCACCCTTGAGGTCTGTTCCTTAATGAACCAGGTGAAACTGTCGATGGGACTGGTAGCTTCGGCATTGTCAACAGCACGGATATAAAACGTGTTCTCGCTATCCATGCGGATGTTGTCCAGCACAATGTCGCTTCGGGTGAAACTTCTTCCGAGGTAGACGGTTGCAGAGGTCTGGTCGCCGGCCGGCTCAGTGATTCGGAAACTGAGGAAGCTGACATCAACCGGGATCCGGGTCCATTCTGCAAGTGTGTCGTTCATGACAACTTCGAAGTGAGACAGGTTATCGTCACCGTCGGGGTCTGTCGCGGTCCAGCCGATGCTGGCGACATGGTATGTGGTATCGGGCGGGGCTTCCATCTCCTGCTGGGGAGTGGCGACACGGTGGATATTAACTTCCGGAGGAGAATTTTCTATGGGAAATATGACCGATGCTCCCTCGGGATCACGCAAGTCTTCGTTGTCTATGGCCCTGACGGTAAAGCGCACGTCGGCAATTTTTTCGCCGGGAGGAATGGGAAGGACAAAAACGCTGTCGGTCCGTTCGGTCCGGATCCATTCAACTTCCCCTTCCGTCTCGGGGGAATAGATCCAGTCCCTGTCTGTGATAGCATACTCGAAGGCAACCACATATCCGTCGGGGTCATCACCCCACCAGGAAATATGAACCTGGCTGACAAGCCTGCGTTCAGCACTGTTATCCTGATCCAGGTTGATCTCATTTACTGTGAGAAAGGTCCGGGGCGGCTGGTTTTCTTTCAGATTGCCGGTGAGTCCGGCGTCACAGGACACCAGTCCGGCCAATATCAGGGTGACAATCCAAAAAGGAAGCAGGCGGTAGATCATCGTCATAGGTTTTCAAAAAAATAATGGGGGCAGAAACCGGGATCCCCGGTTTCTGCCCTTGCTTCAGGAAATATTACTTCACGAGCATCATTTTACGCGTCTGGACAAACGAACCGGCTTCCATCCGATAAATGTAGACACCACTGGCAAGCCTGGTGGCATCAAACTCAACGGTATGGCTTCCGGGGCTCAGCTCCTCGTTGACAAGGACCTGCACCTGACGTCCAAGCACGTCATAGATGGCTATTCTCACATGCGACTGGTTGGGAACATCGTACCTGATATTTGTAGCAGGGTTGAACGGGTTCGGATAGTTCTGCTCCAGGGCGAATCGCTGTGGAAGATCGCTGTCTTCGGCCGATGTCTGTGCGGCACGTTCCAGAGTCACAGTTCGCGAAACCGGGTTGAAGTTGGGACCGGTTTTGGTTGACACCTGAACAGTATCCCTGCCGTCGCTGGCAAGGATGGTCCAGATAAACTGTTCGGAGTCACCATCTTCAAGGTCACGTGCATCGAGCAGGCCATCAAGATCGGCGTATCTGATAATGGCACGGCTTGCGGTTCCGTCTTCCAGTGAAAGCTGTGTGTAGAGCGGTGCCTGGAATGATTCGTCACCCGGAGTTGAGAGCGCGAAGATGTAGATTACCTCATCACCATCACGGTCGGTCGTGGAAGCCCACTGCACCTCAAGGTTCCTGGATACGGTAAACTGCGCGTTGTTGGCCGGTAAGAACAGCGGGAACACACGGCCCGGGAAGAACATATCTTCTACCGGCTTGACATCATCGGCTTGACGCATGGTCATTTTGGGGTTGCCGAAGTTGAATCCGTACACTCCCTGAACATACTCGAGAAGGGCACCGTCTTTGATGTCATCGTTGTAGCTTGCCGCAAAATTAGCCAGCACCCTCAGATTGTTCTGAGCAATGTTGAAACGGACACGAACTGACGGATTACCGTCCTCTGGAGTACCGGAAGCAAAGGCCCACTCACCGAAGTCACTTGCCGGCGCGTCAGCCTGGCTGGTGGCAACATGCGCATCCTCGATACGAATCACCATAGCCTCATAGGGAGCACCACGGTGATCCTGACCCGTGAGGTCGTTGGTAGTCACCACGGGAATATACTGTTCGTAGTCAACCCCGCTTTCCACCAGATCAAAGACCGGGCTCTGAAGGAAGGTGATATTCGCGAAGTTGTTGTTTGTATTGGTATTTCCTACCTCTGTTGCCGTCAAATTGATGCGATCACCCCTGCGCAAGGAGAGCGTCTGCGTATCGGGTTCCAGAAAAAGACCGGACCAAGGTTCTGCACTGTCATGGATGACAATGAAACCGTCCGCAGAATCAGCAACAACGACTGCCGTGATGTCTACAGGGATTTCGCCAAGCCCGAAGAGGGGGCTGGGACCTCGCATCCCGTCTGGTGTCCGGGTGATGCTTGAAATACTGTTCACGGCAGAATCAAGCACGAAGAACCTGAGATCGAGCGGTTCACCATCAAGCAGGTCACCATCGCGGATGGTTCCTGTGATGTCATTAGAATCTGTGGCACGGATTTCAAAGCTGACGGATGTCAGGTCCGCGAATAATGGGAATGTGAACTCGTAATTGCCATTACTTCCGCTCAGCTCCACCTCCGTTTCCTCGCCTTCTACTCGATAGGCCAGCACAACTCTTTCGACAGTAGCGTCATCGGTTGCCGGTGCTACATTGAAACTGACCGTTACCGCTTCCGTTGAAGTGGGGGTCAAATTGCTGATGCTGTAGTTTGAGAAGATGGGCGGGAAACCGATGATTTCCAGGTCATTCGGGATTTCGTATGGATAGAATCCAGGAAGGTTTTCATTGGTGTAGCGGATGGCATCATTGCCAAGTCCAAGCCAGCGGACTCCGTCTTCCATGGCAACAATGGCGAATGCTGCTGAATTATCCGCTTCGAGGTTGTCAGGGTCAAAGGTGTTTACTACCACATAGCCGCTATAATTAATGACGGCACCTGGCGGCGGCGGTTCATACAGGCCATCTTCTTCCTGTCCTGCAGGAGGCTGCGGACCTGAGGATTCGATACGCCGGTAATTGTACCCAGTACGGTATCCGGCGGTGCGGTCATTGCGATAACGGAGTGATGTATCACGGTTGTAGGCAATTACCCCACTGTCGCCTATGTACATCCAGGGGCGGGTACTCGTAAGATCCCGGTTTTGGATCACCGCGCCTTCGATCCGGACATACTGCGCATGGTACTTTGTATAATTATCGAAGCGGGCTTCAATACCGGTATCAACAACCCTGTTCAGTTCCGAAAGCGGGATGATCCAGGGGTCCAGCAAAGACTGGTATTTTTCGAAATCAGGATCATTCCAGACGTCGCCTTCGCTTTCAATATCGTCAGTATTAAACTGGGCAACGTTGCCGAAGAAGGTTAGTACTCCACGTACGGTGATAATGTCACCACGCTCGAGATTCTCCAGTGTATTGAGTCCGGGACCATCCACAACAAGCTGCATTCCCATGCCGTCGCGTCCCTGGGAGTAGGCCGTGGTATCGATTACAAATACGTGTATACGGCCAATAGCGCCGGTTTCGGCATCGAAAGAGGCAAGCCCGGAGTTTCTCGGGTAGGAGCTCACCATGGCGGTGAACTCAACCAGGGAATCCACCATGGGATGGTTTTGCACATCCTGGAAGGTTTCTGGAGTCACCTCATAGGTATTCAGGTCCTTGATGGTGATCCGAGGAATATCTGCATGCGCCGAGGTTAACCCAAGGGCAAAAACAAACAGTCCGCAAATGAAGGTTTGGTATATCTTCTTCATATATCGTTAAGGTTTGATTGGTTATGTGGTTTGTATTCTGATGCTTTAAAATCGGTCCTATTTGATGATGGCCAGACGCCCCCTTTGGATGTTGCCGCTGTCCAGATCCTTCACAGTGTAGAGATACAGGCCTGTCGTAAGGTCCTGGTTGGCATCTGAGAGCAGGTCCCAGTGGTTCTCGCCGCCCGACATGACTGGATTGCCGTCACTCAGGTTGGCAAACCAGCGGATATCACCCCTGTAGGTGTCAGAGTTGTGCGTTGTCGTGGCGACCACTTCCCCTGCAAGCGTATAAATGGTCAGTTCGGCATTAGGGGGAAGGTTGAAGAACGTGAGCTTCCGGGTAAAGGAAGTGCCACCGTCCCAAGCTGCACTTACCCTGTAGGGGTTTGGATAGACACCTACCTTCTGTTCAAAGCCGACATTTGGCGGGGTTCCGGGAAATACGTTGACGGCATTGGCGGTCTGGCTGGTTTCAAGGGAGCCAACTCCCTCTCCGCCCCAGTCAAATGCGGTTATGGAAAAGCTGTACTGCCATCCGCTCAGCATTCCCTCAATACGGTATCGGTACCAGTATTCCGTATCGTCACCGGGGAAAACGCGGGGTCCGTCCGGAATCAGTATCTCGTCAAATCCGGTGTTATACCCAATGGGCGAGTCTTTGGTGTCGAATTCACGGATGAGCTGGCGCTCGGTCAGGGTGCCTCGAAGGTCGTCACCCAGTTTGGAACGATAGATGCGGTAGCCGGCAAAATCCTTCTCACCGGAAATGGGGTCGACGGTCTCCTCGGCCCTGCGGTCCCAGTACACGATAGCCGCACCTTCTTCGAGTTCCACGCGGATCCGGGGTACATCGGGCGGCTCGGGGACAAGGTAACGCTGGCGCTGACGCGAGAGGGTGTCGTACTGCCCTTCGAAAATGCGGAAAGCCCAGTCAACTGCTTCCACGAGGTTTACCCTTGTGTCAGCGTTATCAATCCGCTTGCCTTCAAGGCCCTGATAATCGTCCGGCTTCGGAGCAGCAACCATTGCCATGTACACGGTGACGGTTTCCCCCGGCTCCACTTCCGGAAAAGGCCCGATGGAATGGAGCTGGATGTAGTTTCCATCAGCGTTGATTCCGTCAGTGCGCAACCTTTCCCGGTTCTGATTAAGGGGCCAGGGATTGGCCATCCGCCCGTAACGGTCCACATCGTCGGTGGGTCGCAGAAAAATACCGGAACCGGCCGAAAACTGCCAGAATGCAGGCTGTACCATGGGTGGCGTAAGGCCGAGCTCGCTCATTTCGTTCTGGTAGAGCTCGGCGTAGCGGGGATGGAACTCCACACCGCGGTACTCCGATCCGAGGATCACGGAAGCCGCATAGGTATTGAAACTGGGATCATCGTTTGAGCCCACATCAAAAGCATAAAGTGCGTAAAAGTTCTCGCCGCCATCATCACGGCCCGTCTCATCGAGATAGCCAAATCCACCCTTGTTGAAAAACTCAGAGCCGGTTTCGGTGGTGGTATTGACATTTCGTACGACCATATCCGAATACATGGCAACGTACACATCCTCCCAAATATCATCGCTGTTGTTGGTGATGTCATAGCGAAGGATGCTCATTCCCTCGGCAAAGCCGAAGTTCCAGTTGTAGCTTTCCATGCGTACGTCTGCGAACAACGGCTGCTCGTGACCTGATATGGGGATATTGTTGACAACGGTGTTGCGGTCGGAAAAATGGGCGATCAGATCCTGATGGCTGACGGCGCGGGGACTGAACACATCGGAATCGGGAAAGGTCGAGCGCTCTTCGATGAGCCTGCCGTCATTGGTGAATTCGTAACCGGCCTTGCCCGTTGAATATCCGGCTGGATCGGTTACGGCTGCGGTGGAAACGAGGGTGGCGCCTCCAACCCTTGCGCCAACCCAGATACCGGCTTCAAAGAGGTGCTCGGTCCCGGTTCCCCTGGGGAACTCCATGCTTGGAAGTCCGATGGGCTGATTGCGCACATTTGGGCGACCAAGCGTACCGGCGTTGGTAATGGAAAGACCGAGATTGCTGACTTCAACAGCCCTGCGTTCGAACTGGTGTTGCGCATGAGTGACTGTGGCAGTAGCCATCCATGCTGAGAGAATCAATGTCAGGGAAACGGTAGAAAGAGCGTAACGATTACTCATTTAGTAAATAGTGGTCGTGTCTTCGTTGATTTTTTTAAACTTGCGAATTTGGTGACCGGCGGTTTTTGATTGTAGTTCCGAGCGGTCTGTTCTTACGAATTGGAGGTAAAATTAGACCTTTTAAAAACGAAAAAAAAATTGGCATTCCTGTTTCCGAAGAATTTCACACAACGATAATATGCTCTTTGTCACACCATTTTCGTTGCATGCAAGCTGCCCTGTGCAGTATCGGTCATTTGGGCCGGTCATACGGTGCAATGGTGATTGCTATAATCTTAAATATCCCAAAAAAATGGCATCTTTGCAAAGAGCTCCCGGAGTCCATGATTCAAAAAAAATAATTTCAGCTCTGCCGCGTAATTTTTATTTTAGCGATCCTCCTTAACGGCACATCATACATGCTCCCAAAGCAATCAACCACATACATGCAATACTTGGCGGAGCCATGAACGCCTCTCCCTTTGCCTGATGTTGTCTCAATGTGCCATCTATAATTAAATCTTTTCAGTCATGAAGCAAAACTCCTACCGTATCCCCATTTTCACAATTCTCTTTTTAGTATTCTTTCTCCCTCTGACGGCGCTGGGACAGCTTTTCGAGGACTTTGAGAGTGGTTCCAAAACTGGATATGCACCTGCGACTGTCGATCTGGCATCCGGACCGTGGATGTTGCATGAGGCACTGCTTGGACGTCAGAGCGGAGACAAACGAATTGGTACCCAGTCGGTTCGTCTCAGGAATGGATATGTTGGAATGGAGTTTGACATATCAGGAGCTGGTGAGGTGCGTTTCTTTCATGCCAATGCCGGTTTTTCCGGTGATACTGGTGGGAAGATCCAGCTTCAGTACTCTCAGAACGGTGGTGGAAGCTGGACCGATGTCGGACCAGAGCTCACGTCTCCTGAAGACGACCTGGAGCAGGCAAGCATACCGGTCAACCTCGACGGTGACATTCGGTTCCGAATCGTCAGGACTGCCGGTGACCGCATCAGTATCGATAATTTCGAGGTAACGGCATTCGAGGAGATTTCCGAGGAACCCCGCCTGCGTGCCGAAGTAGGCGGAACCCTGATCGAAGACGGTGGCTCGATAGCCTTCGGATCCGTCATGACCGACAATGAGGTTTTGAGAACCTTGACGCTCACCAACACCGGTCAGGACACGCTCGTTTACTCAGGTGCAGCAATTTCAGGTAGTGATGTATTCAATCTGGATGGACAAACCGGCGGCGTTCTTGCAAACGGTGAAAGTGTTCAGCTGACTCTCTCCTTTGTTCCTGAAATTCCTGGTGATTACGAAGGCTTTTTCACTGTGGAAACCAATGACCCTGATCGCGAAACCTTCACACTGAACCTGTCTGGACGAGGACTTCCTTCCGATGAACCCATTTCCATCGCTGAAGCCCGAGAACTGCCAACCGGCACCGTTGTTACCGTAGCAGGATGGGTGACAGTCGCCGATGAGCTCTCAGGACCTATTTACTTCCAGGATGAAACAGCCGGTATTGCTTCCTATTATGGCCCGTTGATGAGGGATGAGGAAGTTGGCTTCACACTTGGCGTGGCACATGGTGATTCCATTGTCGTTACCGGTCCCCTCACCACATTCAACGATCTGTTGCAGATAGCACCCTTGGATGGTGTCATGGAGACCGTTGAGTTTGAGGTTTTTCCCGAAGCAAATCGCGACATCGCACCCAGGGTAATAACTATTGCCGAATTAAATTCAGGGAACTACGAGGGACAGCTGGTACAGTTAGACAGCGTGCTTCTTGAAAGCAGCGGTTCTTTTTCAGGTCAGACGAATTATGATGTAACCGACGGGGTGAACACCACGGAAATCCGTATTTCTGAATTCACCGATCTTCCCGGCATTGCCATTCCCAATGTGCCTGTCAACATTGTTGGTGCCGCCAGCCGGTTCCGCCAGTTCGTCCAGGTATTCCCTCGCTCCCGTGCTGATATCATCCAGATCGGCGATGCACCGCTTTTCATTTCTTCCGCTCCGTTTGAAACGGCCGCAACACCCAGCAGCATCTCTTTCCAATGGGAAACCGACCGGCCCGGCACTACGGAACTGTGCTTTGGTCTTACAGCATCGCTGGAACTGGGATGTATCGAGGACCCCGAACCAAAGCAGGAGCATTCTCTTGTACTTGAGGACCTGGATGCGGCCACCATCTACAAGGTGCAGCTGCGTTCGGCGGCCGGTATGGACACCAGCCGGACGAGCCCCTACTTTGTGACCACCACCTCTCCCCCGGAGGCCACTCAGCAGATCAATGTTTATTTCAACAAGAGTGTGGATCACACCCTTGCCGTCGGAGAGCAGGCAACCCAAAATTTCAGCTTCCCCGACCATTATATCCGCCGAATATTTGAAGCCCAGCACTCCATCGACATTGCCTTCTACAGCACAAGCGGTAGCGTAGGCGCGCAAATCGCCAATTTTCTCGGTCAGTCGCACAACCGCGGGGTCGAGGTCCGGGTGATCCTCGATCATACCACCAGCACCACAGCGGTTGAAACCGAACTTCAGGCCAACGGCGTTCCATTCATCCTCAGCAACTTCGGCAGCCAGAACAGTGGCAGGAGCGGCATCCACCACAACAAGTTTGCCGTCATCGATTACAAGGGCGGTGAACCGGACGATGTCTGGCTCATCACCAGTTCGTGGAATGCCACGGACCAGGGATCCGAACAGCAGTACCAGAACATGATCGAATTCCAGGACGTCTCTATTGCAGGAGCCTACACGCGTGAGTTTGACCAGATGTGGGGAAGCAGCACCTCCACACCCAGCTCCGCCAATGCGCGATTCGGTGAAAACAAGCAGGTTGTGAACCCGATGCTCTTCTGGATAGGTGACAGTCATGTGCGGCTGCATTTCAGTCCGCAGGGCGGTACAGAAGATGCCATAGTGCAGGCTATCAACCGGGCAGAGCACAGCGTGAACGTGGGAACCATGCTCATCACCCGTTTCACCATCGCCAATGCACTGCGCAACAGACATGATGCAGGCCTTGCCGTCCGCGGTGTCATCGGCAATGTCGGCGTCACGGGCAGCCAGTTCGAAACGCTCTCTTCCTGGGGTGACTTTATCCACTTCCCGGAAGGTCAGTTCGGCCTGTTGCACCACAAATACGCCATCATCGACGGCGAGCAGACATCCTGGAACGGCACGGTGATCACCGGATCGCATAACTGGTCAGGCGCCGCCAACCAGACCAATGATGAAAACACGATCATCATCACCGACCCGCGTATCGCCAATCTTTTCATCCAGGAATTCGGCGCCCGCTACAATCAGGTCGGCGGCGAAAACGAAATCGTAGTCAGTTCCGAAACCGATCTCACCGAAGTCCCCGAGCGCTTCACGGTCCACCAGAATTATCCGAACCCCTTCAACCCGTCCACGGTTATCTCCTTTGAACTGCCGTCCGATCACAACGTGAGCATCAGGCTGTTCGATACACTGGGACGCGAAGTGGCTACGCTGGTTTCCGGCGAGTCTCTCTCTGCGGGCCGACATGAGGTTACTTTCGACGCATCCTCCCTGTCAAGCGGCATATACATCTACCGGGTGGAACTCGGCGACGGGCAGTCCATGACCCGAAAAATGACACTTATCAAATAATCCAGTGAGATAAATATCCATTATCAATGAGTTTGAGAGCACGAATTACCATCACCGGCATCCTGTTTTTTCTTGCAGCTGGACCGGTCGGACTATTTGCACAGTACAGTGACGAATGGGCTCACATACCCCGCTCAGAAACATTTGACGTGGTCACCTGGAACATCGAGTGGTTTGGTGATGATCAGAATGGTCCCAGCGATACGGAGCAGCAGTACACCCACGTGAAGTGGATCATCGAGGACTTGCAGCCCGACCTCATGGCGGTCCAGGAGATTGCCAACCCGGCACAGTTCCAGCGCCTGGTGGACGATCTCGATGACTACCAGGGCTTCATCACCAACTATTCCCAACCCCAGCAGGTCGGTTTCCTCTACAACACCAATACGGTTGACTCGCTGTTCAGCAGCCTTGTTGACACTGACAGCGGACAGAATTCGTTCTACTGGGCGGGCCGTTTTCCCTTGGAGTTTGTGATTCAGGCGCGGGTGGATGGGTCCAGCCGCATCATCTACGCCGTGGGTATCCACGCAAAAGCATTTTCCGATCCCGAGTCCTACGACCGCAGGGTGGCCGCCTCGCAGGATATCAAGGCCTATTTCGACCAGTCCGTGACCCCTCACAGCGCCCTCATCTTCCTTGGCGACTACAACGATGACGTCATTCGGTCTACGCGCGGGACCTTTTTCGATTCTCCCTACAGGAATTTCCTGGACGACCCAGACTATACCATCGTCTCGGAGCCACTCAGCAGACAGGCTGCCGAGTCATGGAAACGGGGCACCCGCGTTGGCAGCATGATCGACCACATCACGATCAACCACCACTTGCACGATAAATGGCTGCAGGGCTCCGAAATGGTCTATGTGCCCGATTACATCGGCGATTTCAGCAACACGACATCCGACCACCGGCCGGTATATGCCCGCTTTGATCTGTCGGGCACGCTGAATGCGACTTCTGCCGAACTTGACAGGGCCGATTCCAGTCAGGACACACCCATGCGGACCGAACTGCTGGGCAACTATCCCAACCCGTTCAATCCTGTGACTGTAATTCCGTTCAATCTAGCGGAGCCGTCCCGCATATCCCTGACCATCTACAATGCCCTCGGCCAGCAGGTGGCCCGCCCCGTATCCGAAACGCAGTACCGGGCCGGATCGCACTCAGTGTCATTTAATGCCCGCAACCTTTCCAGCGGTTTCTACTTTTACCGGCTTGAGGATGACAGCGGATGGTCTCAAACCCGCAAGATGATCCTGGTCAAGTAGATCCAAAGCGCTCCTGCAGGCTTGCGTTCAAACCGAAAGCTCACCCCGGTTGAGGTCGTTCCTTTTTCGGTTGGATACGGCCGCGGACTGGATCGGTGGGCTGCAGCCATAAATACATTCACTCAATGTTCTGAGGAGGCTGTCAGATATTCCAGTCTTTCACGGCCACGGTCCCTGAGGGATGTAAGATCGGGATGATTGCGGTCCACAACGACACGGTACTGTTCCGCAGCCTGTTGCTCATGGCCCGATTTTTCCAGTGAAAGGGCTAAAAAGTAGCGAAAAATCACATTCTCAGGCCATTTATCAACAAGAGGTTCCACAATTCTAAGGGCATCATCATACAGCTCCTCCTCATGATAGAGGTAGACCAGGATCATCCTGGCATCTGTACTGGTATGAGTATCACTTTCAGCCGCTTCCTCCAGCAAGCGCAAGCCTGTGTCCCTGTTACCGGAAAGTCCAACCATACTCGTCAGCCACCTGGCCTCGCGTGGCATGGTACCCATCATGTAATGGAAAAGTCCTTGTCCAATCAGTACATCCGGGTTATTGCCACTCATTCCCATGAGTTTCCTGGTAAAGGAGAAACCGCTGGCACCGCTGCGCACCGCGGTGCGGTACTGACGCTCACTTGCTGCCACCAGTCCCCGATACCCATACAGCCCCCCCATCATAAGTACTGTGGTAGTGTCTTGCGGTATCGATTTCATTCTTGCATTTCCAACCTCAAGTGCTGTTTCTGACTTTTCCAGGAACTGGTCGGCCGCTTCTGAACTCTCATCGGCAAAGAAATACTGCCAAAAGGGCACCATGGCTTCGAAAAAGAAGGGTCTTGGGTCTGTCTCGTTTTCTTTTTGCAAATCCCGGAATATGGTCCGGGCATTATCCCAGTCCGTTTTGTAGAAAGCGGTGATGCCGCTATCGAGTTGATTTTCAAAAGAGGCGGCGCGTTCTTTTTCTCCTTCCGTGGGCTCTGCATCATGGTTGATTCCTGGAATCATAAGCAGAATAGCAATTAGCAGCGTTGAGTACATACATTAAGTCTGAGTGATTAACCTTATGGCAACAGGTAAAATAGCCTCTTAATATTTACAGGTAGTAATCGTTTTTAAATCCTGTTTTATTGCCTGGGGGGTTGCATTAGATGCAAGCTGAAAAAAACAACGACGAACCGGGGTCAAAAACAAACTTTCAAAGTCTCAAAACATCAGAGACCTGATCAGTCATCGAAATGACCCGGGCCGAGACGGTCCTCCGTGCTTGCTACTGCTACCGAAACTGCAGCGTCACCGGTGATGTTCACGGCTGTCCGTGCCATGTCCAGGATCCTGTCCACACCCAATATCAGCGCTATGCCTTCGACCGGAACCTCTACAGCTTGCAGCACGATGACCAGCATGATGATACCTGCTCCCGGGACGCCTGCCGTTCCGATGGATGCGAGTGTTGCCGTGATCACAATGATGAGCTGCTGCGAAAGTGTGAGATCTATCCCTACGGCCTGGGCAATGAAAACAGCGGCAACCGCCTGGTAGAGACTGGTGCCATCCATGTTGATGGTTGCCCCGACCGGCAGCACAAAACTGGCCACTTCCTCATGCACACCCAGTTTCTTCTCCACCCTTTCCATGGTCAGCGGCAGGGTTGCAAGGCTTGAGCTTGTGCTGAAACCGAGCAGCTGAGCCGGACGGATCCCCCTGAGGAAGTTCCACATGGACATGTTGCTGAACAGCTTGAAAAGTGTTGTGTAGACGATCGCGACGTGGAGCAGCAGACCGGCGATCACAACCAGTCCGTAAACAAGCAACGCGTGGAGCAGTTCCACGGTGCCCCGCAGGTCTTCACCGCCCAGATCCACAATCACCGTAGCAATGAGAGCGAAAACGCCGTAAGGCGCAATTTTCATGATCATCTCCACAATTTTGATGATCACATCGTTAAGGGCATCGAAAAAATCCACCAGTACCCGGGATTTATCCTCCGGGATGCGCATCAAACCGATCCCGATGATCAGCGCCACAAAGACAATCTGAAGCATGTTGGCATTTTCCGAGGCGGCGGCGAAAAAATTGGAAGGGACGATATCCACAATAAACTGAAGCGGACTGCGGTCGAGTACCTGGGTGGCCGCTTCTTCCTGACCCTCAATGTTCTCCTTGTAGCTTTCGAAGAGCGCGTCCCTGGTCTCCTCGGGCAGTACTTTTCCGGGTTGGACGAGGTTTACCACCGTCAGCCCGATGGATATGGCGAAAACGGTGGTCACCATGTAGATGCCGATGGTCTTGCCTCCCATCCTGGACAGTTTGGTCAGGTCGTTGAGGTTTGTGATGCCGACGATCAGCGAGGCGATCACAAGCGGAATGGCGACCAGTTGGAGCATCCGGATGAAGATGGTTCCGAATGGCTGCACAAAATCAAGGGTAAACGCCTGGAGACCGGTTAGCGAGGCAAAAATCCCCCAAATGAGTCCGGCAATAAGCCCGATCAGGATCTGCCAGTGTAATGTCTTGTACCAGGGCATACTGTGGGTCTGTCCGTTATAGCTGCTCAGGCCAGGCCTGTTCAGGAGGTGGTACTGGTAGGCGTGTCACTTGTTGGGTCGGGTCCATCCTGGCCTTCCGCTTTTGGGTCGGTTTTAAATACGGCTATGGCAACAAGGACAAAACCGCCCATTACAAGCAACGGAGCTATGTATAGTGAATAGATGCCATACTGTTGCCCTTCAATGTACATTCCGCCAAATCCCAGGATGACACACAAGACCCCGACAGCCAGGATCTTGTAGTTGTAGGCTGAGAGCAGCATGGGCATGACCGGTCCTTTTTTCCTTCTGCGCGCCCGCTGTTTTTTTCCTGCTTTACTCATGTGTTATGCTACTGTTAGAGTGTGAATCCCGAGCCGGGATGTCTGGACGCTTGGTATCGGTAAAACCGGGGATGCGTCCACTGATCAATAACGTTGAAAATATAGTTTCAATTGAATTGCATAGCAAATACGAATAAATCCGGGGACAAATCGCATTGCATTTAAGCCGGCCAATCCCTAAATTTAATCAAATGTTTGACCAATAATAACGGACATTCGTTTTACCATATCAACCCTCAAACTTTCCATCAGGAAGAGAGCACGCATTGCTGATTTTTCAGTCTGCGTTGAGCGCAACCCCTGAAAGGCTTTTTTGCCTTGACTCCTGCTGATGACCCGCGGCAGGAGTTTTTTTTGCTTATCTTTGAGACTGTCCGGATTGAACCGCCAGGTTGAGAGATAACCAAAATCCAGCGAATCGCAGTACCTGCGTGCCCGGATCCATCCAAAAAAACAAGAAAACCGTTATCATTGACACAATGCCTTCATCCGAGGTAACCATTTCCCTGATCCAGACTTCCTGCTCAGATGACATCGAAGCAAACATGGAAAAGACGTTCCGGAAGATCCGGGATGCGGCCGCACTCGGAGCGCAGATTATAATCCTGCAGGAGCTGTTTGCCTGGCAATACTTTTGCAGGCAGGTTGACGATCGTTTTTTTTCCTGGGCTGAATCGGTTCCGGGGCCGACAACAGAGAAGCTTGAAGCACTGGCAGGTGAGCTGGGGGTTGTAATTGTTGCATCCCTGTTTGAGAAAAGGGCTGCGGGCCTATATCACAACACTGCGGCGGTCATTGACGCTGATGGAAAATACCTTGGAAAGTACCGGAAGATGCACATTCCAGAAGATCCGGGATTCCATGAAAAGTACTATTTCACTCCCGGTGATCTGGGATATTCGGTTTTCTCCACAAGATTCGGGAGGATAGGGGTGCTGGTCTGCTGGGACCAGTGGTACCCGGAAGCTGCCCGCATAACGGCCATGATGGGCGCGGATATACTGGTGTACCCGACGGCCATCGCTTCCCTCCCGGAAGAGGCGGGCGAGGAGGCTGAAAAATACCTTGATGCCTGGCAGACCATCCAGAAAAGCCACGCCATAGCCAATGGCTGCTTTGTTGCTTCCGTAAACAGAACGGGAACCGAGGGACATCTCTCCTTCTGGGGGCACTCTTTCGTCAGCGGACCTTTCGGTGAGGTGCTGGCTGAGGGCGGGACTGGCGAAGAGGTGGTCATCTGCCGCATATCGGTTGACAGTATGGACCGACACCGCACAACATGGCCGTTCTTCAGGGACCGGCGCACCGACAGTTATGACCCTGTGGTTTCGCGCTGGCTGGATGAGGATCAGGGTTAGGAAGATTTTGCGGCAACTGCTTCAAAACCCTGCAGTAAGGCTGAAATGGACTTTTCCGTTGAGCAGGTCATCATCTGCCGAAATGGCATAAGTGAACTGCATGAGGCCAAGAGGGGTCTGGAAACGGAAGCCGAATCCACCCGAGTAGAGCCACCCCTGGGTGCCCTCCTCCTCCCTGCCTAACATTGCAGGCCGCTCGTACGCGCCAACGGCTCCGAAAAGAAAGGCATGGGATAATGGATCAAGCAGGTAGCGAAGCTCAAGATCGCTCCAGGCGTACCGGGCCACCCGGAACTGTTCTTCCCTGTAGCCGCGGAGAGAACGGGCACCGCCCAGCGGGACGACATCGGTTTCGGTGTATTCCGGTGATTCGACCAGTGAGCCGTGCAGCCCGAGGGCCAACACCTGCCTGCGGAACGGGCTGTAATAGGTCTTGAGGGATGTGCGGACACGCTGCTGCATCATGGTCCCCCGGCTTTGGAGTGTTTCGGCTCGAGGGTCATCCAGCCGTCGGAAGCCTGACTCAACGTACAGATCGAAAAGCATTCCGCTCCGCGGGGTAAACCTGCTGTCGGTGTTGTCATATCGGAAACCGAATCCTGCTGCCCGGGTCACGCCATCAAGCACGGTTATGGGCAGGTTGGGATCGTCACCTGCGGATGTTTGACGCTGTGTCAGGTGCAGGGAGTAGCGACGCTCCGGTGAGCTGCGGTAGCTTCCCATCAGATGGATTTCGCGGATCTGGTAGCTTGTATCCTGCTGGATAAACCGGAAATCTGCACCCGCGCCCAATGGCTGGCCCAGGATCCACTCACGTTCAAATCCGGTTTCGAGTTTTGTGACCATATCGTCCAGACGTTCGAACATCAGGTTGAGTGAACTGCCGGTCCAGCCAACGTTGCGGATACGCATCTCACCGCGCCCGACAATGTCGCGTCCGGACGACTGTCCCGGAACATAGCCAAAAATCAGGTCGAAATGGTTGGCACGCTGTTCCCTTACTTCATAGTAGATGTAGGCGTTGCCATCGCGAAGCATCAGGTCGCCATCGCTCACTTCACGGAAAAAGCCGGTGTTTTCAAGATTGCGTTTTCCCCTGCGGAAGAGGCTTGGGGTGATTTTATCATTTTCCCGGATGCCACTGGCTGTCTGAATGTACCCCGGACTTACCTGCCCGACCTCGTTTGTGACCACACCACTGGCACGGAGCTCCTCACCAGCGAAGATATCGGCCTCTATGTGCACAAGACATGCATCGGAGTCCGGATGGAATTTGGCAATCTCAAGCCGTGCCAGGGGACGACCCTGCCCTTCCAGATGACGGACCACCCTGCGAAATTCCGCCTGCAATGACGGACCGTCAAACGCATCACCATCCCCATAAAAAGAGATGAAACGGTCCATCAGGGCCGCATCTGCGTCCGCCAGGCGGTAGTTGACACTTTCAATCGTGTACCGGCAACCGGCCGAGGCATACACGGATATGGTTCTGGAATTTCCGGATAGCGGTGGCGGTGTGCTTCCAACGGGAGCATCCCGTCTGGCCTTGTCTGTTGCACCCGGTTTGTGAACGATGCTGTCCACGCTGGCTGACAGGTAGCCCGTATCTGCGAAGTGCCGCACCAAGATCCTTTTGGCCGTCTCGGAAACCACCTTGTCTCCATGCGATGCCGCCAGCCTGAGGGAGTCACGCAGATGGATGGGCGGATCAGCCTTCTCTCCGTCTCGGTAGAACCGGATTGTTATGGCATCCGCGGCATCGGAACTGACTTCCGGCCGGATCGATTCCCGGAAGTCATCCTTTACCGTCGTTGCCGGCCAAACTACGGCAATGACCAAAAGGAGCTTCAGCATACATTATTTTATCGGAGGACTTCCCGTACAAAACCGGGCAGGGCAAACGATCCCTGGTGGACTTCGGGATTGTAGTACCGTAACGCATCATCCATGCTTGTGGTACCTTTTACCACCCGGTCCATCACTTCGGAGTCATGCGGGTGAATTCCTTTTGAGGCATAGGCCAGAGACCACATCCCGGAAGGATAAAGCGGAATGAAGGCTAGATACATCCTCGATACTTCAAAAATAGTATCCAGTGATCGGAAAAGCTTGCGGATGGCTGGATGGTAGGATTCCACCCAGGGGCTCTCCGTCTGGGATGAAATAACGCCACGGGATGTGAGCGCCCGGTAGCAGCTTTGGTAGAACTTCTCGCTGAAAAGGTCCACTGCCGGTCCAACAGGATCGGATCCGTCGATGATGATGACATCATAATAGGGTTCGGTTACCTTGTCAACAAAAGCGATCCCATCCTCAAAATGCACATGCAATTTGGGGTTGTTGAAATCTCCAACGCCGGGCATGAATTGTTTTGCAGCCCGGACCACCGTTTCATCGATCTCTACCATGTCAACGTGTTCAACTGTCGGGTGCCTGAGCACTTCGCGGGCCGTTCCACCGTCGCCGCCGCCGATGATGAGCACTCGCCGGGGGTTCGGGTGGGCAAACATGGGCACGTGGGCAAGCATCTCATGATAGACGAATTCGTCCTTTTCCGAAAGCATGACCATTCCGTCGATAGTCATCAGGTTGCCCCAGGTATCCGTTTCCAGTATCTCCACTTTCTGGTAAGGGCTCTGTTCTGAAAAAAGAACTTTGTTGACGCCAACGGTCAGGCCTGTGCGACCGTTATAAAATTCATTGAACTGCATTCCTATTTCCTTAAATGATTATTCATACCAGAGAACGGCACCGGCAAACACGGCCCCGCATTCCTTGACCGTATGTTCCACACCGGTGGAAAACAAGGCGCCCAGCTTGCGGTTACGGTACTCAAATGCATCCTGCGCCATCTGCCTCACTTTGGCTTCAACCTCTTGAAGAGGTGCTTTGGCCTCATACTCCATGATCACTCCGGCCAACTCCGGGTCTTCCGGCAAGGCAACAGCAATTGCGGCCGAGATAACCTCACCGGGCACATCAGAATCGATGTGCGCGTAGGCTACAGGGATCAGTCCGCCCCTTGGCAAGGTGACAGATTTGCGCTGTTTGGCACCGGGAGGTACGATGCTGCTCATGCGTACCAGGTTTGTGTCGCCGATTCCCGCTGCGAGCAGGGCCTGGTCAAAGGCGTTGAGCAACGTGCGTCCCTCTCCTGCCCCTTCCACAAGGCAGAAAATGTTTGGTGTTGAAACCATATTCATTTGAGTCAGTTCCATTTGGTGGATATGTATTTGGCTCCGGAAAAGATGCAGCGCAAAAAATGCGCCAGCAGTTCATGATCGCACATCTCCGGTTTGGTCAACATCTGAAAAGGGTAGCTTCAGTTGCTGAACTTGGCCGCGTTTTCAGGTTTGAAAAGCAGTTTTTGTCCCTCAGCTACCTTGAACATACCTCGCTTGAGCTCCATAGCCGATGTATTTCTGGATTCGAAATGCTCTTTCAGGTGTTCCTGGATGATCCAGGGATCAATAGTCTCACCGCAAGTAAAAATGTCGACGGCAGCGTATGCGTATTCCGGCCATGTATGTATGGCCACATGGGATTCGGCTATTACTACCATTCCGCTAACGCCGTGGGGACTGAACTTGTGGAATTTGTGAGAAATTATGGAAGCACCGGATGCCCGGGTTCCCTCGAGTAATATTGCTTCGATCTGTGCTACATCGTTTAGCACGTCTTCATTACATTCGTAGAATTCTACGAGTATTTGCCTTCCTAATGCTTCCATTTCTCTCAGCTCTAGTGGGTGGTATCGTTCAATGATCGCTGCACGTAAACAGCAAGTAAAAAAAAAGCAACCCCTTACACACAGCCACCCCGCTGAAATCGCCTGCGCTTGTGTGAAAAAGTCGCGTTGGTACGCAGCGATCACCCTTTAATAAAGGATCAGACCGCATCTCAGTAAATGTCCGGAACGGATAAGTTATCTTTGAACCAGCATAAATCAATTTCGTATGTTCGTCTATTTGATTACCAGTTTCGGTGAATGACATTCCGTCCTTTTACATCCAAACCAGTCCTGAAAAAAAGCAGCTAAAACCTGTTGCCAGACAACTCCGGACGTGGTTGAAACTGTTTTTTTACAGAGAATAAAAATAAAAATTTTTTTTCGATTTTGATATGCCACGCACAAAGTTTTTTTCCTGAAGATTCCAGCGTATCAAAACGGTATCAGCAATAAATACCGACGTGATTCAACGATTTGATAAGTCATTTTATTTTGGCTGTAAATGGAAGAGAGCGTGTCATATTCTGCTGACCACAAAAGTGAGCGGAACCGGATTACTTGAGAAAGCACAGGAACGGAAACCGGAGCTGGTATACCGCTAAAGCCGGGTCTGAAGAAAGGAACATTCGTCAGGAAGTGATTTTCCTTACAGTCATCAGCAGTATGGCTTCCGGGGTCTGGCGGCTGAAACCCTTGATGGCCTTGTCCGCATCCAACAGTACTTCAAACAGCCATGGACAGGCGGAGAGCGGATAATTTCGTCCCGCCTTGACCAGCTTCTCGTAATAATAGATGTTGCCGATGGAGGCTGTGTCGCGTATCTGCTCCGGGGTGAGCCCTTTACGTGCCAGCCGCTGAATGAGCCAAAGCTTGCCAAATATGGCATAGAGATAGCTGACAATGCGAATGACCTCGCCGGCCTGGTTGTCGGCGCGTTTCATCATCTGGTGGGCTATCATCATGGCCTTGCCGGTTTTTTTTTCAAAAAGGGCGTCCTGGAAGTCGAACATGGTGTATTCCCGGGACAGACCGACCAGCTCCCTGACATCGGCATCACTGACAGCACGGTCCTCTTTTCTGCCGGAGGCGAGCTTTTCGATTTCCACGACCAGCTGCTGCAGGTGATTGCCTACGTGGAAGGCGAGCAGCTGGACGGCCTGGTCTTCGAACGCGAGATTGTGTTCCATGGCCGCCCAATCCGTGATCCATTTGGGGAGCTGGAACTCATCCACCGGCTGAAAAGTGTGGGATGTCACGATCTTGCTCTTTTTGAGCGCGGCGCCGATCTTGGTATTGGCGGCGGGCCGCTTTTCATTGGTCAGGAACAGCAGTGTGGAGGGGTTGGGCTGCTTCAGATAGGCCACCAGATCGTCCGGAGCTCCCCCGCCCCTGCCTGATGCATCTAGTGATATCTCGCCGGACTGCTGCTCTTCCTGGTCTGCGGTACCCTGCCGGGGATCAAACATCTTCATGAAGTCGCGCACGATAACGGCGCGGCGTTCAGCCATCATCGGGAAACTGCGGCACATGGTGACCACCTTGTCCACCTTAACCTCGTCACCATACAATACATCCAGGTTGAAGTCCCTTGCTTCTTCGGGGATCACGGCGATAGCGGCCTCCTGAAGGCGGTCCAGGAAAAAGGTCTCCTCACCGAAAAAAGCGTAGACCGGCTTGATGTCAGGACCACCAAGCTCCTCGAGAAAGGACTTCAGATCGCTCAGGCTGGTTGATCGCTTTGCCATGGCTGGTCAGGGTGTTCTGGTTGGATGGTGGAACTTGTCTGGCTACGGGTACAACCGGCCCATCATGCGGGGGAACGGGATGGTTTCACGCACGTGCTTCAGGCCGCATAGCCAGGCCACCGTGCGCTCCAGTCCCAGGCCGAATCCAGAATGCGGGACAGACCCGTATCTGCGAAGATCCAGGTACCATCGGAACTGTTCTTCAGGAAGGCTGTGCTCCCTGATCCTCTGAAGCAGCTTGTCCAGGTTGTCCTCCCGCTGTCCGCCGCCTATGATCTCACCATAACCTTCCGGTGCGATCATGTCCACCCCGAGGGCAACTTTGTCGTTTTCGGGATCCCTTTTCATGTAGAATGCTTTTACTTCTGCCGGGTATCCGTAGACCATTACAGGCGTGGGATCGTCCATGGTGAGAAGCGTTTCATCACTTCCGCCGAAATCCTCCCCCCATTTCTTTTCGATTGCCGATTTTTTCCAGACGGGTATGTTGCGCAGGTCTTCCTCAATCTGATCGAGGCGGGCATTGATATCACCGCGGCGGCGGTCGATCTGGAATTTCCGGCCCTTCTTGGCCTGACCGAACTCCGCATCAAGGTTTGCCAGTTCCTTTTTGAGGTTTTCAGCCTCTTCTTTCCGCTCCTGCTCCATGCCGTCGAGGCGTTCCTGCATTGCCTGCGAATTCAGCCGGGCAACGGCATCGGTGTAGCTGATGCGCGGGAACGGCGCTTTAACCTGCTCCAGCCTGGAGACATCTCTTTCGAGGATTTCCAGTTCTTCCCGGTTCAACCTCACCACTTCCTGAACCAGGTAGGCCACCAACTCCTCGGCAAGCTCCATGTTCATGTCCAGGTCGTAGTAGGCCATTTCCGGTTCGATCATCCAGAATTCGGTGAGGTGGCGGCGAGTCTTGCTTTTTTCAGCGCGAAATGTCGGGCCAAAGGTATAAATCTTGCCGTGAGCCATGGCCATCGCTTCCCCGTAAAGCTGTCCGGATTGCGTCAGATAGGCCTTTCTGTCAAAATAATCGGTTTCAAAAAGGTTGGTTGTCCCTTCCGCGGCGTTACCGGTGAAAATGGGGGCATCCATCTGGATGAAGCCCCGCTCCTGGAAAAACCGGTGTATGGCATAGATTATGGTGTTCCGCACCCGCATGGCGGCCCACTGCTTCCGGCTGCGGAGCCAGAGGTGCCGGTGCTCCATCAGGAATTCAATGCCATGCTCTTTGGGTGTGATGGGATACTCCTCGGCTTGTGAAACCAGGTTCAGTCCTGTGACATGCAGTTCATGGCCACCGATACTCCGTTCATCAACGTGCACCCGGCCAGTGATCTCAATGGCGCTCTCCTGCTGAAGTGAAAGTGCCTTCTGCCAGATGTCTTCCGGGACATCGTCCTGGGCTACTATGGACTGGCACAGGCCCGTACCGTCCCTTACTATAATGAAGACAAGTTTTTTGCTGGTACGGATGTTGTAGACCCAGCCTTTCAGGGTAACTTGCTCTCCGGCATGTCTGGAAATATCGTTGATATAGACCATGATAAAATCGTTTTTTGGTTCTAACTGCATTGGCATGCCGCCAAAAGCCGTAAATGCTTGATGCGAGAGCCGGGTGTCTGGCCGGATGTGTGCCGAATGTCACGCGTGATCAGGCCTGAATTTTTGACTCCTTATCGTCCGGCAGCAAAACAGTTTCGGTAAATTGTTTTTCGTCAAAAAATGTCTCACACAAATTGCGGATATTGGTTGAATCCGCACTGTCGATTTCCGCCACAAGTTCATCCAGTGTGATGTAGCGGTCGTAGAAAATTTCACTTTTTGCAAGGCGTGTCATCCTGTTGCTCATGCTTTCCTGGGCAAGCAGCAGTTTTCCCTTGAGCTGCGATTTTGCTTCATCTAACTCCTTTTCAGGGATCAGGTCGTTGCTGAGACGCCTTAGCTCGACCAGAACCAGTTCCCGTACATGGTCCAGATACTCGCGATCGGTGCCCGCATAGATGCCGAACAGCCCGCTGTCGCGAAACGCCTCCATGAATGATTGAATATGGTAACAATAGCCATATTTCTCACGGATGTTCTGGTGCAAACGGGAACTCATGCCTGATCCGAGTACGGTGTTGGCAAGCAGCAGCTTGTACCGGTCAGGATCAACAGCTGACAGCGCGCGCCTGCCAAGCATGAAATGGGTCTGTTCGATGGGGCGCCTGATCATGGACTTGCTGGGCTTGTAGCCGGTCATTGGCTGGTCCCCATCAGCTACGAACTCGGTATCGGCAGGTTGGAAATATTTCTCCACCAGTCCCACGACTTGCTCGTGTTCCGCATTGCCTGCCACGGCGATGATCACGTTCATGGGATGGTAATGCTCGCGCATGTAGGTAAATAGCGCCTCACGGTCAAAATTGGATACGGTTTTTTCATAACCGATGATAGGCCGGCCAAGCGGGTGCGGCAGGAACAGTTGCTTATGAAACTCCTCAAAGATGAAGTCTTCGGGATTGTCGCGGTACATCTTCATCTCCTCGATCACCACCTTCTTCTCTTTTTCAATCTCTTCTTCTGGAAATTTGGAGTGCAGCACCATGTCTGTGAGCACATCCAAAGCGGTATCAAGTTCCGTATCCAGGCATCTCGCATAGTAGCAGGTGAGCTCTGGTGATGTGAACGCATTCAGATAACCGCCCACGGCCTCCATGCTCAAGGCAATGTCGTAAGCAGAGCGTTTGTCGGTTCCCTTGAAGAGCATGTGTTCCAGAAAATGGGTGATGCCTGCCTCGGGGTCCCGTTCATGCCGGCTCCCGGTTTTAACCCAGATACCCACAGAGAGGCTGCGCACGGTGCCAATGGTCTCAGTAACAATGCGCAGTCCGCTGGGCAGTATCGTTTTCTGGATCCGATCAGGTATACTCATACGTGAGCTGGTTTAATTCAGAAATGTTTCATCCGCACTAGTTCATAGTGCCCAAATATACAAAAAGCGCCACCATAAAATGGCGGCGCTTTTTGAGAGATTTCTGCGGAAAAGCCCCCCTTCCACTAATGTGATTTCATGGAAGGTACGACAGTCCGCTGGCTTGAAAGCCGGCTGCTTATTCCTTGGGTATAAGCGCCTTTCTGGAAAGCCGGAGTTTGCCGCCGTCTTCCACTTTCAACAATTTCACTTCAATCTGGTCACCTTCTGAAAGCACATCGGTGACCTTGTTGATGCGTTTATGGTCGATCTCGGAGATGTGCAGGAGTCCGTCCCGGCCGGGCATGATCTCTACAAAAGCTCCGTATTCCTTGATGGAACGCACGGTGCCGGTGTAGATCTCGCCTTCTTCCAGATCGCCGGTTATGCCCTTGATCTTCTGAATGGCCGCATCGATTTTATCACGGCTGTCGGCTGAGATGGTAACGACACCCTTGTTGCCGACCTCTTCGATCATGACCTCGGCACCGGTCTCGCGCTGGATGGACTGGATAACCTTGCCACCGGGACCGATGATTCCGCCAATCTGGTCTACATCCACCTCGATTTTTTCAAAGGAAGGCGCATACTGCGAGATGTCAGGACGCGGAGCGGAAATACTCTCGGCCATCTTCTCGAGAATGTGGAAACGTCCATCACGGGCTTGCTGCAAGGCCTCAACCATAACTTCGTAGGAGATGCCCTTGACCTTGATATCCATCTGGCAGGCGGTTATTCCATCGGCCGTTCCGGTCACCTTGAAGTCCATGTCACCCATGTGGTCTTCTTCTCCCTGGATGTCAGAAAGCACAACGGCTTTGCCATCGCCAACTATCATTCCCATCGCAATGCCGGCAACCGGCTTTTCGACGGGTACACCGGCATCCATAAGCGCCATGGAACCTCCGCAGACGGAAGCCATGGAGGAGGAGCCGTTGGACTCCAGGATGTCGGATACAACCCGGATGGTGTAATCAAAGTCATCGGTGGAGGGCACCATTTTCTTGAGCGCCCGCTCGGCGAGGTTTCCGTGGCCGATTTCACGACGCGATACCCCGCGCATCATCTTCACCTCTCCAGTGCAGTATGGCGGGAAGTTGTAATCCAGCATGAATCGCTTTGATGTGTTGTAGAACAGTGTGTCGATCATCTGCTCATCGCGCTTGGTGCCCAGGGTTACTGATACCAGCGCCTGCGTCTCACCGCGGGTGAAGATTGCAGAACCGTGGGTTCGGGGCAGGTAACCGACTTCGGTCCAGATGTTGCGGATGTCGGCGGGTTTTCTGCCGTCGATACGCAATTCCTGCTCAAGGATCTGCTTGCGCAGTGCATTTTTCTGGATATCGTGGCAGGTGTCCGCGATAGCCCCTTCCATCTCAGGGAATTCTTCGGCCAGCTGTTCCTGGATTTCAACGACAATTTCCTTGGATGCCTGGCTGTACTCCTTTTTCGTGAGGCCTTTGCCGCTGATGACGGCATAGCGGTCGCCGACAAGTTCTGTCACTTTGCTGACCAGTTCCTCATTTACTTCCGGAGCGGGCAATTCCCATTTCTCCTTGCCAAACTCTTCACGCAGATCCAATTGGAACTGGCACAGTTTTTTGATTGATTCGTGCGCCATCCGGATGGCTTCCACCATCTCCTCTTCGGAGGCTTCATCCATCTCACCTTCAACCATCACCACGCTCTCCATGGTACCGCCAACGGTCATATCGATATCGGCAGCTTTGAGCTCCGTCACGGTGGGGTTGATAACCGTTTCACCGTTGATTCTGGCAACGCGTACCTGCGCCATGGGCCCTTCAAAAGGCACGTCAGAGAGAGTGAGCGACAGGGATGCAGCAACCGCGCCAAGCACATCGCCATCGTTTTCTCCATCCGAGGAAAAAACCTGGCATATGATCTGGGTTTCGTTCATGAATCCATCCGGGAAAAGCGGACGGATGGTACGGTCAATCAATCTGGCAGAGAGTATCTCTTTTTCAGAAGGACGTCCTTCTCTTTTGATGAAACCACCGGGAAATTTTCCACCGGCGGCAAAGGTTTCCTTAAATTCAACGGTCAGGGGGAAAAAGGGTTGTCCGGGCTTTGCCTCCCGGGCTGCGGTAGCCGTGGCCATGACCACGGTATCCCCCATTCTTACAAACGAACTGCCGTTTGCCTGTTTTGCGAGTCTTCCGGTATCAACTGTCAGTTCTTTACCAGGTGCAAATTCAATCGTTCTAAAATCAGCTTTCATAGTTGTTTTTCTCGTCTTCTTTCGTCTATTAGCGTACATGCAAAAACCGGATGGAATACTGATCCACGCGGCGCCAGACACCCGGCGGGCACACAGGCGGTTTTTGCGGGATTTGAGGGTGTCGTATACAAGAAAGGCACGAGGATATCGTGCCTTTTTGCGTCGTTATTTCCGGATACCAAGTTCCTTGATCAGTTTCCTGTATCCTTCAATGTCCTTTTTCATTACATAATTGAGAAGGCGACGGCGCTTGCCGACCAGACGCAGCAGACCGAGGCGCGTGGAATGGTCTTTTTTATGCGTTTTGAGGTGGTCGGTCAGCCTGTTGATGCGCTCGGTAAAAAGCGCGATTTGCGCTTCCGGGGAACCGGTATCCTCTGGGGCTTTGCCGAATTTCTTAAAAATTTCCTTCTTTTCTTCTGTCGTGATATTCATTCGAAAATCTCCGCTTTAGATTATATCATACTAAAGTAGATAATGTTATTGGTTAAGTGGGGAATTTACGGTTTTTCGGTGCCAGTTCCAAACATCCGGCACTCCTCGCGATCTTTGATAAGTTGCTGCACAAGGGCATCGACACTATCGAATTTCTGCTCGCCGCGAATCCTTTTCAAGAAACGCACACGCATGCGGCTGCCATACACCATGCGATTGAAATCGAAGAGATGGACTTCCGGGACAATCTTGCGTTCTCCTGTGAATGTGGGACGATAACCGATATTCATCATACCTCGGAAAACTTGGCTCTCAAGACTGACTTCGACGCAGTAGACACCCACGGCTGGCAGCACCTTTCGTCTGTTTTCAGGCTCCAGGTTGGCAGTGGGAAAACCTATTGTGCGCCCCCTCTGATCCCCTTTGACAATGGTACCTCCCAATTCATAATATCTTCCAAGCATCTCTGCCGCTGTGGTCACATCACCCTCCTGTTCCAGCAGGTTCCGGATCACTGTGCTGCTCACGGTTATATGCCTGACCTCATGCGCTTTTTCTACCTCTACGGCAAAACCTAACTCTTCCGATAGATTGTTGAGTGTCCTGATGGACCCTTGACGGTCCCGCCCAAAATGGTGGTCATATCCAATGACAATCTCATCCACACCAATACGATCGTAAATGTATTCACGGATGAACGCTTCCGAAGAAAGAATGGAGAAATCCCTCGTGAAAGGTATGACCACCATGTCGCTGATACCGTAATCCTGCATGATGGCTGCCCGCTCGTTCAGCGTGGTCAGGAGCCTCATTCCGTCCGTGGATGGATTGATGACCTCCCTGGGATGGGGATCGAAGGTAACCACAACAGCGGGGGCCTCCTTCTGCCCGGCCCGTCGCACTACGTTTTGGATCAGCGCCTGATGTCCCAGATGCACACCATCGAACGTGCCGACAGTTAGTACATTTTTCGGGTTTCTCCGGTATTCGCTTATGTAGATTGGTTTGCTCATAATGCACTAAACAGAAATGTCCGGAATTTCATGCCCCTTGTTCAAAAAATGAACGGACCTGCTCAATCTGTGCCGCCTCATCCGCTTGATAGGGTCCGATAGCCGTACGTCGCAATGCCGTAAGATGCGCCAGCGTGCCCAGAGCCTTGCCCAGGTCGTGCGCCAGGGTGCGCACATAAGTCCCCTTACTGCACAGCACATCCAGTTCAAGACGGTCTTCCCGGAACGAGGTGATCTTAAGGTCATGAATTTCAACTTCGCGTGGGTCGCGCTCTACCTCCTGCCCCTTCCTGGCATAGGTGTACAGACGTTTTCCGTCCTTCCAAAGCGCGGAATACATGGGTGGAATCTGACGGATCTTTCCGCTGAACTGATCACTGAGGACTTCCCGAACCTTTTCCTCGGTCACATGTGCAAAAGGGGCATGACCGTCGGGCTGTGTGGCACTGTCCTGACTGGGTGTTGAGGCTCCCAGCCGGACCTCCGCGAGATATCGCTTGGGCAGGTCCTGGATGGTTGAAATGCTTTTTGTAGCTTTGCCGCAGCAGATGATCAGCAGACCTGTGGCGAGCGGATCAAGTGTACCGGCATGTCCCGTTTTACGGATCCGGATGCGCCCCCGAAGGAATTTCACCACATCGAAACTGCTCCAACCCAGGGGTTTGTCTACCAGGAAGACAGCGCCTTGGAAAAGATCCGTACCCGGTTCAGGCAGGCGTGATCGGTCATAGACCGGAAAGCTGGTCAGCGGTGGCTGAGAAGGCATGTCAGTCGCCGGATTCCCCGTCAGAACCTTTTTCCCCGGAGCGATGTTCACTTTTTCCTTCATGTATCTTGCGGAACAGGGAATCAATTTTTTCTACGTACTCCGCCGTGTCGTCAAGGTGGAAGTGGATCTCAGGTATGCGGCGGACCTGGTGCCGGATGCGTGCAGCCAGTTTCTTGCGGATCTCTGGAGTTTTATCCTGAATGAACTGAAATACATCTGAGTGGTCACCGCTGGTCGAAAAAACACTCAGGTTCACGTGCGCCTGCATGAGGTCCGGCGAGACGCGAACGCTGGTGATCGTCAACATGGCACCATGCTGGTAATCCATCTGAAGTATCTCACCCAGATCTGATTTGAGCAGGGCTGCCACCCGCTCCGTCCTGATACTCATCAGCTTGTTTCCTGCTTCAGTTTCCGTTTGGTCTCGAATACTTCAAATCCTTCAATGACATCTCCCTGCTTGATATCATTATAGTTTTTGATGCCGAGTCCGCACTCATATCCACTTGTTACTTCCTTGACATCATCCTTGAAGCGCTTGAGTGAGGACAAGTCTCCTTCGTAGATGACGATTCCGTCACGGATGAGCCGCACTCTGGTGTTACGGGTGATTTTTCCTTCGGTCACCTTGCATCCGGCAACAGTTCCCACTTTCGGGACTTTGAAGATGTCAAGCACTTCGAGCGTGGCAACGGTCTTCTCGTTGACTTCAGGAGAAAGCAGACCTTCCAAGGCATCCCTGACGGCGTCAACCGCATCGTAAATAACGCTGAAGAGCCGGATGTCGATCTCTTCATTTTCGGCAAGTTTACGCGCATTTACTGAAGGTCGCACCTGGAAACCTATGATAATTGCTTCCGATGCCGAGGCCAGGAGCACATCCGACTCCGTGATGGCCCCAACACCTGTATGGATTATATTGACCTTCACTTCTTCATCGGAGAGTTTCTGAAGCGAGCCGGCAAGGGCCTCGATGGACCCGTCAACATCACCTTTAATGATGATGTTGAGTTCGGCCATCTCGCCAAGTGCCAGTCTTCTGGAGATATCATCTAGGGTTACGTGCTTGACCTTTCTAAGTGATTGTTCCCGTTTGATCTGCTGGCGCTGCTGTGAAATTTCTTTGGCGGTGCGCTCATCCTCAACGGATACGATTTTGTCACCAGCCTGTGGAATGCCGTCAAAACCGGTCATCTGGGCCGGCTGTGCTGGACCAACTTTGTCGATCCTGTCACCAAATTCATTTTCCAGCGCCCGCACTTTGCCGGAGAAGGATCCGGCCACAAACGGGTCGCCGACCCTCAGGGTACCGCGCTGTACGAGGATGTTTGCTACCACACCCTTGCCGCGGTCTACTTTCGCTTCGAGGATGATACCGCTCGCGCGACGGCTCGGATTGGCCTTCAGCTCCATGAGTTCGGCCTCGATAAGGACCTTGTCCAGAAGCTCGTCAATTCCCTGGCCGGTATGGGCCGACACCTGGGCAATCTGGACGCTTCCACCCCACTCTTCTACTATTACATTGTAATCGGAAAGTTGCTGCTTGATGCGGTCAGGGTTGGCGCCGTCCTTGTCAATTTTGTTGATGGCAACAACGATCGGTACACCCCCGGCCTGCGCGTGGTTGATGGCCTCAATAGTCTGCGGCATCACCGCGTCATCGGCTGCCACTACCAGAATAACCATGTCGGTGACCTGCGCACCTCGGGCGCGCATGGCGGTAAAGGCCTCGTGGCCCGGCGTGTCCAGGAACGTGATGTTCCGCTTGTCAGGGAGGCGCACTTCGTAAGCACCGATATGCTGGGTAATTCCACCCGCCTCACCGGCAGTCACCTTGGTCTTGCGGATATAGTCAAGCAGCGAGGTCTTGCCATGATCAACGTGACCCATTACCGTAACAACTGGCGAACGCGGCTCCAGATCCTCAGGCTTGTCAGCCTCACCTTCTGAAATATCTTCCGTCAGCTCTTCAGCATCCACAAACTCCACTTCGCGGCCATACTCCTCGGCAAGCAGTTCAATAGTGCTCGCTTCGAGCCGCTGGTTGATGGATACGACCATTCCAAGGTTCATGCAGTGCATGATGATCTCATTCGGCGACGTGTTGAGCAGATCGGCCAGGTCGCTGACCGTAATGAACTCCGTTACTTCAAGGATGCGCTGCTCTTTTTCAGACTTTTCGGACTGCAGGATCTCTCTTTCGGCAGCCATTTCTTCCCGTCTTTGCTTACGGCGTTTCTGACGCTTGCGTCCCGCGGAGCCTCCGGTGCTGAGCATCGCGAGGGTCTCCTTCATTTTGGTTTCCACATCGGCTTCATCCACTTTGGGTGCCTTGCGGGACTTGATGCGCTTTTTCTTCTTCCGCGGTTTGAGGGCGTCTTCACCTTCCTTTACTTCCGGAGTCTCTTCCTTCACCCGTTTTGCGGCAATTTTCTTCTTCTTGGGCTTGTCGGCGTCTTCCGTTTCGTCCAGCGCTTCTGCAGCCGGAACTTCATCTTTCTTTGTTTTCTTTCCCTTTTTCTTCTTGCGTCGACCGCGTGAATCATCAGCCGGATCGGTTATTTCGATCTTTCCAAGTACCCTGGTTCCGGTCAGTTTCTCCTTGCGGCCACGAATGATGTCCGGCGACTCTTCCAGGTCATCGATGAGCTCATCATCAGGGTCATCAAGCTCAGTGATTTCAAGATCATCGGCAGTCTCCTCCGGAAGGTCCGCGGCATCTTCTGGCTCTGCCTCTTCTTCAAGGGCCTCCTCTTTGTGATCGTCAGCCTTGCGGGCGGCGGGACGCTTCTCCTCACCGGGCGACACCTGGTCTGCCTCGTCGGCTTCCGGAAGCTCCTCCTTGGGAGATTCTTCAACCGGCTCCTGATCGGCTTCTGAAGCGTCAGGTTTCTCCACGGGCACATCAAGGGGATCAAGCGAAAGGATATCACCCTCCCTGGCATCCTTTGGTTCCAGCTCGTCTATCGGGTCCAGAAAACTGTCGATGGTTACCGATTCGTTCCTGCTGGAGCGGAAGGTGCTGCGACGCTCCTCATACTCTTCCCTGGCGCGGACATGCTCCCTGCTCTTCGCCTTATCTTCGCCATAAACCGTCTCGAGGGCGGAATACATCTCGGGTGTGATTTTCGCATTGGGTTTGTTATCAATGGAAAACCCATTTTCATTCAGTGAATCCACAATGGACTGCGTGGATACATTGAATTCCGATGCCACCTTGAACAAGCGTTTCGGTTTACCAGCTAATGTCATATACGGTTGATCCTGTTCTAATTAAGCGATGTGTCGGGAATCCGGGTCAGGCTTCGTCTTCCTCAAATTCTTCTTCGATGGTGCGTATTATGTGCTTGGCATCCTTGAGTGCCAGTTTGCCTTCGGTACGGCGTTCGAGTTCCGCCGGACTCAATTCCAGAACGGCTCGCGCGGTGTCGCATCCGATGTCATACAGCAGCTGGACCACCTCGTCGCCAAAATCGTCGGCAAATTCAAAGATGTCGATGTCGTCCTCGTCTTCAACCTCGCGGTAGACATCGATTTCATAATTGGTCAGCTGGGTCGCCAGACGGATGTTTACCCCGCCTTTGCCAATGGCTTTGGACACCTGGTCTGCGGGAACCACAACTTTTGCCCGACGATTCTGCTTGTCGATTTCCACACTCTGTACAAAAGCGGGCTGCAAAGCGCGTTTGATAAATTCGTGATCGTCCTCGGTGTGGTTGATAACATCGATGTTCTCGTTGCAAAGCTCGCGAACAATCGAGTGGATGCGGATTCCCTTCATGCCTACGCATGCGCCAACCGGGTCGACACGTTCATCGTTTGAGATCACTGCCACCTTGGAGCGGTCTCCGGGCTCGCGGACGCTTTTGATGATCTCGATAACCCCGTCAAATACTTCCGGAATCTCGTTTTCAAAAAGGCGCTCCAGGAAGAGCGGTGAGGTACGGGAGATAATTACGGCTGGATTTCCTTCCTGCCGCTTTACTTCCACAACCACGGCACGTATCGTATCGCCCTTGCGGTATCGATCTTTGTAAATCTGCTGGCTCTTCGGAAGAATGAGTTCCACACCGTTATGGTTTACAAGGATGTCCCGGTTGCGTACCTGGTACACGTCCCCCAGAACTATCTCACCGATGCGGTCACTGTAATCCTCGAAGATGTTATCCTTTTCAATTTCACGGATTCGCTGGGCAAGGGTCTGACGGGCCATCATCACAGCACGGCGGCCGAAATCCTCAATCCTGATCTCCTGCGCGAATTCATCATAAAGCTCGAGGTCTGGATCCAGTTTTTTTGCCTCGGTGATGCCTATTTCGTTGACCGGATCGCTCAATTCCTCATCCGGGACCACTTCGCGGATATGCATAATCTGGATTTCTCCACGATCGGGATTCAGGATTACCGAAAATGCATCATCCGTTTCATATTTCTTCCGGATCATGGACCGGAAGACGTCCTCTAGGATCGAAAGGAGGAGGTCCCTGTCGATACCCTTCTCCTTGGCAATTTCAGCAAAAGACTGAATGATCTGTTTTGAAATATCCGTTTGCATGTAGGTATAGTTCGAAAAAACCGATTGTTGTAGTTAGAGAGTCGCCATTATGTACGTTTCCACAATATCAGAAAACGGTATCTCAAGCTCTTTCTTGTTTTCCGTCACGAGGGTGATCTTGTCGTTGGTCACAGCATGAAGCCGGCCTTCATGGCGCACCTCGTTATCGTCATGAAGAACGGTGACGCGGGCCTGACGTCCAATATTGCTATGGTACTGCCTGATATCCCTGAGCGGACGGTCAAGGCCTGGTGAAGAGACGTTGAGTGTATATTTTTTTCCGTGCCAGCCGCCGGCGTCAAGCAGGAAATTCACTTCCCGGCTGATCCCGGCACACCGGTCCAACGAAACATTCCCATCCTCGGATTCCACGTAGACCCAGATAATACGATTCCCCGTTGAACCCTTGAGTTCAACATCCACCAGGTACAGATCATTGTCCGCCAGTACCTGTGCTGCTATCTCTTTTATCTGTTCCAGCTCGTCCAAAAAAGCTCCGTTTACTGATTTCCGAATACAAAAAAAGTGAGCTTTTTCGGGCTCACTTACAAAGCACAAATATACGCCAAAAATTCGTAAAACTCAAAATTTATGGCGCTTCCCGCACCTTCCGCAAGCTTCGGGAACACACGCATCAAGGCGGGCGGAGAGGATTCTTTGTCCCCTATTGCCTATTTTCATGGATTAACCCTAAAACAGATGAACAGAACATGCGCATACAGCCAATTTTTCTGGTATTGCTGATCTTTTCAGCGCTTACTCATTGCAGTCGGGATCAGGACGCGGATACCGTGCAGCGCCATGCCGGGCGCACCGTGGAGCCAACGCACAAACTGGAGATCATGAGTGAACAGCGGGATCGGGTGGTGGCCAATATCCGTGTGGCCCTGGCGCAGACCGATCAGGAACGAAATACCGGCCTGATGGATGTGCGCGAGATGCCTTTTGATACCGGCATGTATTTCATCTTCGATAACGAGCAGCCGCGCAGTTTCTGGATGGCAAATACGCCGCTCTCACTCGACATATTATTCATCGACAGGCAGCAGCGCATTGTGCGGATCCACACACGTACTGTACCCTTTTCGGAGAGGCAGATACGTTCAGAGCTTCCCGCAATGTACACCCTCGAAGTGAATGCCGGCTTTGTGGGCGAATACGACATCCGCGAAGGCATGCACGTGCGCCTTCTGGAAAAAGAGGGATATTAATGCCTGCTGGATGCACGGAGCTGCTATTTTCCACGATTATCGTAAATCGGAATGAAGTGGTTGCCGGTGAACCGGCCCCATCCTTCCGGCAGACACCTGTCACCCGTATCGCCTTAGGAACTCCTGCAACTTCTCCACATTTTTCCGCGAACCCATGTAAACAGGTGCTGTCTGGTGGATGGATTGCGGAACAGTTTCAAGTACGCTTCCCTTGCCATCAATGGCCAGTCCGCCTGCCTGCTCAATGATGTACCCCATGGGGTTGCATTCGTACATGAGCCGGAGTTTCCCTTGTGGATTGCTCACATTCGGCGGATAAAGGAAAATGCCGCCCAGCAGCAGGGTCCTGTGCAAATCCGACACCATTGACCCGATATATCGCAGCGAATAAGGACGCATGGTTTCCGGATCCACCTGTTTGATGTAGGATATGTACTCCTTTACCCCAACCGGCCAACCAGATGCATTCCCCTCGTTGATGCTGTACAGAGGGTTGAAATCCGGAATACGGATGTCATCGTCGCTGAGCATGAATTCGCCTATGCTCGGATCAAGCGTAAAGGAACTTACCCCCATACCCGTGGTGTAGACAAGCATGGTGCTCGACCCGTAGAGTACATAACCTGCCGCCGATTGGCTGTCGCCGCGCTGCAAGGCATCGGATTCGCGGGCAGGTTCTTCACGCGGGCTTTTCCTGCTGTAAATCGAGAAAATGGTGCCCACAGATACGTTGACATCGATATTGGATGACCCGTCCAGCGGATCAAAAAAAACGATGTATTTTCCAGACGAGCTTTCAAGACGGATCAGCTCGTTGCTTTCTTCGGAGATCATCATGCTCACGATACCCGACCGGGCCAGTGCCGATTTTATCTGCTCGTCTGCAAAGACGTCAAGTTCTTTTACGCTTTCACCGTGAACATTTTCGCTTCCATGCCGGCCAAGCAGATTGGTGATGCCCGCCTTGTTCACTTCACGGGATACGATTTTGGCTGCCAGTCCGATATCCCGCAAAAGCTGTGACAGCTCTCCGGTGGCCCCATCAAAACGGTTTTGCGAGCGGATGATGAACTCTTCGAGAGTTATCAGGTGGTTTATCATTTTCTGTGCCATTATTTACATTGTCTGATGATAGATTTAGGAATGCCCGGGATGGCCTGAGCCCATTCAAAAAATTTCATAGCACTACACGGTGCGCTTTTCAGCGCGATCAAGCAGTTCGCGGTACAACCCTTCCGCCTTTTGCTCCAGATCTTCGCGGGTGCCGTCATTACGGACAACATAGTCGGCCTCCTTTTCCAGCAGGTCAAAGTCCGGCTGTTTCGCCACGCGGCTTTTCACATTACCCTGGCTGGCGCCGTCACGCGCCGATACCCTGTCGATCCGCTCGTCCTCCGGACTTGCAATCAGTACCACAAGGTCACATTTTGGTCCTTTGCCTGATGTGAGCAACAGTGCCGATTCATGCGCAAACAGCTTGCTTCCTTTGGCATTAGCCTTTTCTTTCCTTTCTTCAAGCTCCCTGTAAACCGCAGGATGAACAATGCGGTTGAGCTCTTCCACACGACCGGCGCGGAATGCGGCTTGCGCAAGGTACTCTCTGTTAAGGGTGCCGTCACTGTTGTAGGACCGGGCTCCAAATACCCGGGTGATCTCCTTTTTTAGATCACTGTCTGATATCATGAGCTGTTTGGCCAGGTCGTCAGCATACACAACCGGCACGCCCAGACGCTCCCAGACCTCCAGGAATGTCGTCTTCCCGCTTCCAATACCTCCAGTTACACCGATATGCAGCATGGTTTTCCCCTGTTGTTGCCAGATTACCTCATGAGTCAAATGATGGTGTCGCGACAGGCCTCCTTATCCTGCCGTGGGTAGTCCGTGGTATAGTGCAGTCCCCGGCTTTCTTTTCGGCTCATAGCTGACCTGGTTATGATATAGGCGTTGACAATCAGATTTCTCAATTCACAAAGCGCCACACTGACCCTGGTCCTCTGATAAAAGCTTTCCGTTTCTTCGTAGAGCAGGTAGGTTCGGCAGAATGCTCGTTCCAGTCTCAGGTTACTTCGGACAATTCCCACATAATTCCACATAACCTGTTGCAGCTCTTGTTTGTTGTGGTGGATGAGGATGGCCTCTTCTGCATTGATTGTGCCGCTGTCGTCCCAATCGGGCACCCCGCTAATCCAGTTCCGGTCACGCACATACTCCGCTGACTTTTCGGCAGCTCTTTTCGAAAACACCATGGCTTCCAGCAGGCTGTTGGATGCCAGGCGATTGGCTCCGTGCAACCCAGTGCATGCAGCCTCCCCGGCACAGTACAAACCGTGTATGGTTGTGCGTCCGTCACGGTCGGTCAACACTCCGCCGCACAGATAGTGGGCAGCCGGCACAACGGGGATCCACTCCCTCGTTATATCCACCCCATAGCTGCGGCATGTCTCCATGATATGGGGGAAGCTGTCTGAAAGTATTTTTTTATCGATATGTGTTACATCAAGATAAACGCTCTCATCTCCGGACTTTTTTAGATAGTCGTCAATGGACCTCGCCACAATATCCCTTGGGGCAAGTTCGGCTCGTTCATCATAGTCTGACATGAAGGCATGCCCGCTACGGTCCCTGAGGATACCACCCTTTCCCCTGACCGCTTCGGATATAAGAAATGAGTTGGCTTCCGGGACATTCAGGGTGGTGGGATGAAACTGCGTGAATTCCATATTGGCCACGCGAGCTTTGGCGCGGTAAGCCATGGCTATGCCGTCGCCCGTGGCAATCGATGGATTGGTAGAGTGCAGATAGACTTCACCCACCCCGCCGGTGGCAAGCAGGGTAGCTTTAGCCAGGACCGGCTCCACCTTGTCGGATCGGGTGTCAAAAACGTAGGCGCCGTAACAATGGATGTCATCATCGTACCTTGTCACCTTTCTACCCAAATGATGCTCTGTAATCAATTCCAGGGCAAAATGATGCTCGAACACTTTGATGTTGGGGTGACTGGCGATCGCCGAGAGCAGCGTTTTCTCAATTTCCTTGCCGGTGCGGTCTGCGGCATGCACAATGCGGTTTCTGGAGTGTCCGCCCTCCCTTCCCAGATCAAGTTTACCATCTTTCATGGTGAATTGGGCTCCCCAATCCAGCAGCTCCCGAATAACCGATGGCCCATCCCGGACTACAAGTTCCACTATATCCGGGTGGCAGAGGCCGGCTCCGGCGATGAGCGTGTCATTGATGTGGTCTTCAAAACGGTCATCGCTGGCAACGACGCTTGCCAATCCTCCCTGTGCATAATTCGTGTTGGATTCTGCGGAATCCTTCTTTGTAATGATGGCCACGGTTCCGAATCGTGCCACCCGCAGAGCATACGAGAGTCCCGCACCACCACTTCCCAAGACCAGGAAATCATATTTTTCAGGCATCGGACATAAGGTATGCTTTGATAAATTCGTCAATGTCTCCGTCCATTACGGCATCGACGTTGGAGGTCTCGTAGCCGGTGCGGTGATCCTTGACCATATTATATGGATGGAAAACGTAGGAGCGGATCTGCGAGCCCCACTCATTTTTCATTTTTGAACTCTCCAGCTTGTTTTTCTGCTCCTCTTTGATCCTTTTTTCATGGTCATAAACCCGCGACTTCAACATCACCATCGCTTTTTCACGGTTTTGAAGCTGGGACCTCTCCTGCTGACACTCAGCCACTACGCGCTCTTCTTTTCCGTTGGAAAGCTTTCCGGTCCAAATGAGGCGCACACCGGTTTCAACCTTGTTGACATTCTGCCCTCCTTTTCCTCCGGCGTGAAAACGCTGCATTTCAATATCATCCGGGTTTAATTCGATCTGGATGGTATCGTCTATTAGCGGTGTCACAAAAACGGAACTGAACGAGGTATGCCGTCGTGCATTGCTGTCAAACGGGGAGATGCGCACCAGCCGATGCACGCCGTTTTCGGCCTTGAGGTATCCGTATGCAAAATTTCCCTTGATTTCGAGGGTGGCGCTTTTGATGCCAGCAACGTCACCGGGCTGGTACTCGAGCACCGTGGTATCCATGCCGTTATCGCTGGCCCACCGGGTGTACATCCGGTAGAGCATCTCCGCCCAATCCTGGCTTTCCGTACCGCCTGCACCGGGATTGATAGTCAGCAGTGCGTCGCGGCGATCATCTGGCTCATCCAGCATGTTCTTGAACTCCAGATCTTCCACCTCCTTTTTAAGCAGCGTGACCTCATCGTTGAATTCATCCGTCACGTCATCCCCTTCGGCCATGATCTCTCGAAAAAGGAGGATGTTCTGCCGACGTTCGTCCAGTTTGTCCCACTGTGCAACCCATGATTTCTCATGGTTCAGATCCTGCATGAGCGCCTGGGCTTTGTCGGCGTCATTCCAGAAATCAGGCTGTTGGGCCTTGAACTCGAGTTCCCCTATTTTCTCCTTGCGTTTATCGTAGTCAAAGGTACCTCCTCAGCGCATCCACGCGCTGCAGAAGATCATTTACCTGGTCGGTTGTGTACTGAAGTTCAGACATAGTGTGACTGGATTAGAATGCTTGTTTATTCTTTTAATTGGATGTAGGAATGCTGCCGGGTCCAGGGGATAATCACGTTCAGCAGAAGCCGGGCGATTGGTACCAACCTCCTAGAGTCCCTTACCGTTATACCTGGATAACGGCAAAAGAGCCGGTTCAGCGTGAAAAAAACCTTGCCAGGACCAATCCCGCCACCAATCCGCCCATAAAGGCGTATGCGAGGCTTTCTTCGGGATGAGATCTCACATACTTACGAGCATTACGGAACTCTTTCCTAAGCTCATTTTCCAACCGCTCTTTCTCTTCGCTGAGTTTTTCGATAATATCAACGTACGCGCCGTTTGACGTGCCTGCGAAATCCTCGAAGTCGGTTGTCCTGGTATTATCATCCATGTGAAATTCCTGGTGGTATGTTATGTAAGTTGAAATAATGCGATCTTCTCAAGATATAAAAAATACGGTACAGGTTACAGAAAGAATGCACCAGGAACGATCACGAACTGGAATGACGGAGAAAGAATACAGCACACGATTCCGGTGGCTTTACCCCCATCTTGAAGAAGCCGGGCGCAAGCTTCGGCTTCAGCAGCACAACCGCAGCTTTCAGGTAAGTATGAAAAGAGACGGCTCCAAGGTGACCGATTCCGACCAACAGATGAGCGATTACTGGATGGAGCTTCTTGGCAAGGCATTTCCAGGTGAGGTGATCGTAAGCGAAGAGGATGAAGCCTCCCACGTATATCCGCCTAAATCCTCCGCAGTGTGGTACGTGGACCCCATAGACGGAACCAGCAAGTTCGTGGATGGATCCCCTAATTATTTTGTGCTTATCAGCCTGTGCATTGACGGTAAGCCCAGCTTTGGGGTGTTGTACCAACCTGAGAGAAACTGCGTGTTGTTCGGCAATTCCCATATCCGCGCCCGGCTCTACACATCTTTAAAAGAATATCGTGATATTCATCAAACCATTAGCTGGCGCCACCAGATGCCTGTGGTGGTGAAGGGTGCCAGTCCGGTACTCAGGGACAGGCTAGAGGCTGTCATGCACCTGCCTGTACGACGCACCTCCAGTGCCGCACACAACATTATTGCACCGCTGAACGGCCCCAGCTCCGGGTTTGTAAGTTTCCGCAGGACCGCTTACTGGGATATTGCGGCGCCCGCAGCCATCATGGAGTCGGCCGGTTTCCAAACCAGTATCCTGCTGAACGGCGAACCCGCGAAATATAATGATGGCAGTATTTTTTGCAACAGATTCTTCTGTCTGCCTCCCGACACTCCCGAGGACGTGATGGAATATGTAAGTACAGTTGCGGGATAATTTTCCGGGAAGCTGCAGTTACAAGCGGAAAAAATGTTGGCTCTTGAGGGTTGAAGGTTTCCTGTTAGCAGTTGCCTGTTGACGGCTGGCTGTCGGCGGCAGGTCAGCGCAACAGTAAAAAGGTCAGCCCGCTGTTTTTGCCTGATCCCTGTACTGCAATTCGTAGAGACGCCGATAGATTCCTTCCTGCTGCTTGATGAGTTCACGATGCGTACCAATTTCCCGAATACGTCCCTTGTGCATAACGATAATCCTGTCAGCGTGCTGTATGGTTGACAGCCGATGCGCTATGACAAGGGATGTGCGTCCCTTCATCAGCGTATCAAGCGCTTTCGATACAAGAAACTCCGTTTCAGAATCGACATTGGATGTGGCTTCGTCCAGGATCAGTATGGTGGGATCGTACACCAGTGCACGCACGAAGCAGACAAGTTGCCGCTGCCCCATGGAGAGCGAAGTGCCCCGTTCCGTGATGCGATGCATGTAGCCGCCGGGGAGCTTTTTTATGAAACGGTCTGCCTGCACCAACTCCGATGCATACTGGACCTGTTCCCGGGTGATTTTATCGTTGCCCAGAGTGATGTTGTCCATCACAGTACCCGCAAAAAGGAGGTTGTCCTGCAGCACCAGGCCGAAATAGGATCTGAGCTCCGAAGTCTTCATGTCCCGGATATCGGTACCGTCTATAGTGACCCTGCCGGTTCCCACATCGTAAAAACGAAGGAGCAGATTGATAATGGTGGTCTTGCCGGCACCTGTAGCGCCAACTATTGCCACGATTTCGCCGGGCTTTACCTCAAAACTTGCTTCCCTGAGTACCTCCTGCTCGCCAGATGTGTAGCTGAAAGAGACATTCTCGAACCGGATATGACCCTCCCGCCGTTCAGGGACAACCGGCTCTTCGGGTTCCGGGATTTCGTCCTTTGTATCCAGAACTCCGAAAATGCGCTCGGACGAGGCAAGGGCGCTCTGCAGGGTATTGAATTTTTCGGACAGGTCCCGGATCGGAACAAAAAACTGTCTCACATACTGGATGAATGCCAGGAGGATACCAAAGGTGACTTGTCCTGCCAGTGCCTGTGCCCCTCCATACCAGATAACAAGTGCCATGGCCAAGGAGGCAATGACCTCTACGGCGGGCCAGAAGATCGCGAAATAAAAGATCGTTTTGATATGGGCATTGGTATGGTCACGATTGATTTCTTTAAATTTCTCAGCCTCCTTTTTTTCACGGCCAAAAAGCTGGACAATGCTCATGCCGCTGATGTGCTCCTGAATGAAGGAGTGGAGTCTGGCGATCTGGTCACGCACGTTCAGGAATGCGACCCTTACCCTTGCTTTGAACCAGAACGTGGCATAAACAAGGATGGGCAGCACACTCAAACTGACAATGGACAGCTCCCAGCTCATGGAGAGCATGAATCCGATGATGAAAATGATGCGGAACAGGTCACCAATGATATTGACAACACCGGAAGAGAGCAGGTCGCTGAGTGCTTCTATGTCACTGGTGGTACGTGTGATCAGACGACCGATGGGATTTTTATCGAAAAACTGTACGTGAAGGCTCTGGATTTTGGTAAAGACCGCTTCACGAAGCCGATAGAGCGCTCCCTGCCCTATCCAGCGCATCAGATAGGTATTCCCGATGAGGATGGCCGTCTCCAGCAGAAGCACCCCGAGGAAGAGCAGCATGATCCTGCCCAGTCCCACCACATCTCCCTCTGCGATGTAGTCATCTACCGCAACCTGAGTGAGGTACGGGCGCATGGGACCCAGGAAAGCAACCCCAAGCGTCAGAAAAAACGCCAGTATCAGGAACCACTTGTATGGGGCCAGAAATAAGTAAAGCCGTCGGATCAGATATGTGTCGACGGCTTTACCAGAAGCAGTTTTTTTTGTATCGGAACGCTTGTCAGAAGCGGTCGAAGTCATCAAACGGAGTCCGTGGTGTTATTGGTAGCGGCTTGCTTGGGCGATGAGGACTCGGGCGCGACTGACTGTCATCACGACGCTTGTAGGGCTTGCTGAACCTTGGTTTTTGCTGCCTCTCAGAATCGTCACCGGTTTTGTAGTAACGCGCATTTGCCGGTTTCCGTTTGAATCTGCGTTTTTTAAATCCACCCTTGCGTTTTGGATCAGGTTTGAACGTTCTTTTCGACTTCTGGGCACGTTTGTCCTTGAGATCGATGATCTCAACCCGCGGGCTGATAATTTCCTTCTCCTGATCGGGGTTGGTAAATATGGGTCTGAGTTCGTAGGCCAGCCACGTTTTTTCAAAGACACCGCGGGCTTCCTTGAGAAGAAGGAACTGATTGGAGTAGCGGGCAGAGAAGTGCCCGATCACCAGACGCTCCACCTTGGCTGTTTTGGCCACAATGGCGGCGTCCTGAGCGCTGGAATGGCCGGTATCTTCCGCCTTCTCCTTAAGCGGCTCGCCAAAGGTTGCCTCATGGAAAAGGATAGTGGCATTTTCGGCCAATCGGATGGCGTTCTCACAAAATTCCGTATCCGTCACATAGACGAAGCTTTCTCCGGGCCTGGGATCACCGACGATATCGGCGGAGTGAACAACGGTACCGTCTTCCAGTGTAACATCCTCACCGTTTTTCAGCGCCTTGAAATGCGCATCATCGGTTATGCCGGCTTCCGCGGCCTTCTCTGCATCCACTTTTCCGGGCTTGTCTTTTTCCTGGAAACGATATCCTATACAGAATTTGGTGTGTTTGAGTGGGCGGGCCTCCACATAAAACTCCTCCCCTTCAAGTACCACTTCATGGTCGAAGTCACTTTTGAGTTCTTTGTAAGTAACAGGGAATTCCAGTTCGATCTCAGCGACACCGAAAACCGAATCAATCATCTTTTTCAAGCCTTTTGGACCGATGATGTGCAGTTCCTTGTCGCGCCGCTGCAGCTGAAGGGTGCTTAACAGGCCGAACAGCCCAAAGATATGGTCACCATCCAGATGAGAAATGAAAATTGCCTCAACTTTGGAGCGTTTGACACCGGCCTGCAACAACCGCATCTGGGCATTTTCCCCGCAATCAAACAGGAATACGGAACCGTCACGCCAGACAGCCAATGATGGCAGGTGGCGCACAGCGGTGGGGGTGGCAGATGAGACACCCAATGGAATTATAATCATGTTAGTTTCCTCTCCATTTTTAAACGGGATTTCGCTATCAGACGAAATGGCCCTTTATGTATGTAACCTATGTGGTCTATATGTGTTCAAGTTCTTTCTCAATAAGCTGCTTGCGGTACATATTTGCAAAATAGCCATCCCTGCTCATTAATTCCTCGTGGCTACCGTGTTCTACAATCCGACCTTCATCCAGTACGTAAATCGTGTTCACGTGTTTCAGAGATGATAAACGATGACAAATTATAAACATTGTCACATCTTCCAGTTCCGAATCCAGGTGCTGCACTATAGCATCCTCCGTCCTCGTATCAACGGCACTCAGCGAATCATCCAGGATCAGTATGGATGGCTTGCGTATGAGCGCCCGAGCAATACTGGTTCGTTGTTTTTGCCCACCCGATAATGTTATACCTCGCTCTCCTAATATAGTGTCAAATTTTTTCTCAAATTCCAAAATATTTTCC
>SLNO01000099.1 GCA_007132975.1 Balneolales bacterium
AGATCAGTCTGTTGGAATTTGTCGGGATTAAACAGGAGTTGGAAGATACATTGGGGATCAAGGTTGACCTTGTTGAATATGATGCGATCAAGCCAGCTTTGAAGGATGAAATCCTCAGGGAGGAAGATCCGGTACTATGAGTAAAAGAAATCCCGACGTCTATCTTCAGGATATTTTGGAGAGTATCGCCCATATTCAGCGTTTTCTTGAGGGTGTTTCAGAAGATGATTTTTACAAAAATGTGGAAAAACAGGATGCTGTCCTTCGAAGGCTGGAAATTATCGGGGAAGCTGTAAAGCATCTGCCCGATGAGATAAGGGAGAATCATCCGGATACTCCATGGCGCCAGATTGCTGGAATGAGGGATATCATTATACATGAATACTTTGGAGTTACTCTTGAGATGGTCTGGATTGTGGCGACAGTTGATATTTTGGATCTCAAGTCGAAAGTGGAAGATATTATCGCGTCAAACCAATAATAAGACGGGCTCAGAGCTTTTTCTTCTTGATTGATTGCCCGGATTACCATACCCAAACTGCCAAGTATTTTTTAAATATTATGTAGACAAATACTGTGTTAGTATGAAAAACATCCCGTTAATTGTAATTATTACCGTTGTAATTGCCGGCTGCAGCATCTTTTCAGGCAAATCAGAAAAAGAGCCGTATATCGATTACAGGGCCGGCCAGGTTTCACAATACGAGTATACATTTTCAATGCGGTATCCGGACTCGGCTGACTTTGTTCCGGTAATTGAAGAACGCCTCCATACTGTTGTAAAAAAGACGGATGCCGCGATCACTGTTGATGAAAATTCTCTGAGCAATCTTGTTAAGATGCGTGTAATCGGTGATGCAGGCAGACCAGACATCCAACCGCAAGATGTCTGGTATCGCTACGATGACGGCTATTTCACGGAGTATGCATACACGCAACCGTCAGGTTATACGGTCATGCCGAAAATGTTGCATAACGGGCAACCCGAATTTCAGGCATTCATACAGAGCCAGCTGAAGAAGTTCAGCCCTGAAAGTATGATAACCGGAAATTTCAGCATCGAACATGCTGATGGCGATTCCATTAGGCTCCGCGAAGATCCAAGACGGGTACATCCCAGGCAGTTTGAAATCGGAAAAGAATGGACCACCTTCTCTGAACCCTGGTTAAGCAAAAGCATGATCACCAAGAGAGAGGTAATCAATGACAAGGACGGGTTTATTGATTCTTATGTCATTGAAACCGGGAATTTCTTTGAGTCTTTAGAGTTCACGTACCACTCCTGGTTTGATTCGCGCGGTCTCGTCAAGAGGGTTGTCGAGGTGGAACAGACGTTCAGAAATGAGGCTGGTGAGAGCATCGGGGAGGGGGCGAGTCGCAGCGTTGCCAGGCGTGTTGGTTTCAGCGAATAGATTTTGGCTTCAATGAGCAGCTTTTCTTTACAGCTGCCAGGAATCGACATTCCGAATGTCGCATTTCTTCAATACTGGCAGTCCGCAGTGTTTTACATTTTCCCATGGACCTGAACACCAACCAAATCCACCAAGCCATGGAAAAAGTAAACCTGAATACACTTGAACTGATCGAATTCACCGGTAAGCACAAGCCGGATCAGCACTGCCGTGCCACGTTCCCCCTGTTTGGGGCAAACGGCACAAAAAGTACCGCCACCGTCTACTTCGAGCTGGAGCCAGGCGCAACGCTCGGCCGACACACCGACAGTGCCGAGGAACTTCTGCTGATCCTTGAAGGCAGTCTTGAGGCCGAGATCGGCGGCGAAAAAGGTCGCCTCGATCGCGGCGATCTGGCGCTGGTGCCCAAGATGGTGCCTCACAACCTGACGAACACCGGAAACGTGAAAGCAAAGGTGCTTGGCGTGTTCGGTGGCGCCAATCACATCGTTGCCACGTTTGATGAGGTGTGGATGCCCGTCGACTCGAATACGGTAGATACCGCTAAAATGGCCGGATAGCCGGTGTAGCATTGTGCACTCAGGAGGAGGAATGTGTCCCGGCACGTTCTCCTCAGATTGCACGGTTTGATGATTTCTTCCCAGTGCGCGGAATATATGTTTGATATTATTAGATTAAACAGGGTTGCGCATCTCCACATCCTACAAACTGATCATGTCAGTCGAAATTACCGAATACAAGCCCTTGCCTCCCCTGGATTCCTTTGTGGAATTCTACTGGACGGGTGGATTCAACTCCGGCCGCATACCCCGGTTTAGCCAGTTTGTGATGCCGAATGGATATGTTGAGCTGATCATCCATCTCACCGATCTGCACTGCGACCTGCAGTCCGGCACCAGTTGGGGACAGTCACCCGATTATACCGTGATCGGACTCCATACCCGTCCCTACGAGGTGCGGTTCCGCAGTCATGTGCGCACGTTTGGCATCCGTTTCAAACCGGAGGGTGTGTTTAACCTGTTCGGGGTCCCGGCATCCCTTTTTTCGGAACGCTTTGAGGATATGGAATCCGTGCTGGGACGTTCTTTCCGTGATTTCTGCTCGCGCCTCAGGGAGGCTGGCAGTATCCACCAGCAACGGAACCTGACCCACCAATACCTTCTACGTCAGCTGAACGACAATCATCCGGAAAAGACCTATCTGAATTTTGCCGCCGAGTTGATCCGCAAAACGCAGGCAGCTTCCAGGGTGGAGGAGCTGCCGGGACTGGTATACATCAGCCGCCGGCAGCTGGAGCGGGAGTTCAGGGAGAAGGTCGGCCTTACGCCCAAGCAGTACATGCGAATAGCAAGGCTGAACGCCATCAACCGTTATCTGCTGTCGGGATCAAAACTAAATCTGGGCAGCCTCAGTCTGGAGGCCGGTTTTGCAGACCAGGCGCACCTGTGCCGGGAGTTCAAAGCATTTGCAGGATTGCCGCCCGCCAGATTCATGGAGTCGGTCGAGCGGTTTATCGTGAACGTTTGACGGGGCATTGCTGCTGTTCAGTAACTCAATCTGGATTGTCCGGAATGGTCAGGGAATGAAAAAAAAATTCAACTGGATGAGAAACTGGCACCAAACACTCATGTTTATCTAAGCACGTTCCCGGCTTTCCCTGACCGCACTGTTTATCTCCTCCAGGTCCAGTCCCGTGTCCACTCCCTCGATATCCAGGGGAGAGCCCTGCTGGCTAACAGGTTTGAGGATGAAGGTTTCACCGCCGCGCTTTTTAATTGCGACCTGTCCTTCTGAACTTGCCTCGTCAAGAAGTTTTGCCAGTTTTTGCCTTGCCTGCGAGTAAGTGTACACCTTCATTTTGTTACCTCCAATAACTGAATCTGGAGCTGTTTTGAAATCTCCCCCATCTTCTTGTCCAAACTTAGCAGTGGCGTCCGATATTGCATGGCGCAATCCAGAACGTAGGCATCATATGCATAAAGGTCATAATTGCCTGCCAACTCAATGGCCTCGTGCATGCGAATTGCTGTTCTGCGAATCGCTATCGTGGTAAACTGCTGAATCACACGTTTCGCATCTGTAATGGAAATCCTGTTCCGGTTTATCATGGCAGATAACGCATTTCCAAATTCTGCATCCAGACTTCCTGGAGATTGCAAGTCGCAACCTTGAGTCAATTCAATGATACGCTGTTTATGCGCCTCATTCATTAGTACCGCCAATAACGCCGATGTATCAATTGTAATCAACATACCATATTGTAACAATTGTACAACTAATGTTCAAGTGATTTTTACACCTCTATTCCAGGATAATAATGCTAAAGTCTGCGGATTTAAAAATGCTGGGGTGTTAATCTAATGCAGGTTTTACGGACAACCGTTACCTTTCAGGTTGCAATCTCATAACTCATGACCGCATGCTGAAGCAACATTTTCGGACAATTATTCTGACAGGGGGACTCCTGCTTGTTGTGGCCCTGATCGCAACGAAATGTTCCGTATCCATCTTTCTTGCTACGGAGCGCTCAGCTGCTGAGAATGCTGTAAATGAACGACCAGGGGCAGAAAATCTCCAGATTGAGGGCACTGCCGCGGAGAATTTCAGATCGGCTAGCCCAGCTACCGGGGATGCTGATCCGGGCGGACCATCACAGGAGATGGTGAAAATGGACATGCGTGATGCCGGGCAGAGCGCGCCGGTGAAGGGATGCACCGATCCGCTGGCCGAAAATTTCAAAGCAGGGGCCGCCATTAACGACGGGAGCTGTACCTATCCACCCGTGACCATATCCCCCGAAGAGTCGCACTACCTGCCCGAGGGACACGAGGAAACCTCCGGCATAATATACTGGAATGACAGATTCTGGCTGATCAATGACGCCGGTCCCCGGAACCTGTACAGCCTTCGGTTTGAGGACGTCGAGAATATTGTGACGGTCCCGCTCGGCCCTGTGCCCAAGCGCGACTGGGAGGAGATCACGCAGGACGATACGCACATCTACATCGGCGATTTCGGCAACAATTACGGCAGCCGCAGGAACCTCAGGATCCTGAAATTCACAAAGGAGTCGATCCTGGCCGGCAGCCCCCGGATGCAGCAGATCCGGTTCACCTACTCCGACCAGCATGACCTGACCTCACCCGGATCCAACCGCACCGACTTCGACTGCGAAGCGTTCCTGGTCCGCGGCGACAGTATCTTCCTTTTTACCAAGCAGTGGACCAGCCAGCAGACCTCCGTGTACCTGCTGCCCAATCGGCCCGGCGATCAGGTGGCGCAGCTGCAGCAGACTTACGACGTGCAGGGACTGGTCACCGGATCGGTTTATCTGGAGGATATGGACCTGCTGGTTTTCACCGGATACAGCTCCGAAATGGCGCCGTTCCTCTACCTTTTCTACGATTTTGAGGGGGTGGATTTTTTTGGAGGCAACAGGCGAAAAGTCGATCTTGACCTGCCGGGCAATTTCATGGGGCGCGGGCATCAGGTGGAGGCGGTCACGACCCGCGACGGGCTCACCTACTACATCACCAATGAGCATTTTTCGATATCGGTGCTCTCATTCCCGCAGCAGATCCACCGGCTGGACCTGTCCGGGCTGATTGGGCATTACGTGGCCACCCGTTCAGGTTCACAGTGATTTTTGATCGGTCAGGGAAACAGCAGGATGCAGAAATTGCGTGCCATACAGGCCTGCGGCAATTCTGTCATGATCCTCCATCAGGTTACGGTCGATTTGTCTCACCCGTGTTTGTCAATTAAACGCCTTTGGTGTAATTTGCGGAAATTCTATGCAAAGAAGTGGAGCGTTTCATGGATTATTCCTCACTGCCAAAGGTTGAACTGCATCTTCATCTGGATTGCTCGCTGAGTTACGATGTTGTCACCAAAATCAATCCGGAGATCACCCCGGAAGCGTACCGCGACAAGTTTATCGCGCCGCCAAAATGTGCCGATCTGGCAGACTATCTCACCCGCGCGTTCAATGCCGTGGAACTCATTCAGACCGAGGAGCAGCTCCGCCTTGTCACCCTGGACCTGTTCGACCAGCTTGCGGCCGATAACGTTCTTTATGCGGAGATCCGGTTCGGGCCCATCCTCCATACCCAAAACGGCCTGACGCCGGAACAGGTGGTGAAAGCGGTTATCGAAGCCACGGACGAAGGGGTAGGCAGGACCGGTGTGCAGGCCGGGCTCATTTTCAGCACGCTGCGGAATTACTCCGAGGAGCAGAGCATGCAGACCGTGGAGCTGGTTAGGGAGTTTGGCGGACCTGATGCGCGTGTGTTCGGCTTCGATATTGCCGCCGATGAGGCGGGCTTCCCCATCGACAACCATATCAAAGCCTTCCAGTATGCAAAGAAGCACGGCATATCACGCACCGCACATGCCGGTGAGGCCCGCGGCGCCGACAGCGTGTGGGAGACGCTGCGCCATTTTGAGCCGACCCGGATAGGCCACGGCGTGCGAAGCGCAGAGGATCCGGAATTGCTGGTGCACCTGCGTGATCACCGTATACACCTGGAAGTGTGCCCGACAAGCAACGTCCAGACCAATGTCTTCCGGCAGATCGAGGACCACTCGGCCGACCTGCTCTACAAAGCGGGCATCCCACTGAGCATCAACACCGACACGCGCACCATATCCAATGTAACCCTTGAGCATGAATACCGGGTGATGGAAAACGTTTTTGGATGGGGACCGGAGCAGCTCCTGAAGTGCAACCTCGAAGCCATCGAACATGCGTTTTGTCCGGCAGAGTGGAAGCGGGATTTCCGCGAAAAAATCACAAGCGCCTGGAGTCGCTGACGGCAGCCTTTGCTCGCGGCAGCCTTGCCCCGGCTGGCATACCCGATATGGCGCCACTGGCTACCCGGTTGTTCCCGACTGGCTGAACTTTGCCGTCAGTCTCTGTTCGCCCCGCTCAATCCCAGATGGCCACATCGAACCGTCCCTCGGAGTCGGCCGCTCCGCGGAACATCCCGGGCGAACTGAATTCGAGCGCAATGTTGCCGAGATGGTCCACGGCCACGATGCCGCCGTCGCCCTCATCCAGTTTCTCATGGATCACGATGCGCGCCGCTTCCTGCAGCGTGGCGCCCTGGTACTCCATGATGGCACAGATCTGGTAGGCCACGGCGTTGCGGATAAACTTTTCACCATGTCCGGTGGCCGATACGGCGCAACTGTTGTTATCGGCATAGGTGCCGGCGGCGATCACGGGCGAGTCGCCCACCCGGCCGGGCATCTTGTTGGTCATGCCTCCGGTGGATGTGCCCGCGGCCAGGTTGCCGTCGCGGTCCAGCGCCGCCACGCCGACGGTTCCGAAGGGTTGCACGTCCGGCAAGCCCGCCTGCTCACGCGCACGCTCCAGCTGTTGCCGCCGGCGATCGGTACCGAACCAGCTGTTATCCACCCGCTCCACATCCATCATATCGGCAAAGCGTTCGGCACCCTCACCGGCAAACATGACGTGGCGGCTCTCCTCCATCACTTTGCGGGCGAGTGAGATCGGGTTGCGGACTGTCAGCACGCCTGCCACGGCGCCCGCGTTCAGGTCGCGCCCGTCCATGATCGAGGCATCCAGCTCATGGCGTCCCTCGCTGGTGAACACCGCGCCGCGTCCGGCATTATACCGCTCGTCATCCTCAAGGAACCGGATGACCTGCTCCACGGCGTCAAGGCTGCTGCCGCCCGCATCCAGCAGATCACGGCCGATGGTCAGCGCCTCCTCCAGCGATGCCAGGTAGCCGTCGCGCACCTCCGGATCGATATCGCGCGAGATCACACCCGCACCACCGTGCAGCGCGATGGCATAATCGAGCCGGCCGGGCAGCGGCTGTCCGCTTTCGGTGGTTTCCGTCTGGCAGGCGGGCAGGACGGAAAGGACGGTTGCCGAAATCAGGAAAAGGAAAAGCAGTGTGGATGTGCGGGGTATAGTCATGGCGATAGTGTGAAGTTGAAATTGTTGGTCCGCGAGAGAGCCTTGGCTGTTTCCAGAGTGACAATATCCATAAATAATCACAAAATTCCCGCGATTTTCCATCAAAAACGGTACATTGGTCGAAACCGGCCAAGAGTGGGCCGGCACGTGAAACGACTTACAAACAATACAGGGAACATGAACCGAACCTCGAAATTCCAAATCGCCGCGCTGGCGATGCTGGTCCTGCTGGCCTGTCCGCTGGCCTTGGCATCCGCTTTTTCGTCTGCCTCTGCCTCTGCTGAATCTGAGCGCACCGTCTATCTGCAAATCGACTACTACAGTGTGCAGCCGGGATCGGCGCCCGCATTCGTGGCCATGCACGAGCAATTTTGGCTGCCGGTGCATGAGGAGCGGATCGGGGATGGAAAAATCACCGGCTGGAGCCTGTATGATGCCCTGATCACGGGTCCCACCGTCGATTACGATTTTGTCGCTATCACCATGACCGAGGAGTTCGGTGCGCTGTACGGAGCGGATGAGCCGGAGCTTTTGGCCAGGGTGCATGCCGGACGCGGGGCCGATGCGCTCGTGGAAACCATGAACGAGGGATACCGGATCGTCCACAGCGAAATCTGGCGGATGAATGGTGCCGCCCTGCCGGACGGGGCCGACGCGCCGGCCGGACCCTACATCACCAAGAATTACATGGACGCGCGTGGCGCCAGCGGTGAGCACGAATCCATGGAGCTGGACTTCTGGAAGCCGATCCACTATGTGCGCATCGACCAGGACATCCTCAACAGCTGGGTGATGTACACCAAGGTCAAGCCCGGCGGCTCATCCATCCGGTACAATTACAGCACCATCGACTATTACGACCGGCTTTCCGACGTTGAGGGATCGGTGGGGATGGAGCTGGCCCGCATAGCGCATCCGGATCTGAGCGATGAAGAGCTGTCCGATTATTTCGCCCGGACTTCAGCGTCGCGCAGGGCGTACAAGACCGAGATGTGGCGGGAGGTGCTGCGGGCGGGACCCTGACCTGTGCGGCTTTCTCACCGGCACACATACCCGAGTTCTGAGCTGATCACTCTTACAGAATCAGGCCGTACTTGCAGCGGTTCAGCGGCGGGCGATCGGCCTGTGCCGGCCTGATTGCCTGCCCCGCGTCAGAGCTTGTTGATCATGCCGGCCATGTATCCGGCCCCGAATCCGTTGTCGATGTTGACCACGCTCACACCGCTGGCACAGCTGGTCAGCATGCCGAGGAGCGCGGAGAGGCCGCCGAAGTTGGCGCCGTAACCGACACTTGTGGGCACGGCGATCACGGGCTTGTCCACCATGCCGCCCACGATGCTTGGCAGCGCGCCCTCCATGCCGGCAACGACCACTACCACCCGGGCTTTGCGGATTTCGGCCAGATTGTCGTAGAGGCGGTGGATGCCTGCAACGCCCACATCGAAAAAGCGCTGGACGCGGTTGTCGAAGATCTCGGCCGTCACGGCGGCCTCTTCGGCTACAGGCAGGTCAGCGGTGCCGGCGGTGACCACGGCTATTTCGGTGTCCGGCAATACGGCGGACTTGCGCCGGATGGTGATGCATCGGGCCGTTTTGTGATATTCCGCGTCAGGGAAAGCCCCCAGGACCTCGGCCGCCGTTTCCGGGGCGATCCGTGTGGCAAGGATATTGCTTTCGCGGGTCATCATGAACCCGATGATGTCACGCACCTGCTCCGCCGTCTTACCCTGTCCGAAGATCACCTCCGGGTACCCGGTCCGCAGCTCGCGGTGGTTATCGATCTTGGCAAATCCCAGCTCTTTGTAGGGCAGGTCGCTCAGCTTGTCCAGGGCCTCGTCGATATCGGTTTGGCCGTCGCGGACCTGGCTGAGCAGTTCTTTCAGTCTGTCTTTATCCATATATAATAATGTGAGGGGGAAGTGGATCGCCGGAAATTACGCGCTCACTTGCTGTTTTTCAATATGGCCTGGTCCATGCTGCCCGTTTTGTATCCGCCCATGTCCACGGAGACGTAGCGGAACCCCAGCTCTTTGAGATGCGCAGTGATCCTGGCGGCCGTTTCGGGTTCCAGAAGCCGCGGGACCATTTCGGGGTCCACCTCGATGCGGGCCAGGTCGTCATGCTTGCGCACACGCACCTGCCGGAATCCCTGTTTCATCATGAAATATTCGGCATGTTCGATCTGGCGAAGGTCTTCGTCACTGACCCTGGTGTTGTAGGGGATGCGCGTGACCAGGCATGTGTTGGCGGGCTTGTCCCAGTCGGGCAGGCCCATCCCGCGCGAAAGCTCCCGGATCTCAGACTTCGTGAGGCCGGCTTCCTGCAGCGGGCTGCGCACTTTCTGCTCCCGGGTGGCCCGCATACCGGGACGATATTCATGGGTGTCATCGGCATTGGTGCCGTCCACCAGCGTGTCGAAGCCCATCCGGTCCAGCTCCTCCCGGAAGAATCCGAACGTGCTGGATTTGCAATAATAGCAGCGATTGACGACGTTGTTGCGCACTTCCTCATCCACCGGCAACTCCACGATCCGGTGCGTTATGCCCAGCTTTTCGACAAACTGCTCAGCTTCGACCAGTTCCCACTGGGCAATGTAGGGGCGTTTCATGGTAAGCGCCACCAGCTCGGCCACCGGGGCCTCCTTTGCCGCGGCAAGCAGGAAGGTGCTGTCAACACCGCCAGAGTAGGCGACGGCGGTCTTGCCAAGCCCGCGGAGGATCTCCAACAGATCTTGGTATTTCTCCTGCAGTGTGCGTTGGTCCGGGCCGGATTTGCGGGTACGGCGTTGATCGTTTTCTGTGATCTGTATGTCGTTTGTGGGCATTTTTACTTCGTTGGTGTAAGTCTTGCTTTACCGAAAGTCACGGCTGTTTCATTTCTGCTTTTTTGGCGAATTCCGCATCCACCAGACGGACAACGTCCCGCAGCGGCATGTCGTGCTTTCCGGCCAGGGATTTGCAATCCTCGAATTCGGCTTTCCACTTCAGGAGCTTGCCGTCGAGCCACGCCTTTTTGATGCGGACCGGACCGAGCGAGCTCTGGAACAGCTCCTCATCGCGTTGCAGCATGATGCGCGAGACGGGGTGGTAGCGCACGCCGAGGGTGGTGGTCTCACGGAGGATGGCATCGGCGAGTGTTCCCGTGAGGCCGGGGTCGCAGAGCACATCCAGGACCAGGCCCGGCCGCCCTTTCTTCATGATGACGGGGGTGAGCGAGACGTCGCTGGCGCCCAATGAGAGCAGGCGGTCCATGATATGGGGATACTGCTCGGGGTTCATGTCGTCGATCTGGCAGCTGATCAGGGTTTTTTCGTCGCGAACGGTGCCGGCGGGAAGGATGGCGCCGGCGGTTTCGGTCGTGGCTTGCACTGTTTCCGATAGGCCGCCAGGTTTTTTGGATGATACGTCATCTGCCTCCGCCTGGCCGACAAAAACGCGCAGCACGTTGGGCAGGGCCGCATCGCGCTGGCCGATGCCGTAGGCCGTGCGTTCCGGACGAAATGCGGGGCGGTCGGTGAATTCGTCGACGCTGGCAGCCAGGATGGCGGCCCCGGTGGGCGTGGTGGCTTCGTGGTTGGTCCCGCCGATTCGCACCGGAACGTCCTTCAAAATCTCCGCCGTAGCCGGGGCCGGTACGGGCATGGTGCCGTGGGCGCACCGGATGGTACCACTGCCCAGCTCCACCGTAGAACAGAGGATGCGGTCGGGTTTCAGGTACTCCAGGCAAATCGCCGCGCCGATGATATCCACGATGGAATCAAGCGCACCGACTTCGTGAAAATGGATTTTGCTGACCGGCACCCCGTGAATCTTAGCCTCAGCCTCGGCAATGATGCGGAACATCTTGTGCGCGCGGGTTTTTGTGCCGTCCGGAAGGCCGCTTTGCTCAATGATCTGCGTGATGTCGTCGAGGTTGCGGTGCGGCGCTGCGTGAGAATCCGGGTGGATGTGGCCGTCACTTTCCTGTTCCAGAACCACATCCACCCGGGTTCCCTCAATGCTGTGTTTCTGGTCCCGGCGGATATCCAGGCGGAAACCGCCGACCGGCAGCTTCGCAAGCTCGGATTGCAGATGCTCCGGGTCTACGCCGGTGTCGATCATGGCGCCGAGGTGCATATCGCCGGAAATCCCGGCAAAACAGTCGTAGTACAGTATCTTCATTGTGTGGTTTGTGTCGCGCATCCCGCCAAAGTGCCGGTTGGGAACCGTGGCAGCAGCCGGCAGGAATAGAAAAAATCATTTTTTTTACGAATTAGTCCGCATCGTTGGAATATAGACGTTTTTTTTTTTTGATGTGATGACAACATGAGCGTGAGAGGGTAGTAAATACAGATGATGCCCCCAGGCGCTGAAAAATCAGTTGTTTGAAGGTTTGAGCTTAATATTTTATTGCGATTAAGACCTCTTTTTTATAGTATTAAGATGTGAATCCGGCATTTCTGATATTTTTACCCTGCTGGATTTCATGGAAGAATAATTTACCCCGGTTTTTCGAAGCATCCCGGCCAGCCATATATCATTCGCCTGCTGGTCCCTCAATGTCTTGCTTCGCGGACTGAAACCGTCACCCTGTTACCAATATCTCAGATGAAGAGAAGAGACTTCCTGCTTAAAAGTGTGGGGGCCGGCGTATTCCTGGGTTCCTCCGCCGCCTTTGGTGGATGGAAATCCGTGCTCGGAGCCGACCGGGCCGCCCTTCCTTATGACCTTGTAGCTGTGCGCGGCGGCAGCGCGGTCGGCATGTTCGACAAAGGCATAGCCGCGCTCGGAGGTATGAAGAAATTCGTGTCGAAGGGACAGACGGTGGTCGTGAAACCCAACATCGGCTGGGATCGTCCGCCCGAGATGGGTTCCAATACAAATCCCCAGTTGGTCGGTCGCATTGTGGAGCACTGCCTGGAAGCGGGCGCCTCCCGCGTCTACGTCTTTGACCACACCTGCGACGAATGGCGGGCCTGCTACCGCAACAGCGGCATCGAGAAAGCCGCCTCGGATGCCGGCGCGCGTGTTGTCCCGGCCAACTCGGAGCGCTACTACCAGGATGTCGGTATCCCCAAAGGCCGCCGCCTTACCGCCACCAAGGAGCATGAGCTGATCCTGGAATCGGATGTACTGATCAACGTGCCTGTGCTCAAGCACCACGGAGGCTCGTCCATCACGGTGGCCATGAAAAACCTGATGGGCAACGTCTGGGACCGGCGCTTCTATCACGCCAACAACCTGCACCAGTGCATCACCGACTACACCACGTATCGCACGCCGGACCTCAACGTCGTGGACGCCTACCGCGTGATGATGCGTAACGGTCCGCGCGGGGTTTCGGTGGAGGATGTGGTCACCATGGAGGCGCAGGTGATATCCACCGACATTGTTGCCGCCGATGCAGCCTCGTCCCTGTTGTTCGGGCTCCAGCCCGCCGAGGTGGGGCACATTCGCATGGGTGAGGAGATGGGCGTGGGCACCATGCAGCTCGACAACCTGAATATCAGCCGTCTGCGGATGTGACGGGTTGGATGTCATGCGCAGTCGTATCCTCAAGTATTCCCGGGTTGCCGTTTCACTGTTTTTTCTGACAGCGACGGGATTCCTGTTTCTCGATTTCACAGAATCGCTGTCGGCCGGCCTGGTCAACGGAGTCACGTGGATCCAGTTTGTGCCCTCGCTGTTAAAGTTCCTCAATGTGCTCGGGTTGCTGACGCTGGGATTTTTGGCGGTACTGGTGGCCACGCTCCTTTTCGGACGTGTCTACTGCTCCACCGTGTGTCCACTCGGGATCCTGCAGGATGTGTTTTCGCGCTTGTCGCGGTTCTACACCGTGCGCATCCGCCGCCGCCGTCCGCGATACCGCCCATCCGCACCACAGAACCTGTTGCGTTATTCTCTGCTTGGCATCACCACGGCCGCTTTCCTGTTTGGGAGCGTGTTCCTCCTGAACCTGCTGGATCCGTTCAGCGTCTTCGGCAAGATCTTTGCCGGATTGGTGCGCCCTGTCTGGTACGCCGGCAACAACCTGCTGGCGGATGTGTTCTCGTCATTTGGCAACTACCGCTTTTACCATGTCGAAACACGCCAGATGACGCTGCTTCCGCTGGTTTTCCCGGTGTTCATGCTGGGACTGGTGGGGGTGCTGGCATTCCGAAGGGGACGGCTGTACTGCAATACGGTGTGTCCGGTCGGATCGCTGCTGGGACTTGTTTCAAAGTACGCCATGTTCCGGATCGAAATCGACCAATCGCTGTGCAACCGGTGCGCCGAGTGCTCGCTGAACTGCAAGGCGGAGTGCATCGACCTGAAAAGCAACGAAATCGATTTCACGCGGTGCGTGGGCTGCTTCAACTGCCTGAATGTCTGCTCGCGGCAAGGGATCGATTACCGAAACAAGTGGTTTCCGTCCAGCCGCAAACCTGCAGGCCCGGCAGTTTTGGGACCGTGCGAGCTGGATCAGATCAGGGATGAAGCGAATGAGTCCGCCCGGACCGACGCGCCTTCCGGAACCCAAAAAATGAACGCTTTCAGGGACCAGGGTTTCGATCGGCGGGGTTTCAACCGGCAATCTTTCGGGCTCCAGGATCCCGAGCGGCGAAATTTCACCCCGCAGGATCCCACCCGGCAGGATTCCGAACGCCGCGATTTTCTCTTCCGGCTCACAGCCTACTTCATTGGATTTTCTGCGGCATCCCGGGCGCTGAAAAGTTCGGCGCAAACCACCGACCGCCGCGACGAGCTGGATGTGGTGGTGACCCGCCCATCCACCATCCCCGAGAAGAAAAACTTCCCGGTTTCCCCGCCCGGTTCGCGTTCTTTGGAGCATTTCATGGGATCGTGCACCGCCTGCCAGCTATGTGTGAGCGCCTGTCCCACCCATGTGCTGCAACCCTCCTTTTTGGAGTACGGCTTCACCGGTATGATGCAGCCGCGGCTGGATTTTCACGCCAGTTTCTGCAATTTCGACTGTGTGCGGTGCACCGAGGTGTGCCCGACGGGCGCCATCCTGCCGCTGGCCGTTGAGGAAAAGCATGTCACGCAGATCGGTGTGGTGCGGCTGGAGCTGGACAATTGCGTGGTGCAGACCGAGAACACGGCGTGCGGCGCGTGCGCGGAGCACTGTCCGACCCAGGCGGTGCGCATGGTGCCGTATCAGGACGGGCTCACCATCCCGGAAATCGCCGTGGAGCATTGTGTGGGCTGCGGCGCGTGCGAATATATCTGTCCGACCCGACCGTACCGCGCCATCTACATCGACGGCAATGAGATCCACGCCCAGGCCATCCCGCCGGTCATCGAAAAGCTGGATTTCACGCCCGACGACGATTTTCCGTTCTGAAGCAGTTCTTTTCTGGTGGATGCGTCTTTGCCGGAGCCTGACGTCTCTGCCAGTACGCAATGATCGCGCGCACTTATCCAGGCGCCTGTCTCAATTCCAGGTATCCGGAACGGTTTTCTCCCCGCCACTCCGTTTTCCGGGATTCTGCCTCCCGGATTTCTGTTTTCCGGAAGATTTTCCGGCAATGGTCTTGCCCTCGCCGTCCTGCTCGCGGATGGCCAGCTGCCCGCATCCCGCATCGATATCGTCGCCCCGGCTGCGCCGCACCGTGGCCCGCGCTCCCTGCCTGGTCAGCTCCGCCATGAACCGGTCGAGCCGGTCTTCCCGCGCGCGCTGCAGGGTCACGCCCTCGACGCTGTTGTACATGATGATGTTGATCTTGGATGGGATCCATCGGGCGATCCCGGCCAGTTTCCGGGCATCCTCCGGAGAATCGTTGAAGTTGTCGAACAGCAGGTACTCATAGGTGACCGGCTGGCGCATGGTCCGGTGATAATGCTCCAGCGCGCCGCGCAGCGCCTTTAGGTCCAGCGTCTCGTTGATTGGCATGATCTTGTTGCGCTTTTCATCGTCCGCGGCGTGCAGTGAGATGGCCAGGTTCCAGGGCCGCTGCTCGTCGGCATAGGAGCGGATCTGCCGGGTAAGGCCCACCGTTGATATGGTGATGCGCCGCGGCGACAGGTCCAGTCCGAGCGGATCGCACAGGATCTCCGCCGAATCCACGACCGGCGTGTAGTTGTGGAACGGCTCGCCCATCCCCATATACACAATGTTGGTGATGCGCTTGCCATACTCCGCCTCGGCAAGGGCATTCATGGCCAGCACCTGCCCGGTGATCTCGCCGGTGGAAAGATTGCGGAACAGGCCCATCTTCCCGGTAGCGCAAAAACTGCATCCAAAAACACATCCAACCTGGGACGATACGCACACCGTGAGCCGGTCGGCCACGCCGTCATCAAAGAACTCGGGGATCAGCACCGCCTCCACCAGCTTCTCATCGTGCAACCGGAACAGGCATTTCACGGTGCCATCCTTCGATCGGCTGACGGAAGCCCTGTCCACCCCCTTCAGTTCCGCCTTCTTCTCCAGCTCACCGCGCAGCGCCTTCGGCAGGTTGGTCATCTCCCCGAACGATCCCGCATTCTTCAGGTGGATCCACTGGAAAAGCTGGTCGGCACGGTAGCGAGGCAGCCCGAGCTCGCTGCAGAAGTCGCTGAGCTGCTGCTTGTTGTACGCGGTAAGGTTGATTCGGGTGGACATGCTATAAATGTAACAGTGTTGGATGGATGAAAAACGGGTGAGCCAGAAATGGATGGAGCTGAATCGGATGTAGCAGAATTGGAAAAAGCAGAATCGGGTGGATGGGGCTCACTCGTGGAAGATAAGCACAGAACGGGGATAATTCACGGTGATGCGGGTTCCCCGGAAGGCATCGGCGCCGAGAGCTCCGGCGACCGGCTTGTCCGTGAACTGCGAGAACCAGTCGGTGAAGGCCTCGTCGCGGCGCACCGCAAAATGGACCGGCCCGGAACGGTGCGCTCCCACCTGCACCTCAGGCACCTCGATCACATCGCTTCCGTAGTTGCGGTCGGCGGCCTCGTAGACCCTCCACTCGGGGTGCTCACGCAGCCATTCATCCGCCACCGATTCGGATATGAGTCCGGCAGGGAACAGGGCACCGTCGAAATCAAGCTCTTCCCGTGCTGCATCCGTGAGCTGAATGTGGCTTCCGGTCTTCAGCACCATGGAGACAGAATCACCGGACACCACTACCGGGACCCTGGCGAAATGGTACCGGCGCCGGTCGCCCTCTTCAAAAAACGAGATAGAGACAACTTCGCCGTCATCGCCGGTGGCTGAGGGAGTCATGTCCACCGGCACAGCATAAAGTGTCTGTTCCCGGAAGTCCACGGTCCACGCCCTGCCGGCAAACCAGGTGCTTCCGAGGATGCCGTCACCCGGTCTGCCCGATCTCTGGCCCGGTGCCGTGTCATGCAAAATGGCACGATGGTGCGGCGGCATCCTGTCGTCGGCCCGCACGGGAACGAGTCCGTCGGAGACCATGGGCGGCGGGATGAAATCAGAGGAATCCATCGGCGGCAGGAAGGCGGCCAGCTGCTGCTGGTCCTGGATGATGGCGCTGGTGGTGGTGAGGCTGATCCGGTCCACCGTCCCTTTGTAAATTATGGTGCCATCCGCGCTGTCGGTGAAAAAGCGGAGGGTATCACCGTCTTCGCTCACCGGCTCCACAAAGATCAGCACATCATGGAACACGGCAGGCATGCGCATGGGATGCTCGACGTCCTGCCCGACGGTCATGGTTGAGGTCGGGAGGATCAGGAGAATGGATGCGAAAAGCCTGAATATATGATTGCGCATGGTTGGGTCTGAATGGCACAGCTGCCGGCGACGACAAAGTCGGGAGGACAAAAAAAAGCCGGGATGGCTACCGGCTTTAGTCTGGATGGGTCTTGTCAGCTTTTCAGCCGGGCCGTCAGGTTGATCTTGGCTCCGGCTAATACCTTGGAGACCGGACAGCCTTTTTTTGCTTCCTCGGCAAACTTGCTGAAGTCCTCTTCGCTGATACCCGGAACGTGCGCATCACAATCGAGATCGATTTCGGTGATGGTGAACCCGCTGTCATCTTTGACGAGGTGGACGACCGCTTCGGTTTTGACACTTTGTGGATTGAAACCGTTCTTGCCAAGCGCACCTGACAGGGCCATGGAGAAGCAGCCGGCGTGTGCCGCGCCAATCAGTTCTTCCGGATTGGTCCCGACACCCTCTTCAAAACGAGATGAGAAAGAATACGCCCCCTGAAAGGCGCCGCTTCCCAATGCTACAATTCCGTTTCCTTCTGGCAGTGTGCCTTTCCACTCGGCACTGGCTTTACGTTTCGGCATGTGATTTCTCCTATTTATGATAAGTTATGGATGTGACTGGATCATGTGACAGCGCGCGTAATGCCGTAGGTGAACGTGCAGGTTGCGCGTCTGCTCATGCAACTGCCTCCTATAACACCGCTCGTCACAAAATTCATTCCGGAATTGCTACTGAATGGGTTCAACCCCGGTGCTGCTCCCGCAGCAGGTCGTTGACCGTCTTGACGGGATGGAACGTATCCGCTGGAACCTCCACAAAAACCGTGTTCCACCGCGCCATGCTGCCGTTCCACAAGCCGGGCAGCTCAAGCGCCTTCAGCTCCCGGCCCTGGTAAGATTTTTCGGAGATGAAACCGGTTTCGGGATCGCGGAAATCCTCCAGGCGGAAAGGCCGGCCCTGGTAATCGCGGAGCGAGCAAACCAGATCCACCGGATTGAAATGGGTGGATGATTCGAAAATCTTCTTCTGCGCGGGATCGTCCATGTTGACCTGTGCGCTCTCGACGATCTGCAGCGATGTGCTGCCGTCACCGTGCCGCACCACAAAGGGTCCGCCGCCCGGCTCGCCCTCATTGATGACCATGCCGCAGACGCGCACAGGCCGGTTCAGCCGGTCAAAAAGCCAACGGACCAGCTCGCTGCGCTGAGAGTCGGCCACCGATTCTTCGACCTCGTCATCCGGCAGGGAGGGCAGGTCACCGGGCAGGGCCACGTGCAGCTCTTCCTGTACGAACGCGATGATTTCATCGAGCAGCTGCGAGTCCGCCCCCTGGCGCTCCAGCTCTTTCAGGTAGAAGAAGATCTTGTCCTGCAGCGTGAGCAGATAACCGCCGATCAGCTTTTTGAATTTGTAGGTGGTCTCCTTGAGACGGTCCGGCACCACGTTGTCGATATTCTTGATGAACACCACATCGCCCCGCAACTCCTCGAGGTTGACCAGCAGCGCTCCGTGTCCGCCCGGACGAAAAACCGCCCTGCCCTCGTCGTCAAGGAACGGCTGGTTCTCCGGATCGGCGGCAATGGTGTCGGTTTCGGGTTTCTGGAAGGATGTCTCCACATGAAGCTGGATACCGCCCTTTTCGTAGCGCGACCGCACCTGCTCCAGGCGTTGGTCAAAACCCTCTTTGTGCTCCGGGGAGATCGTGAAATGGATGCGGATCTGGCCGTTTTCGGCCTGCGTATAGGCGATGGCCTCCACCAGGTGCTCTTCCAGCGGTGTGCGCCGGTGGTCGGCATAACGGTGGAAGGGGATCAGCCCCTTGGGAAGGTCTGCGAGCCCGAGCCCCTTATCCTCCAGCACAAAAGAGAGCAGTTCCTGGTACTCGCCCTTGCGCATCAGTTCATCCGGACTCGTTCCACGCTCCTTGAGCACATCCACCAGATCTTCATAGAATGCAAAGGTTTCCAGTTGGTCGAGAAAGGCCTTGGTAAACGCGGCGTCCCCATCAGCGTTGCCGGACTCCAGGTGCTCTTTTGTGATATCGTCACCGTTGCGCATGGCCAGGAGCGACTTGAACATGCGGCTTGCCGCCCCGGATGCCGGGACGAATTTCATGACGCGGCCCTCCCTCTGTGCCTGCAGGAAACGTTCCTTCAGTGGCATCGTATCACTTTCTGGCAGGCGCACTATTCCGTCGCCGATAGTGGCCGGCCGGTCGATTTTCAGGTCCGGGAAACCCTTGCGAAAGCGCCGAAGCTGCGCCTCGACATCGGTAACGTTCATTCCCCTTTCCAGGATCTGTTCCAGCAGTTTGTCAGAAAGAGATGGTTTGGTGCTCATGGTGCAGATGGTTCTGGTGATGATTTTGGCGTGGATGGATTTGCACCAAGATAACGAAACCGCCCAAAAATGCACACTAATCGCCGCGTGCGATGTGAGCCGGCAGGACGGAGTCGCCGGCAACAACCCAGATGCTGTCCCCCGCGCCCGGCGTCACCGGATGCGTGCCCGTGAAGCTGCCGAACGCAGGCAGGATAAGACAGTCGGGCCGGACCCAGTAGCAGGGCAGGGTCAGCCGCTGCCGGGCTGCGCCATGCAGCCGGAAGGAGGGGTGAAGATGTCCGCAAATACGGTACAATTTTTCGGGATCGCTGGGTCCGGGATCGGGTAATTCAGCCCCGGCGGTCTTTACGGCATAATCATTTTCAGGTGGATGATGCCGAAGAAGGAAGGGCCCGAGCGCCAGCTCTTCGAAACAGCGGAAACCGATGGATTCGTAATCACTCTGGTGGATGATGTCGTGGTTGCCCATAATCAGGACCAGATCCAACCCGGACAAGGCCCCGAAAGCAGAGAACACCCGGTCCCAACTGCTGTTACGTTTGCTGTGGAAAAGATCTCCGAGTACGATGATGCGATCAATGTCGTTTGCTTCGGTCAGCCGGGTCAGGCGCTGAAGGTCGCGGTCGGTTTCCCCGCCCGGAACCGGGATGCCATGTTCCTGGAATGTCTCCGCCTTTCCGAAATGCGTATCGGAGAGCAGCAGCGTACGGCAAATTGATGCGCCCGGTGTGCCTGAAGTGCCACGTGGCGCATCCAGCCAGATGACAGCCCGCTCGCCGTTCAGGATCAGGCGCTCGCCCTGCAGCGTGAGCTGTTTTGCATTGTCGTTCTGTGCGCTGTTTGTTGCCTCTTTACCCATTTTGTGTGTTTTATTCATGCCAGCAGCTGTTGTTGCATTTTGCGGATGCGGTCTTCCAGCTCTTCGGAGGTGAGTCCGCCGCGCAGGCGGTCCACCCAGACGGGAAGGCAGAAGGGGGACGGTTTTTCAAGCGGCTGAAGCACAAGGTCCATGGCCATGATGCGCTCGGCGGCGTTTCTGATGCGGTCGAGCCGGATGTGCCTGTTCAGCACCTCGCGGCTGGCCTGCAGCAACAGCAGATTCCCGGGATCGTATTTGCGGAAGACCTCGTAGAGCATTTCGGAGCTGGCCTGGATGTGCCGGCTACCCTTGAAACGGCCCGGAAAGCCCGTGAAAAGCAGCCTGGAGACACGGGCCAGTTCGCGGAAATGGCGCCGTGACATCTCGGAGGCGTTGATCGCATCCAGCAGATCATCCTCCAGGTTCTCAGTTCGGAACAGCTCTTTGAGGCTGCTGCTGTCGAGTGCGAGTTCGCGGTCGGTCAGCAGCTCAAACCCGAAATCGTTCATGGCGATGGAGAAGGAGACCGGCATGGTCCGCGAGATGCGCCATGCGGCCAGGGATGCGAGGCCTTCGTGGACCGCGCGTCCTTCCACCGGATAGAAAAACAGGTGATTCCCCTCACGCGTCTTAAGGGATTCCACAAGAAATTCGTTTTTTGAGGGGAGCCGGGACCGCTGACGCTGGATGTCCAGGATCGGACGGATTGCCGCGGCTTCGGGGGAGGCCGCCGCATCGTCTGCGATCAGTTCGATCTGCCGGCGCATCTGCCGGGCAAGATGGGAGCTGAGCTCTATGCGTCCGCCCATCCACCTGCTGACAATCCCGCTTTTTTTCGAGGCCCGCCTCACGAACACGGTCATGTCTTTGAGCCGGACGAAAGAAAGCCATTTGCCGGCGAAAAGAAAGGTGTCGCCTCGGCGCAGGCGCGATATGAAGGATTCCTCAACCGTGCCGATGTAGCCGCCTTTGAGATACCTGACTTTCAGGACGGGATCGTCGACTATGGTGCCGATGGAGAGCCGGTGCTTCCTGATCAGGCGGGTGTCGGTCATCACCATTTTACCGTTGTCCTCGGACAGCTTTCGGTAATCGGGATAGGACCGCAGGGCCGATCCGCCGCTGGTGAGGAAAGCCAGCGCCCACTGCCAGCCGGCATCGTCGAGATCGCGATAGGTGTATGTGCGGCGGACCGTTTGCAGGGTGACGGCCGGGTCGAACCCTCCGCCCGCGGCGAGAGTGCCGAGGAACTGCAGCAGTACATCAAGCGGCTTGTCGAAAAGCGGCCGCGATTCGATGTCGCGCTCTTCGGCGGCCTTGTGGAGCGCCGCCGCTTCGATCAGCTCCATCCCGTGTGTCGGCACAAAGTAGATGCGGCTTTCGGCCCCGGGCTGGTGTCCGCTCCGACCGGCGCGCTGCAGGTAGCGGGCCACGCCTTTCGGGCTGCCGACCTGTATGACCGTTTCCACCGGACTGAAATCAACACCAAGGTCCAGACTGGATGTGCTGATCACCAGTTTGAGCTGTTCATTGCGGACAGCCTCTTCCACCCACTCGCGGATCGGAGCGTCTATGGAGCCGTGGTGTATGGCCATCTGTCCGGCCAGGTCAGGGCAGGTATCCAGAATTTTCTGATACCAGATCTCTGTCTGCGCACGGGTGTTGGTGAAGAGCAGGGTGGACCGGCTGTTGCGGATTACAGGGATTACCTCGGGCAGCAGTTTGAGGCCCATGTGTCCGGCCCACGGGAAGCGGGTACTGTCATCCGGCAAGATGGTCTGCATTCGGATGGATTTTTCCATTTCTGATCGGACCAGGATAGGTACTGGACGGACAGTGGGCGTAATGGAAGGGCCGCTGTTCTTATAAGCAGTTTCACTTGTCTTATTATTTCCGCTGATCTTGGCAGTGTCGCTTACTTCATTTGTTTGAATCCTGTGCCTACCAGCGCCATGTTTGCCGGTTTCTCCACTTTTATCACTGTTTGCCTTCTCATTATTTTTTTGGATACCGGTAAGCACGTGCAGCGCTTCCTCAAGGTTGCCGATGGTGGCCGACATCCCCCAGATAATGAGTTCAGGCCTCAGTGTGCGCAGATACGCCAGTGCGAGTTCGGTCATCACACCGCGCTTGGAGCCCAGAAGCTCATGCCATTCATCCACGATGACCGCATCCAGCTGATTGAAAAGGCGGATGTGGTCGGGACGTGAAATAAGGACATGGAGGCTTTCGGGGGTGGTGATCAGGCAGCCGGGCGGGTTGCGGTCGATGGACGATCGGACGGAGCTGCTGGTGTCGCCGGTCCTGCGTGCCACCGGGATGTTGGCCCCCAAATCTCGGTTGATGCCTTTCAGAGCTTGTTCGGTGTCGCGGGCCAGCGCTCTCAGTGGAGTGAGCCAGAGAATACGCAGGCCCTTGTGATACCCGTCATCGTACAGACGCTGCAGTACCGGAAGCCAGATGGCGCTTGTTTTGCCCGTACCGGTCGGAGCGTTGAGAAGCCCGGAGCGTCCGTCGCGAAATGCCTGCCAAACAGCGACCTGATGCTCGAATGGTATCCAGTCTTTCTGCCGGAAGTAGCTGGCAGCCATAGGGAAAGTATCAGTGCATATCTGGGGGAAGCCAGGCGTGTCTTCAGGCACGGATACTGATTGTAGCCGGGTATTGGTACGATTCTTCATACCGGAAGAACAGCAATATCTTACCATGGGTTTCCGGATTTCAGGGTTGCTCCTTCCCGGCTGCGGAGCGGAGTGGATAGAAAAAAAATAAGTGAAATTTATAATATTGCAGCGCAATTATTTACAGTGTTTATACACAAACTGGAAGTGCTTTTTTGGGAAAAGGAGGGAATTTTTTGAAATCAAATTGACTTTTGGGGCTTGTACCGGTCGGGGTGGTATGCCGCCGGATTCGGTTTACAGACAGACACACAACCAAAAAATGAATACTATGAACAACAAGAACCATAGCCCCAAATTGTTTTGGGTCTTTTCCTTTTTGCTACTGCTCCCGCTTCTATTTGCCGGGAACATCTACGCACAAAATGACCCTACTGCGCGTGTACAGATCATCCATAACTCTGCTGACCCGGCTGCGGCAGCTGTGGATGTCTACGTAAACGGCGCAATCTTCCTTGACAATCTGGCCTTCCGCGAGGCCACTCCATTCGAGGATGTACCGGCCGACACGCCGCTTCTGATTGAAATTTATCCTCAAGGTGCTGACGCATCAACAACCGACGCCGCCTTCACCCTGGATGGCGCCGAGTTCCCAGAGGGAGGAACTTTCACGGTAATCG